>NZ_JBVJWR010000018.1:8801-182548 GCF_055602235.1 Streptomyces sp. NPDC037410 | reverse complement strand
AAGTACGGCGAGATCATCGGCGCCCACCTGATCGGCCCCGACGTCACCGAGCTGCTGCCCGAGCTGACCCTGGCCCAGCAGTGGGACCTCACGGTCCACGAGGTCGCCCGGAACGTCCACGCGCACCCGACCCTGGGCGAGGCCGTGAAGGAAGCGATCCACGGTATTGCCGGACACATGATCAATTTCTGAGGTTTCTCCCAGCTCCGGGTGATAGGCACTGAAAGGTGCCGAGCGAAACCTCACCGGGTGGCGAACCGTCCCGGCCGATCAGGTCGTGGGTGCGTTCGTCACCCGGTACGCATGTGTGGCTGGCGGTCATCGCGATCACCAGCCTCGTCATCGCGCTCTCCCCGCACGGCCTGGAGACCTATCTCCTGCACCGCAACAGCAGCAATCTGTACCAGCTCGCGCACCACCCGATGCGGGCGCTGCTCGGCAGTGGCTTCTGGATCGAGAACCCGGCCGACCTCCTGCTGTACGCGGTGCTCTTCGAGGTGTTCCACGCCCCCGTGGAACGCTGGCTCGGCACCCCGAAATGGCTCCTCACCGTCGCCGGCGCCCACGTCGCGGCCACGCTCATCAGCCAGCAGGTGGTCCTGGCGGCCATCCAGCTCCACGACGTGCCGCGCAGCATGGCGCACGTCGTCGACATCGGCGTCAGCTACGGCCTGGCCGCCTCGGCCGGCATCCTGACCTACCGGCTGCCCCACCCCTGGCGCTGGTTCTACCTCGCCGGAGTGCTGGCCTTCTTCCTCGTACCGCTCGCCGCCGACCGCACCTACACCGACCTCGGCCACGCGATCTCGCTGGCGATCGGCCTCGGCTGCTACCCGCTCACCCGCGGGGCGCCGCCCCCGGGAAAACCAGTCGCCGTCGAACGCCCGCCCGGCGCACACTAGTTGTACGGGGGACACGGGGGATCCCCCGGGTGCGGCCGCTTCGAGCGCGTGGACCCCGGTCCGCGCGGGCCGTGAACCCGCGAAGGCCCGCTCCCCTCGGGGGAGCGGGCCTTCGTACGGAATCCAGCCGGTCAGGCCGAGAGCAGACGCTCCAGGACGAGCGCGATGCCGTCCTCCTCGTTCGAGGCGGTCACCTCGTCCGCCACCGCCCGCAGCTCCTCGTGCGCGTTGCCCATGGCCACGCCGTGCGACGCCCAGCCGAACATCGGGATGTCGTTCGGCATGTCGCCGAACGCGATCGTCTCCGCGGCCCTCACACCGAGCCGGCGCGCCGCGAGCGACAGACCGGTCGCCTTGCTCAGGCCGAGCGGGAGGATCTCCACGATGCCCGGGCCCGCCATGACGACGTCCACGAGCCCGCCGACCGTCTCCCGCGCCACGCGGGTCAGCTCGTCGTCGGTCAGCGTCGGATGCTGGACGTACAGCTTGGTCAGCGGCGCCGACCACAGCTCCGCCGGGTCCTCGTACGAGACGTACGGCAGCGGCCCCTCCTGCGCCCGGTAGCCGGGGCCCATCAGGACCTCGCCGTCCAGACCGTCACGGCTCGCGGCCACCGCGAGCGGGCCCACCTCCGCCTCGATCTTGGAGAGGGCGAGCCCCGCGAGCTGCCGGTCCAGGGTCAGCGAGGTCAGCAGCCGGTGCTCACCGGCGTGGTAGACCTGCGCGCCCTGCCCGCACACCGCGATCCCCTGGTAGCCGAGGTCGTCGAGGATGTGCCGGGTCCAGGGCACGGCCCGGCCGGTGACCACGATGTGCGCGGCACCTGCCGCCGTCACGGCGGCGAGCGCGTCCCGTGTGCGGCCCGAGACGGACTCGTCGGCCCGCAGCAGCGTGCCGTCGAGGTCCGTCGCGACCAGGCGGTAGGGGAAGGGACTCACTTGGCGACCGGCTCCAGGACCTCACGGCCGCCGAGGTACGGGCGGAGCACCTCGGGCACCCGCACCGAACCGTCGGGCAGCTGGTGGTTCTCCAGGATCGCCACGATCGTGCGCGGTACGGCGCACAGCGTGCCGTTCAGGGTGGCGAGCGGCTGGACGACCTTCTTGCCGTCCTTGTCGTCGCGCATGCGGACGGAGAGACGGCGGGCCTGGAAGCTGTCGCAGTTCGAGGCGGAGGTCAGCTCGCGGTACTTGCCCTGCGTCGGGATCCACGCCTCGCAGTCGAACTTGCGGGAGGCGGAGGCGCCGAGGTCACCGGTGGCGACGTCGATGACCTGGAACGGCAGCTCCAGGGAGGTCAGCCACTGCTTCTCCCACTCCAGAAGGCGCTGGTGCTCGGCCTCGGCGTCCTCCGGCGCGACGTACGAGAACATCTCGACCTTGTCGAACTGGTGGACGCGGAAGATGCCCCGGGTGTCCTTGCCGTACGTGCCGGCCTCGCGGCGGAAGCAGGGCGAGAAGCCCGCGTACCGCAGCGGCAGCTTGTCGGCCTCGATGATCTCGTCCATGTGGTACGCGGCGAGGGGGACCTCGGAGGTGCCGACGAGGTAGTAGTCGTCCTTCTCCAGGTGGTACACGTTCTCCGCGGCCTGGCCGAGGAAGCCGGTGCCCTCCATGGCGCGCGGGCGGACCAGCGCGGGGGTCAGCATGGGGATGAAGCCGGCCTCGGTGGCCTGGGCGATCGCGGCGTTGACCAGGGCGAGCTCCAGAAGGGCGCCGACGCCGGTCAGGTAGTAGAAGCGCGAGCCGGAGACCTTGGCGCCCCGCTCGACGTCGATGGCGCCGAGCGCCTCGCCCAGCTCCAGGTGGTCCTTGGGCTCGAAGCCCTCGGCCGCGAAGTCGCGGATGGTGCCGTGCGTCTCGAGGACGACGAAGTCCTCCTCGCCGCCGACCGGGACGTCCGTGTGGACGATGTTCCCGAGCTGGAGCAGGAGCTGCCTGGCCGTCTCGTCGGCCTCGTTCTGCTCGGCCTCGGCGGCCTTGACGTCGGTCTTGAGCTGCTCGGCCCTCTTCAGGAGCTCGGCGCGCTCCTCGGGGGTGGCCTTGGGGATCAGCTTGCCGAGCGCCTTCTGCTCGGATCGGAGCTCGTCGAAGCGGACGCCGGACGACCTGCGCCGCTCATCGGCGGAGAGCAGGGCGTCGACGAGCGCGACGTCCTCTCCACGGGCGCGCTGGGAGGCGCGAACACGGTCGGGGTCCTCACGGAGCAGGCGAAGGTCAATCACCCCACCAGGCTACCGGTGCGCGTTCGCCCGGCCCCACCGGATAAGGGGGCGCGTGTTGATTCGCCCGAATTGAGAGTCGTGGAATTGCTGGCCGAGGGCCCGCCGGGGGCTTGTCCCATTCACTTATCCACAGGCTGTGCGGAAGATCTGTGGACTACGGAGAGGATCACGTGGATTTCCCTCATCGTGCCTGGGAATTCCGTGATCAAACACCCGTCACGCACTCATTTGGGTGGGAATTGCTCGCTCCAACGGGTGGGTCCCGAGAAGGCCGCTGACGAGGGCGTCAGCGGCGCGCTGTGGATGGCGCACGCGGTGTCGGGGGGTGAGTGGGGTGATTTGTCGACCTTGTCTCGATGAGGTGTCGACTTGTCCCCAGGCCTCACGCGGCCCTGTGGATAACCTCTGTGGGTAACCGAAAAGTATGCAGGTAGGACTAGTGGTTCGTACCTGTGGACGAACGCTCACACCGCCGGGAGCGTTCGGTCACCATCGACTCAGGCCCGACCGTCCTGGGCCCTCGCCAGCCAGTCGGAGGCCGCCATGAACTCCACGTCCGAAGTCCCGCGCCGCAGCGCCGACACGTCCTCGACCGCGACACCCGCCCGGGGGTACGAGCCGAGGAACCGCACCTTGGGGCAGATCCGCTTGAGGCCCATCAGCGCCTCGCCCACCCGCCGGTCCGAGATATGGCCCTCGGTGTCCACGGCGAAGCAGTAGTTCCCGATCCCCGCCCCCGTGGGCCGGGACTGGATCAGCATCAGGTTCACCCCGCGCACAGCGAATTCCTGGAGCAGTTCGAGGAGGGCACCCGGATGATCGTCACCCAGCCACAGCACCACCGAGGTCTTGTCCGCGCCCGTCGGAGCCGCAGGCCGGGCGGGCCGGCCCACCAGCACGAACCGGGTCTCGGCGTTCTCCGCGTCGTGGATCTCCGAGACCAGCGCTTCCAGGCCGTACGTCGCCGCCGCGAACTCCCCCGCGAAGGCGGCGTCGAACCGGCCCTCCTGCACCAGCCGGGCCCCGTCCGCGTTCGAGGCCGCCGACTCCCACACCGCCTCGGGCAGCTTCGCCCGCAGCCAGTTCCGGACCTGCGGCTGGGCCACCGGGTGGCCCGTGACCGTCTTGATCTCCGAGAGCTTCGTCCCGGGCCGGACGAGCAGCGCGAAGGCGATCGGGAGGAGCACCTCGCGGTAGATCATCAGCGGCTCGCCGGAGGCCAGCTCGTCCAGGGTCGCGGTCACCCCGCCCTCGACCGAGTTCTCGATCGGGACGAGCGCGGCCGCCGCCTCCCCGTTCCGTACGGCGTCGAGGGCGGCGGGGACCGAGAGCATCGGGACGAGCTCCCGCGTCGCGGCCTCGGGCAGCGTGCGCAGCGCCGCCTCAGTGAAGGTGCCTTCGGGGCCGAGAAAGGTGTACCGGGTGGCGGACATACCGTCACCCTAATGGTCGCCGCCGCCCCGAGCGGCCGCCCGAGCGAGGCCTCTCACCCCTCGGACGGCAGCCCGCCCGGGCCGCTTCGGTGCCTGCCCGGACCGCTTCGGTGCCTGCCCGGGCCTCGCCGGTGCCGTCGGGGGCCGCTCTGGCGCCCGCCCGGGCCGGGCAGGCGCTCGCTCCGGTCGTGGTGGTCAGGCCTCCAGGAGGCGCTGGCCCACGTACTCGCCCTCGGCCGGGCCGCCCGGGACCGCGAAGAGACCGCTCGCCTCGTGACGGATGAACGCGGACAGCGCGTCGCCCCGGTCGAGCTTGCGCTGCACCGGGACGAAGCCCCTGAGCGGGTCCGCCTGCCAGCAGACGAAGAGGAGGCCCGCGTCCGGCGTCCCGTCCGGACCGATCCCGTCGTGGAAGGAGAACGGCCTGCGCAGCATCGCCGCCCCGCCGTTCTGTTCGGGGGCGGAGATCCGGGAGTGGGCGTTGTCGGGGATCACCGGCTTCCCGTCGGGACCGAACTTGTTCAGGTCGAGCTTGGTGGTCTCGGAGCCGCCGGTGAGCGGGGCCCCGTCGGACTTCCGGCGCCCGATCACCTTCTCCTGACGGTCCAGCGGCAGCTTCTCCCAGTCGTCGAGCAGCATCCGGATCCGGCGCACCACCGCGTACGAGCCGCCGGCCATCCACTCCTGCCCGCCGTCCGCCCCGGCCGGGACGAAGATCCGCCGGTCGAAGTCGGGGTCCGTGGGCTTGGGATTGCCCGTGCCGTCGACCTGGCCCATCAGGTTCCGGGCGGTCATCGGCTGGGCGGTGGCGCCGGCCGAGCGGTTGAAGCCGTTCATCTGCCAGCGCACCCGGGCCGCGTCCCCGGCGTCCTTCTGGACGGCGCGCAGCGCGTGGAAGGCGACGAGCGCGTCGTCGGCGCCGATCTGCACCCACAGATCGCCCTCCGAGCGCCGGGGGTCCAGGGCGTCGGCGGAGAAGGCGGGCAGCGGGTCCAGCTCGGCGGGACGGCGCGAGGTGAGCCCGGTGCGGTCGAAGAAGGTCCGGCCGAAACCGAAGGTGACCGTGAGGGAGGAGGGACCCGCGTCGAGCGCGATCCCGGTGTCCTCGGCCGGGGCCTTGCCCGACATCAGCACCTTCGCCGTGGCCGACCAGCGGCGCAGCAGGGCTGCGGCCTCCTTGCGGCCGGCGCCCGGGGCGAGGTCGAAGGCGATCAGATGACCGCGGGACTGGAGGGGGGTGGTGATGCCGGCCTGATGTTTCCCGTGAAACATCACCGCGGTCGAGCCGACGGTGGTCAGGGCGGGGGAGCCGCCGGAGCCGGTCCCGGCGGCGGTGTCGTCGCCGGACAGGGCCGCGGAGATCCCGACGCCGCCGGCCGCGCCGGCGACGAGGCCGGCCGCGCCCGCCGCGCCGGCGACGCCGAGCAGGCGCCGCCGGGAGAGATCGAGGTTGTCGCTGTCGGTCACTGGGCTCAGCCGATCTTCACGTTCTTGTCGATGGTGGTCTGGTCGATCTCGGAGGTACGGACGGTCACCTGGATCTTCCATTCGCCGGGCATCGGGATCTGGACGCCGCTCGCGCTCCAGTGTCCGGTCTGGATCCGGTCGGGGGCGACGGGCAGCGGGCCCACGTTCTTCGCCTCCAGGGTGAGGGCGAGCTTGATCTCGGGGACGTCCAGCGGCTTGCCGTTGGGGCGCTCGACGAAGATGTGGAGCGCGTTGGCGCCGGTGCGGCCGGGGTCGAGGCTGAGACGGACGACGCCCTTGCCGTCGACGCCGCCGGTGTCGAAGGGCATCCGGATGTCGACGGGCCGGTCGGGTACGGCGGCCGGGCCGGAGGCGGCGGTGGCCCGCCCGGCCTCCTCCTCGGTGCGGCCGGGCTCGGTGGAGGTGAGGACCGTGGTCACAGCGAGCAGGACGACCGCGACGGCGGCCTCGGTCAGCACCGAGCGGCGCAGACCGGTCCGCTCGGGGTCGGCGTCCCGCTCCCGCTTGCGCCGCGCGGTGGCGACGGCGGTCCGCTGCCGGGCGAGCTGCGCGGCCCGCTCGGGATCGGCGGCACCGGTCGGTCCGTCGGCGGCCTCGGGCTCGTCGTCGGGACCGGCGGCACCAGTCGCCTCGTCCGCGGCCTCGGGCCCGTCCTCGGGCTCCTCGGCTTCCGTGTCACCAGCCGCGTCTCCAGCCGAGTCACCAGCCGTGTCACCAGCTGTGCCGCCAGCCGCGTCACCGGCCGAGTCGCCAGCCGTGGCACCGGCCGCGTCACCCGCCGCCTCCACGGCCGGGTCCGCCAGGCGTTGGGTCCAGCGGCGGGAGATCCAGGCGATGCCGATGAGGACCGCCATGAGGCCGATCTTGACCAGGAGCAGCTGGCCGTACCGGGTGCCGGTCAGCGCGGACCAGGAGCCGACCTGGCGCCAGGCCTGGTAGAGCCCGGTGGCCGCGAGGACGGCGACGGAGCCGAAGGCCACCTTGGAGAAGCGCTCGACGGCGGAGCGTGCGACGGACGGCGCCCGGTAGAGGGCGACGAGGAGCACGGTGAGGCCGCCGAGCCAGGCGGCGACGGCGAGGAGGTGCAGGATGTCGACGGGCATCGCGATGCCGGGCTGGAGACCGGTCGAGGCGTGCTCGGCGAGGGCCCAGGTCCCGGCGATGCCGGCGGCGACGACGGTGCCGCCGATACCGAGCCCGAAGGCGAGGTCCTTCTTCTCCTTGGGGTCCGTGCGGCGGGCGTAGGCGCCGAAGAGGACGGCCACGAAGAGCGCGGCCGCGCCGAGCAGCAGCAGCCGGGAGGTGAGCGCGGCGCCGGTCTTCGTCTCCAGGACGGCCCGCAGGCCCGCCAGGTCGAAGGCGTCGGCCAGCTTCCCGGAGCCGGTGTAGGGGCTGCGCAGGAGCAGCATCGCGAGCGTGGCGCCGGTGAGGGTCAGCCAGCCCCGGACCACCGTCTGCTGGACGGGGCGGACGCTCGCGCCGCGCGGCCAGCAGGCCAGGACGAAGGCGCCGCCGCCGACGAGGACGGCGAACCCGGCGTACGAGAGGTAGCGGGCGATGCCGTAGAGGGCGCCGACGAGGCCGCCGCCGACCGCCTGGTCGGGCAGGGCGACGGAGGTCGTGGAGGGGGCTCCGATGGAGAAGGTGAAGGCGCCGGCGATGGGGTGGCTGTCGGCCGAGACGGTCTGCCAGGCCACGGTGTACGTGCCGTCGGGCAGTCCGGCGCGGAGCCCCACCCCGTACCGGACGACGGAGCCGCTGCACAGGTCGCGGATCTCGCCGGTGTCGGCCCGGCGGCCCGCCGGGTCGAGGACCCGGATGGAGTCGGCGCTCATGGCGACCTGTTCGGAGAAGGTCAGGTTGACCTCCTTGGGGGCGGTGGCGACCACCGCCCCGTCCTTCGGGTCGCTGCCGGTGAGCGCCGCGTGCGCGGAGGCGGGCGCGGCGCCGGCGAGCAGCGTGCCGAGCAGCGCGGCCGCGAGGATCAGCAGCCGGGCCAGGGCGTTGCCGAGGCGCGGGGCGGTGGTTGTCATCTCTGTGTCACTCCGTCAACGAGCTCAGTGCTGCTGCGGGTTGTGGTTGGCTGCTTCGACGGGGACGTCGACCTTGATCGGGTCGGACTTCTCGAAGTGCAGCTCGATGCTGACCGTGTCGCCCTGCTTGGGCGTCTTCTTCAGCTCCATGAACATGATGTGGCTGCCACCGCGTTCGAGCTTCAGCTCGCCGTTCGCGGGGATGTCGAAGGACTTCACCTCCTGCATCTTCTGGTTCTTCGACTCGTGGATGGTGACGTCGTCCGAGAGCGGGCTGGTGACGGAGGTCAGCTTGTCCGCCGTGTCGCCGCCGTTCTTGATCGTGAGGAAGCCGCCGGCCATGTCCATCACCGGCTGGGGCATGTACGCGCCGCTGACCTGCAGGTCGGGCTTGCTCTCGGAGGACGAGCACCCGGTCAGCGCGAGCGCGGCGGCGAGCGCCACGGCGGCGGACAGGGCGGTGGTGCGCGTCGAGCGGGTGGTGCGGGTCAGGGTCACGGGTTCTCCCCCTTGATGATCTTCGGCAGGTCGTTGGCGTAGTCGTCGACGCTCGCGTCCTCGCCGTACAGGACGTAGCCCTGGTCGGTGGTGGGCGAGAAGGCGATCACCTGGGCGCCGTGCATGGAGACGACCGTGCCGTCCTTCTCCTTCTTCGGCGGGTCGATGCCGATGCCGATCTGCCGGGCGCCCGCCTGGATGGCGGAGAAGTCGCCGGTGAGGCCGGTGAAGGAGGGGTCGCCGGCGGCGGGCAGCCACTTCGCGAGCTCGGCGGAGGTGTCCCGCTCGGGGTCGGTGGTGACGAAGACGACCTGGAGCTTGTCCTGGTCGGCCTTGGGGAGCTTCTTCTTGGCGATGGCGATGTTGCTCATCGTCAGGGGGCAGACGTCGGGGCAGTGCGTGTAGCCGAAGTAGATGAGCGTCGGCTTGCCCTTGGTGCGCTCCCGCAGGTCGTACTTCTGGCCCTTGGTGTCGGTGAGGACGAGCGCGGGCTTGGTGAACGGCCGGTCGAGGACGGTGGCGGCCTTCGTGGAGTCGGAGCCGCCGGAGACGACGGCGACCGAGGAGCCGGAGCCGGCGGGCTTGTCGTCGTTGCCGCCGAGGCCGACGGCGGCGGTGATGCCGAGCGCGGCGACGATCGCGACGGCCGCGATGACCAGCGGCGTGCGCCGCCCGGGACGGGCCGTTGCCGCCCCGGGCGTCTTCTCTTCAGACATGGTGCTTCTTTCGGATGACGAGCGAGGTGAGGGTGCGGCCGTCAGGCCGAGCGGCGGCGGCCGGCGAGGAGGCCGAAGGCGACGCCGGCGACACCGGCGAGGATGCCGATGACGCCGAGGACGCGGGCCGTGGTGTCGGAGGAGGAAGAGTCGGACGCGGTGGCGGTCTCCTCGTGACCGGCCTCGTGACCGGCCTTCTCGTCGGACCCGGCGGAGGCGGACGGAGCGGCGCCGCCGTGGTGGTCCTCGTCGGCGGAGGCGGCGGAGAGCTTCAGGACGGGCGCCGGGTTCTGCGGCTCCTCCGCGCCCTCCTTCTGCTCCTCGATCCAGCGGACGACCTCCTTGTTGTCGTACGTCTGGATCGCCTTGAGGACCAGCTGGTCGGCGTCCTCCGGCAGCCGCCCGAGGGAGAGCGGGAACTGCTGGAACTCGCCGGGGCCGATCTTCGAGCCGTCGGCGGTCCAGGTGACCTTGGAGACGGCCTCGTTGATCTTCTTGCCGTGCAGCTCGAGCGGCTTGGTGAGCTTGCTCTTGGTCACCACGGCCTTCCAGCCGGGGACGGGCTGCGGCATGACGGAGGCCAGCGGGTGGTCGAGCGGGAAGTTGACCTCGACCTTCACGGTGGAGGCGTTGTCGCGCTCGTTCGGGACCTTGAGGTTGACGGTCGCGTAGCCGCCCTTGGCCGCCTCGCCCTGCGGCTGCACGCTGACGTGCGCGAAGGCGGTGCCGGAGAGCAGCACGACGGAGGAGAGGGCGATGCCGCCGGCGAGGACGGTACGGGAAACGTTCATGGCAGAAGACACTCCAGCTCGAAGGTTTGAAAGACGGATGCGGGAGTCCGGCGCGCCCGGGGACGGGAGTCCCGCGCGGGCGTGCGGACGGGCGCGGACCCGCTCACGTCGAGCGTCGAACGACGAACGACGAGCGTCGAACGACGAACGACGAACGACGAACGACGAGCGTTGAACGACGAGCGTCGAGCGGTCCGCGTCAGGCTGCGAGGACGCAGTCGGCGGCCGGGGGGCCGCGCCTGATCACCGTGTGCTGGAGTGCCTCGGCCACCGGCGGCGGCGAGGAGGCGAAGGCGGTACGGAGGCCCTGCCGCGGTCCCGTGCCGGGCGCGGCCGGCAGCCCGGCGAGCAGGGCCCGTACGAAGGAGAGCGCGGCCCGCAGGGAGCGCACGACGGCGCATTCGGCGAGCTCCGTCGCGCCCTGCTCGGAGAGCTCCACGAGCCGGCCGAGGGCGCGGTCGCCGCGGCGCAGCAGCCAGCCCGTGGCCAGGGCGGCCAGGAGGTGGCCGAGGAGCATGGGCAGACCGGGCAGCAGCTCACCGGCGGGCAGGGCGGCCGCGCCGGCCATGTGTCCCATGTGGGCGTGCGCGTCGGCCGGGTCGAGCCCGGCGTCGGTGATGATCCGGGTGGCGTCGGCGGGGGTGAGCGAGGCGGCGCCCGCTCCGCAGACCAGCCGGGCGGCCATCCGGATCAGGGCGTCGTCGGCCTGGTCGCTCAGCGCGAACTGCCGCTGTCCGAGCCCGAAGAGCGCGTGCAGGCCGAGCTGCCCGCCGGCGAGGGCGCCGACGACGAGGCCGAGGGAGCGCTCGCGCCCGGCGAGGAGCACGGCGACCCCGAAGACGCCGAGGAATCCGGCGACGAGGGTCCACAGGGCGATGCCCGCGCAGGCGGCGAGGGCGTGTCCTAGCGCGGACAGCACGACGCAGACCGCGGTGAACACCGCGGCCCTCAGCAGCCGTGGAGCGAGCGCGGGGGCAGTCATGGCGGGCCCATCATCGCACCACGCGCGGCACCGTCATGCGGCAGGTCCGGAAGGTCGTCCTTGAGAACCTTGGGGTGACATACACCGGCGCACGCCCCCGGTGCATCCGCCGAACGAGCGCTCTTGACGCCTCCGGGCGCTTACGGAGCGTCCGCCCCGGCAATAGGTAACGGTATGTCGAGCCGCTGCCGGGAGGCTGGAGCATGAGCATCTGGTGGTCACTGCATCTGCGGCGCGAGGCCGCGAGCGTGCCGCTCGCACGGAGGCTTCTGCTGGGCACGATGGAGACGGCGGGTGTCGATCCCGACGTGTCGTACGAGTTGTCGGTCGCGCTGACCGAGGCGTGTGCCAACGCCGTCGAGCACGGCGGCGGGGGCGGCGGGTCCGGCGGTCCCGGCACCCGCGAGCCGGGCGGCGGGGCGTACCGGGTGACGGCGTACCTGGACGGCGAGACCTGCCGTATCGAGGTGGCCGACTCGGGCCCGGGCTTCCCGGGAAGCGCCGCACGGGCCGCCGTCCCGTCGGACGAGGCCGAGCACGGCCGGGGGCTGCGCCTGATCGAGGAGCTGGCCGATCACGTCCAGTTCGGCAACCGCTCGGGCCGCGGCGGCGCCGTGGTCAGCTTCGACAAGATCCTGAAGTGGCGGGACAGCCCGTCGCTGCTCCTCGCATAAGAACGCATGCATGAGGGAAGGGCCCCCGCCGGTCGGTCGGCGGGGGCCCTTCGGTTCCAACGTACGCGGGGATCAGCCCTTGAGCGCGGCCATCCACGCCTCGACCTCGTCGGCGCGTCGCGGCAGCGCGTCCGAGAGGTTCCGGTTGCCGTCCTCGGTGACGAGGATGTCGTCCTCGATCCGGACGCCGATGCCGCGGTACTCCTCCGGCACGGTCAGGTCGTCGGCCTGGAAGTACAGACCGGGCTCGACGGTCAGGCACATGCCCGGCTCCAGCGTGGTGTCCACGTACATCTCGGTGCGCGCGGCGGCGCAGTCGTGGACGTCCATGCCGAGCATGTGGCCGGTGCCGTGCAGGGTCCAGCGGCGCTGGAGGCCGAGCTCCAGGACGCGCTCGACCGGGCCCTCGACGAGGCCCCACTCGACGAGCTTCTCGGCGAGCACGCGCTGGGCGGCGTCGTGGAAGTCGCGGTAGGCGGCGCCGGGCTTCACCGCGGCGATGCCGGCCTCCTGCGCCTCGTACACGGCGTCGTAGATCTTGCGCTGGAGCTCGGTGTACCGGCCGTTGATCGGCAGGGTGCGGGTGATGTCGGCGGTGTAGAGCTCGGTGGTCTCCACGCCGGCGTCGAGCAGCAGCAGGTCGCCGGAGCGGACGTCGCCGTCGTTGCGGACCCAGTGCAGGGTGGTGGCGTGCGGGCCGGCGGCGCAGATGGAGCCGTAGCCGATGTCGTTGCCCTCGAC
Source organism: Streptomyces sp. NPDC037410 (assembly GCF_055602235.1). NCBI lineage: Bacteria > Bacillati > Actinomycetota > Actinomycetes > Kitasatosporales > Streptomycetaceae > Streptomyces > Streptomyces sp. NPDC037410. The sequence continues at coordinate 170,066 of NZ_JBVJWR010000018.1, read as the reverse complement.
GCGGGCGCGCAGGAAGAACGTGCCCTCGATGTAGCGCTCGCTGGTGGCCTCGGCCTTGTCGAGGACCTTGACGACGTCCTCGAAGCCGCGTGCGGTGGAGGCGCAGGCCTTCTCCAGCTCGGCGACCTCGAAAGCGTCCTTCACGAGGCGGGCCTCGGAGAGGAAGATCCGCAGTTCCTCGTCGCGCTCGGCGGTGACCTTGTCGGTCAGCACGGCCTCGATGGAGGCGTCGTGGCCTCGGACGGCGCGGACGGGACCGGTGGCCTCCTTGAGGGCGGCGGCGAGCTCGCGGACGTCCTTCGCCGGGACGCCGAGGAGCTGCTCGGCCTCGGTGAGGGAGTGGCGGCGGCCGACCCACAGCTCGCCCTGGCCGTCGAGCCAGAACTCGCCGTTCTCGCGGTTGGAGCGCGGCAGCAGGTAGATGGTGGCCTCGTGGCCGCCGGCGGTGGGCTCCAGGACGAGGACGCCGTCCTGAGTCTGGTCGCCGGTGAGGTACGCGTACTCGGTGGAGGCGCGGAAGGCGTACTCGGTGTCGTTCGACCGGGTCTTCAGGTTCCCGGCGGGGATCACGAGGCGCTCGCCCGGGAAGCGGGCGGAGAGCGCGGCGCGGCGGGCGGCGGTGTGGCCGGCCTGGGCGATCGGCTCCAGGCCGTGCAGCTCGGTGTCGGCCCAGCCGGACTTCATGTTCTCGGCGAGCTCGTCGGACACGCCCGGGTAGAGGCCGTTCTTCCGCTGCTTGATCGCCTGCTCTTCGGTCTCGGTCTCTTCCGGGGTCTCCGGGGTGAGCTCCTCGGCCACGGGTCTGCCTCCTCTTGGTACGACACTGAACCCCCACCATCGTACGGTCGTACGGAAGGGGGCCCAGGGCCGGAAGACCCATTACCGGAGAGTTGTGTTCCGGTTACACGCAACTCACTCGAAGCGCGGGGCCGGACTCACTCGAAGCGCGCCGCGAGCAGGACCACGTCCTCCCCGTCCACGGCCGGGTCCAGGCCCTCGGGGAGCAGGATCCGCAGGACGTGGTCGGCGACGGCGCCCGGGTCGCCCCGGTCCGCCCTCGGCACGCTCGCGGCGGCCGCGTGGAGCCGCGCGAAGGCCCGGTCCATGGCGTCGCCGGTACGCCGCAGCAACCCGTCCGTGTAGAGAAGCACCGTTTCTCCGGGTGCGGGGGACAGCTCCACGCTCGGCGCCTCCCAGCAGGAGAGCATCCCGAGCGGGGCCGACAGCGAGGTCTCGACGAACTCGGTGCGGCGGTCGCCGACGACCAGCGGCGGGCAGTGCCCGGCGCCGGCGAGGACGATCCGGCGCTGCGCGGGCTCGGCGTACGCGAAGAGGGCGGTCGCCGAACGCGCGGGCTCGGTGATCCGCAGCAGCAGCTCCAGGTCGGAGAGGACGGCGACGGGGTCCTCGCCCTCCATCACCGCGTACGCCCGGAGGGAGGCGCGCAGCCGGCCCATGGCGGCGAGCGCGCTGGGTCCGGTGCCGGAGACGGAGCCGACGGCCAGGCCGAGGGCGCCGTCCGGCAGCGGCAGCGCGTCGTACCAGTCGCCGCCGCCCAGCGGTCCGGTGCGGTGACGGGCGGCGAGCTGGACGCCGGGGACGCGGGGCAGACGGCTGGGGAGCAGCTCCTCGGCGACGGTGGCGACCTGGACGCGGGCGCGCTCGACCTGGAGGAGCCGTGCGAGGTGCTCGGTGGCGAAGCGGCCGTAGAGCCCGATGAGGTGGCGCTGCCGGTCGGTGGGTTCGGCGGGCTCGTCGTAGAGCCAGACGAGCGCGCCGAGCCGGCCGGCGTCCTCGGTGGCGAGGGGCAGGGCGTAGCTGGCGGCGTAGCCGAGGCGGGCGGCGACCTCGCGGTGGCGGGGGTCGAGGCCCTCCTCCGTACGGACGTCACGGATGGCGATCGGGTCGGGGACGCGCTCGGGGTGCCCGGGATCGGAGTGCCCGGGATCGGAGCGCCCGGGATCGGGGAGGCCGTCGAGGAGGCGGCCGAAGCTGGTGGCGCTGCGCGGGACGGTCTCGATGGTGCCGAGGTCGGAGTGGGCGAGACCGAGGCCGATGGTGCTGGTGGGGCCGCGGCCGTCGGCGGGTTCGAGGACGGCCATGCCGCGGCGGGCGCCGACGAGCGCGGCGCCGGCGCCGAGCACCTCGCGGAGGGCCTCGTCGAGGGAGGCGGCCTTGATGAGGCGCTCGGTGAGTTCGTGGAGGGTGGTGAGGTCGGAGACCCAGGAGGCCAGCCGGTCCTGGATCAGGGCTCCCGGCGGGAGGGCCGCGTCGGCGGGCCCGGCCGCCGCGGGTACCCCGGGGAGGGGCGACGTAGTGTGCGGGGGCCCGGGGACCGTGGAATCGATTCCGGCCACATTCGGCATGTGTGGGGCGCTCATGACGGTCGGCTTTCCGACCGGTGCGTTTGACGCCATAGCATCGCAAACCCCCATGTCAATCTGAGCCGCTCGATGCATCCACATGTACACGCACAAGAGGAACGATGTCCAGCATTGTCCCCACGGGACTTGTGGTGTCCGTGAGGTCGTGCGAGAGGGTTGAAGTGTGCGGGAAGTTGGCTGAAAATTGCCCCCGGTGTGCACCTTTTGCGGTCGACTGGCGTCGTTTGAAAGCGCGTCATTCCAAGCGTGCTGGGTACGTAATCGGTGACAGGCAGGGGTAGTTGACACCGCCCCGGAACGTGACGCGGAACCCCGGCGTCTTTCCCGCCGCAGGCCGCAACCCGTCACCGAGTGGCGGGGAACGTGTTCTGACCCGCTCCGGCTCTGACCTGGCTCCACCCGGTGCCCCCGGGATCCACCCGGCACCGGCCCGGTCCGCCCCGCTCCTCGGCGGTCCGGCACCCCGCCGACCCGGCGCGCGCTGATACGCACGGTGAACTGTTCTGTACATGGTGTGATGTGGATTCGGCGTTCAACGGAAAGGAACGAGCGCTCATGCGCGAGATCCTCGGAAGGCGACGCAGGCTCCGGTTCCGGCGCAAGGAGAGGACGGCCCGGCTCGACGCGGCGGTCACCTTCGCGGTCGAGTGGAACTGGCCCGTCCTGCCGGGCGCGAGCCTGAGAGCGACGACGACCCGTACGGCCCCGGGCGCGGGCCCGGCAGGGGCGACCCCTGCGGGCACGGGGGCGAGCCCCACGGCCACGGGAGCGGACTGCTCCTGTCCCGACCCCGACTGCGTGGTGCCCGGCGCGCACCCCTACGACCCCGGGCTGCTCGCGGCCACCACGGACGAGCGCATGGTCCGCTGGTGGTGGACCCGGCGCCCGGACGCCCCGGTGGTCCTCGCCACCGGCGGCCGCGCGCCCTGCGCGGTCAGCCTCCCCGCGGTGGCGGGCGCGCGGGCGCTCGCGGCGCTCGACGCGGCGGGCATGCGGCTCGGCCCGGTGGTGGCGACCCCGACCCGGTGGTCGATCCTCGTCGCCCCGTACGGCCTCGAACGGCTCGGCGAGCTGTTGTACGCGAAGGACAGCGTGCCCAGCTCGCTGCGGTTCCACGGCGAGGGCGGCTACCTGCTTCTGCCGCCGTCCGTCGCGGGGACCGGACAGGTCCGCTGGGAGCGGGCGCCTTCCCCGAGCTCTCAACTTCGTTCGAGCAGGGGAGGCCCCATTGCCGGCTCGGCCCGGCCCTGGCTGCCCGACGTCGAGGCGGTGGTCGACGCCCTGGTCGAGGCGAGCACGAGCACGCCGGGCGGCGGGAGCAGGCTGAAGTACTGAGGTCGGGCGGTCGCTCCGTCGAAGTACTGAGGCCGGCCGGACGCTCCGTCGAAGTACTGAGGCCGGCCGGTCGCTCCGCTTCACCCGAACGGGTGTGTCCCGGTCCGACTTGTCAGGGAAACGGGCGCGCGGCCCGCCGGGCGCCCGGATCCCGCGGCTATGTTCACCCCCATGAGCCCGGTGAACCCCCGCGTGGTCGGACTCGGGACCGCCGTCACGGTCGCCGTCCTGCTGCCCCTCGTCGCCATGGCGGGCCCGGCGGGTGAGCCCGTACGGCCGTCCGGAGCGAGTGCCGGGGGCGACGCGAAGGCCGGGGACCTGCTGAGCGGGCTCGGCCTGGGACCCCGTACCCCCGCCTCCGCCCCTCCGGCCCCTGCGCCTCCCGTCTCTCCCGAGCGCGTCACGCGCTGCGGACCGGAGCTCGCCTCCCCCGAAGGAGCCGAGGCGCAGACCTGCGTCCTGAGCGAGGGACCCGACGTCTGGGCGCGGACGTACTACCGGAACGCCACCGGCCGACAGCTCGACGCGTTTCTTACCCTCATGGGCCCCGGCGGGCGCACCGTAGAAGTGGACTGTCCCGTCCCGGCGCAGGACGAACCGGGAACCTGCGAAACACCGAGGGATCGCGGTCGGGGCGCGGCGACGGCGTATACGGCGGTCGCGGAATTCGCGGGAGCTGGTGAGGGTGACGCCACTCCGCTGCTGCTCCGCGCCGGAAGCAACACGGCGGACGGCGAGGGAAGTTGAACGTCGGACGCCCCGGGCCTGCCGGAAGCGGACATGGAAAGGCCCGGTCGCTGGCGACGGGGGATGCACCAGCGACCGGGCTTCAAGAACGGTAACAAGAGATCTGCCGTTCGCAAATTCGATCTCGGTTATTCGGACAGGTAATTGTCCGACCGAGGACCCCCTTTGTGGCAGAAGTCACCGACCGGTCGGTCTGTCAGTCACCGATACCACCTGGGGTATCAGCTGAGAGTCACCTGACGGTTCGTGAGGCCGCCGCGCGCCCGGCGCTCCTCCGCCGTCAGCGGGGCGTCCGAGGCGAGCGCCGCCGCGAGCCGCTCGGCGAACTCGGCCGCCGGCTTCTCGCAGTCCTCGGCGGTCATGGAGGACGGCAGGTCCCACACCGGCACCATCAGACCGTGGGCCCGGAAGGAGCCGACGAGCCGGGTGTCGGCGCCGAGCGAGGTGCCCTCGCCGGCGTGGAGGCGGGCCAGCGCGTCGAGGAGCTTCTCCTCCTCGTGCGGCATGACCCAGCGCAGGTGGTTCTTGTCCGGAACCTCGCACCAGTACGCGGAGTCGACGCTCGCGAGCTTCACGGTCGGGATCGCGGCCGCGTTGGCCCGCTCCAGCGAGGCCGCGACCTCCGGGTCCGCGCCGTCCGTGGACTGCGGGATCCAGAACTCGAAGCCCGAGTGGACCTCCGGGACGAACGGGGCGTCGGCGTCGAGCAGCTCCTGCAGGCGCGGGCCCTCGGCGGGCACGCGGCGCGCGGGGACCGGGCTGCCCGGCTCCGCCTCCAGGGCGCGCTGGAGGGTGTCGGCGAGGTCGCGGGCCAGGTCGCCGGAGGTGGAGTCGTTCTGCAGGGCGAGCAGGACGGAGCCGTCGTCGCGGCGGAGCGCGGGCCACGCCATCGGCAGCACGGTCGCGAGCGTCACCGACGGCACGCCCTCCGGCAGCCCGCCCTTCAGGGTGAGCGGCACGGTCGCGGCCGGCACCAGCTCGCGCAGCGCGACCCAGTCGCACTCGCCGGGCAGGCCCTCGAAGGGGCGCTGGACGAGCTCGGTCACGGCGTGCGCGGCGGCACGTCCGTGACACGCCTTGTAGCGGCGGCCCGAACCGCACGGGCACGGCTCGCGCGCGCCGACGACCGGGATCTCCCCGCTCGTGACCTGTGCCTGGCCGGCCTTGCCGGCCTTCGTCTGGGGGCGCTTCTTGGCCATGGTGTGGCTTTCTCCCGATCGCGGCTGCTGTATCGGGCGCGAGCCTAGCCGCCCCGACGGCCGCCGCCGCTCAGGCGGGGCGGCGGCAGTGCTGCGCACGAGCGCCGCGAGACTGCGCCGGCGGTACGGCTGCCGGGGTGCGGGCGGGAGCCGGAGGGTGGCCGCGCAGGCGGTGCGGGCGCCGCACGGGCGGACCCGCAGTACCGGCGCGGTACCGGCGCGGGCGGGCGGTGCCGTGCGGCCCGCGGCCGCGCTCGCCGCCGCCTCCCTGTCCAGGCGCCCCCGCGCTCGCCGCCGCTTCCCTGTCCAGGCGCCCCCGCGCATCCGCCGCCTCCCTGTCCAGGCGCCCCCGCGCCCCCCGCTCAGTCCAGATCGTCGTACGCGTCCAGGAAGTCGAGGCTCGGGCCGCCGCCGACGCGGGCCGCGAAGTCCTCGCGGCGGTGGCCTTCGGTGACCACCACCCAGACCGTGACCTCGCCGGTCGCGCTGTCCCGTACGCCCCAGTCCTGGGCCAGCGCGCCGATGATGTTCAGCCCGCGGCCGCCCCGCGCCGTGACCGAGGGCGTCGACGGGACGGGCCTCGTCGGGCCGCCGCCGTCGGTCACCTCGACCCGCAGGCCGCCCGCCGGGTCGACCCGCCAGGCCGCCCGCACATCGCCTTCGCCCCGCTCCGCGTGCCCCAGCGGCCTGCCGTACCGACAGGCATTGCTGAGCAGTTCGGAAAGGATCAGTACCGCGTCGTCGACGACCGATTCGGCCACCCCGCTGCGGTACAGCTCGTCCCGCATCCGGTGCCGCGCCTCACCCACGCCCGCAGGGCCATGGGGTACGGCCATGCTCGACGACGTGGGCACCTCCTGTGCCACCACAAACGCCACCCCCGAGACCTCCTTTGCCCCACGCCACGGTGTGGATGCCCCAATGGCCTGGACCGGAAACCGGCCAATCCGTGTGGGATGAGGCACTCGTGACGATCGCGTACGCACGGAACGCGCCGGTGCACACCCCCTCAGGCGTGTTGTCCCCTGTGACGGACGGGAAACCAGAGGCGCTCAGCCGCGGCCCAGCTGCGCCAGCACCTGCTTCGGGCGGTTGGTGATGATCGCGTCCACGCCGAGCCGCTCGCAGAGCTCGACGTCCTCCGCCTCGTCCACCGTCCACACATGGACCTGGTGCCCGGCCTTCTGCAGCCGCAGGATCACGGCGGGATGGTGCCGGACGATCCGGATCGACGGACCCGCGATGCCCGCGCCCGCGGGAAGCCGCCCGTCGCGCAGGCGCGGCGAGACGAACTGGGCGAGCGAGACGGTCGGCAGCGTCGGCGCCGCGGCCGCGATCCGGTGCAGGGACCGGGCCGAGAAGCTCATGACGCGTACGGGGGACTCGGCGGGGGACGCGGGCGCGTCCAGGCCGAAGCGCTTGAGGAGCTGGAGCAGCCGCTCCTCCACCTGCCCGGCCCAGCGGGTGGGGTGCTTGGTCTCGATGGCCAGCTCGATCCGGCGCCCCGCGTCGGAGACCAGCTCGAGGAGCCGCTCCAGGGTGAGGACGGAGGTCAGTCCGGGGTCCCGCCAGTCGGGGCTCTCCCCGGAGTCGTCCCGGCCCTTCCAGGTCCCGAAGTCGAGGGCCGCGAGGTCGGCGAGTTCGAGCGCGGACACGGCGCCGCGGCCGTTCGAGGTGCGGTCGACGCGCCGGTCGTGGACGCAGACGAGATGGCCGTCGGCGGTGAGCCGGACGTCGCATTCCAGGGCGTCGGCGCCGTACTCGATGGCCTTCACATAGGCGGCCAGGGTGTGTTCCGGTTCCTCCTCGGACGCGCCTCGGTGGGCGACGACCTGGAGGGGGACGCGGTTCGGGTGCTGCCGTGCGTGAGTCACGGCGTCATGGTGCCATTGGCGGGGCGGCGCGGGCACCTCGGCGGCTGTCCGTTCTGTCCGTATATAAAGGATGGGGTGCGAACGCACAGCTCCGCCTTACAGCGGCCTGACGCCCTGTGGGAAAAGCTGGTGCAGCACCCTGGAGCCCGTACGAGCAGGTACCCAGACCCCGCGCAGTCGACGAGGAGAGCGAGCTGTGAGCACCGAGAACGAGGGCACGCCGGTTCCGGCGGACCCGGCTGCGCCGGCCACCCCTCCGACGCCGCTGGAGAAGCCCACGGCGGAGACGGCCCCGCAGGCCGGCGCTCCGCAGGGAGACGAGCCGACGCTGGTCCAGGCCCCGGTCCCGTCCCCCTCCCCGGACCAGACCCCCACGCCTGCCCCCGCCGCCGCGCCCGCCCCGGACCAGACCCCGGCCGCCGCACCCGCGGCCCCCGCGGCTGCCGCGCCCGCCGGCGGCTGGCCGCCGCCCCCGCCGGCCGTCCCGGCCTGGGGCGCCCCGCACCCGCCCGTACCCCCCGCTCCCGAGGCCCCGCGCCGGCGGATCGGCGGCCTCGTCGCGGCGGTGCTCGTCGCGTCGCTCGTCGCGGGCGGCATCGGCGGCGGCATCGGCTACTGGGCGGCCGAGCGAGGCGACAACGGCTTCAGCTCGACGACGGTCTCCTCGGGCCAGGCCCCGGCCTCGTTCAAGCGGGACCCGGGGACGGTCGCGGCGGTCGCGGCGAAGGCCCTGCCGAGCGTGGTCACCATCCAGGCGAAGTCCGGCGGCCAGGACGGCGAGGGCGGTACGGGCACGGGCTTCGTCTACGACCAGGAAGGCCACATCGTCACCAACAACCACGTGGTGGCGTCGGCGGCGGACGGCGGCACGCTGTCCGTGACGTTCCCGGACGGCAAGACGTACGACGCGGAGGTCGTCGGCCGGGCCCAGGGCTACGACGTGGCGGTCATCAAGCTGAAGGACGCCCCGAAGGGCCTGACGCCGCTGCCGCTCGGGGACTCCGACAAGGTGGCGGTCGGCGACTCGACGATCGCGATCGGCGCCCCCTTCGGCCTGTCCAACACGGTGACGACCGGCATCGTCAGCGCCAAGAACCGCCCGGTCGCCTCGGGCGACGGCTCCGGCGGCAGCAACTCGTACATGAGCGCGCTGCAGACGGACGCCTCGATCAACCCGGGCAACTCCGGTGGCCCGCTGCTCGACGCGAGCGGCGCGGTGATCGGCATCAACTCGGCCATCCAGTCGACCAACGGCGGCGGGTTCGGCCAGTCGCAGGCGGGCTCGATCGGCCTCGGCTTCGCGATCCCGGTCAACCAGGCGAAGAACGTGGCCCAGCAGCTGATCAAGACGGGCAAGCCGGTGTACCCGGTGATCGGCGCGACCGTGAACATGAACGAGAAGGGCCAGGGGGCGACGATCGCCGGCCAGGGCTCCGGCGGCACGCCCTCGGTCACGCCCAACGGCCCGGCGGCGAAGGCGGGTCTGAAGCCCGGCGACGTGATCACGGCCTTCGGCGACCACCCGATCGACAGCGGCCCGACCTTGATCAGCGAGATCTGGACGTACAAGCCGGGCGACGCGGTGAAGATCACCTACGAGCGCGACGGCAAGACCGCCACGGCCACGGTGACCCTCGGCGAACGCACCGGCGACAGCTGACCGGAGCGGCGGAGCCCCGGGCCTCAGGGCTCCGCAAGGCCGCTCATCGCGGCCCCACCTCCTCAGCCGGTACGCTGTAGCCCGCTCCGCCCCAGGTGGGCCGGGGCGAAGGTGGGTTGCCCGAGCGGCCTAAGGGAACGGTCTTGAAAACCGTCGTGGCGCGAGTCACCGTGGGTTCAAATCCCACACCCACCGCTTGCAGGTCAGCGAAGTAGCAGGTCAGAGGGCGGGCCCCGAATCCCGGGGCCCGCCCTCTGCGTTCACCCTGTCTCACCTTGTTTCGCCCGTATCCCGGTTCTGACCAGTGCGTATGGGCCATGTGTGGGCCAAGCAGTGGTCCCCCGTGGCTTGCGTGACAGTGCTAGCTCTCGTCCGCTCCCAGAGCGACGCGTGCGTAGGCGACGAGGTTCCTCACTGCAGTGTTCCGCAGTGCGGCGATCTCGTCCTGTGCTTCGTCCGCGGGGGGAAGTCTCGCATCGAAGATCAGCGTCTGTCGCTCTGCATCGGTGAGCGTTTCGATATCAGCCAGCGCGGAGACGGCCGCCGAGTGAAAGGCGTTCTGCTCGACCACATTCCCGTCACCTGCCGCGTAGGCGGTCCGAAGCTCCTCAAGGCAACTCCACGCTCGATGGCCCGCTTCATACGCACTGTCCCCAGGGCGTACCCGGGACAGTTTGCGTCGTGCGCGGGCAGCCGGAGCCCGGAGGATTGTCAACTCCATGCTCTTGTCGACTGCTTCCACAACCCGACGGACCTTGTCGAGTACGAGGTCTGGGGCTACGAGCTCAAGTTGACCCTCCAGCTGCATCAGCTCTTCCCAACCAGCCTTTGCTGGCTCGAGGTGCCCTTCCTTCAGGAACGCGAACTCGGTGTGCTTGAGGGTTTCCCTGGCCAAACGCACAAACGCTGCCAACTGCACTTTTCGGTCTTCTCGCAAGGCGGCCATACGCTGTGCCTCAGTGGCGATCCGCGCCGCATCCACAGCAGCCGCCGCCTGTGCCCGGCCGCTAGATGCCTGCACCTTGGCCGAGATCCAGTTACCCAGGATGCCTCCGGCAATCCCGAGAGCCGCGACGAGCGCAGCGAAGACCTCGGGATTGTTCTTGATCATGTCGAGTGATCTATCCATGCGCACATCCTGTCGATGAGGCTGCGAGGATGCCGATGGTTTGCCAGTGGAGATCTGCTACTTGCCGTTGAGCGGCTGCTCGATGAGGGCATTCGCGCGGTTCTGCTGGCCCCGGAGGATCTTGGCGTAGGACCGGAAGAGGACCGTGAGGCTGTGGTCGGCCCGCCGGGCGACCTCCACTGGGTATACCCGGAGTTGATCCACAGGGACACCTCCACGTGGCGGAGCGAGTACGGGACGTCCGCGAGGGGAGTCTTCACCTCCTTCGCCGAGAGGGCTTTGAGGCGGGCCGCGTCCCAGCGCACGCAGTACTCCGTGGAGCCGACGCGTCCGCCCTCGGCGGCCCGGAAGCCGGCCGTCGTCCGCCACCCCATACCGCTCGGATCGGGGAAGCGTGGCCGAGGCCGGTGGGGGGCTGGAGACACACGTGGCGGGTGGTCGGTCGGCGCACCCGTCGCGGCTGACTTTCTGTGACTGAGGTCGCCAATGACACGGGGTAGCTGACCAGGGAAGGCGGCGCGGTCAGGAGCTACGCGGACGTGGTGTGGGTGAAGCCGAGGGAGGTCAGTCCTTCGGCCTGGCACAGTCGGTCAGAGGGGCCGTCGACCTCGGTCTGGAGGAGTTGGTAGGCAGCGCCGTGGGTCTGGCCCCAGTGCATCGCGGCCCGCCACAGGACGCGGCCGAGGCCCTGGCCTCGGGCCTCGGGCAGAACAGCGAAGTACTGGGGCATGAGCTGGGGGCGCCCGATTGCGTCGGGGCGTACTTCCATGGGGCCGATCGCGCCCACGATGCGGTCCTCGATGGCGACGGCGAGGACCGGGCCGCACTGGCCGGCCAGCATCTGCGTGTGGAGGAAGGTCAGCCCATCACCTGCCATGGCCTCGGCGAATGGGGCGAAGGTGTCCTGCACATCGATTGGCCAGGTGGTGGAGGGTCGGACCGGGCCATCAGGGGCGGGGCAGAGTGCGGTGGTGAAGTCCTTCAACTGGATGCGGGTGCCGTGAGGGTGTGTGGTCTCGGGCCCGAGGGGGCGTACGACCCGGGCGTTGACCACGTTGTGCGCGGCGGCGAGTTTGGCGGCCAGCTCGGCGGCCTCCTCCACGACGCTGTCAGGGAGTCCGTAGGCGAAGACCTTCACAGTGCCGCGTCCGCGTCGGGTCAGGGTGGGGATGAGGGTGTGCTCGGGCTGGTGCACCACGTCCTCGGGGAGGACTTTCTCGTGCTTCTCGCCGCCCCAGCGCCGGTCCTTGTCGTAGGGCAGGAAGTCGCCCGTGTCGGCCGCTCGCAGGATGTCCTCGAAAGTGTCGACGGTCAGGGCGTTGGGGTGGACGGGACCGAGAGTCGGCACGATCGGCGCGGTCAGTACGGGCCGGAGCCAGTCCCAGCGGAAGAACATGAGCGGCACCCTAGCGGTGAGCCGGGCAGGGCTCAGGCCCCGACGCGAGTACGCCGGGGCCTGAACGGAGTTGACCGGATCGTGTCGGTCAGTGGGGGTTGTCGTCCCCGGCGTCGCAGGAGCACTCCGCGCTCTCCACGATCACGTCGAGGTCCTGGACGGCGGTGATCGACGCGGTTGCGACGGGCGGGGCGGCGCGGCGGGCCGAGGCCGGCGGGCCGGGGAGGATGGTCACCGGTACGGGTGGGGTCATGAGGCGTTCTCCTTGTCTCCGTGCTGGCAGTAGCTGTGCAGCGACGCCTTGGCCTCCTGGTAGTGCTTGGCCAGGGGACGGCAGACCCGGCAGGTGCCGGACAGGGCGCAGCCCTCGCACCCACCGGTGCGAAGCATGAGGCGGTCGGCGATGGCGCCGAGCCGGGTGAGGCCGTCGATGCCTTCGGCCATCAGGTCGATCTGGTCGTCGCGGCCGACCTTGCAGATCGAGACCTTGGCGTGGGGGTCGGCGTGGAAGAAGGTGTGGCCCGCGTTGCAGCCGGCGAACGGCTTGCGCTGGCGCAGGTGGGCGGCGGACTGGGCGAGCAGCGGCTCTCCGCCGCCGTAGATCGTGGGCGTCATGTTCGTGTACGCGTGGTTCTCGACGTTCCACTGGTCGGCGAGGGCGGCCATCTCGTCGGCCTCGGAGGCGTTGTCCTCGGTCACCACGACGTTGATGCGTAGCGGCAGCCCCGCCTCGCGTGCGGCGTCCATGCCGCGCCGGAACGCCTTCCACGCCCCGCGGCGCTGGGTGAGTGTGTCGAAGGACTCCTCGCTCGCCCCGTACATGCTGACCACCAGGCGGTACGGCGGGCAGTCCCGGAAGAGCTTGAGGAGGTCCGGCCGCCAGAGCAGCGAGCCGTTGGTGGAGATGGTGAGCATCATCCCGGCCTGCCAGGCGTACCGGTAGGCGCCTTGGAAGTGGGGGTCCATGGTGGGCTCGCCGCCGGTGATCTGGAGCCAGAGGACGCCGGCCTCGCGCATGATGTCCAGCAGCCGCGCCTTCTCCTCCCAGGCGAGGCCGGAGAACGGCCGCTCGCCGAGGTAGCAGTGCTTGCAGCCGAAGTTGCAGCCGAGGTTGATCTCCCACGAGGCCCGGCAGTAGCCGTACGGGGACGGCTCGCGTACCAGCACGGTGCCCTGCGCGGTCTGGCCACCCAGGTCCAGGCCCCACACGTCGGAGGCGGTCTGCACCGCCCAGGCGGGAAGCGACTCACCGTCGGTGGCGGCCTGGCGCAGACCCTCGAAGTGGTCGACCGAGATGCGGGCGCCGGCCCGTGCTCCCGGCTTGAGGAGAAGGTGTCCGTCGAGGAACGGGGAGGCGATCAGAGCGTGGGCCATCGGTGGCCCTCCTTCCGGATCACGGAGCGGGACAGCGAGTGGAACTCCTGACGACCGACGCGGCAGTGGATCTCGCCCAGCCCGTTGCAGGTGCCGCAGGTCCTGCCGGACGAGTTGGCGCCGCTGCCACCGCAGTCACCGCACTGTTCGTTGCGAGGCGAGCGAGGGCGCCGGGTCTTGTGCGGGCTCGCGATCAGCTGGTGCACGAGACCTCCTCCAGGTCGTCTTCCCAGGTGTGCTGCTTGGCGTGGTCGGCGAACAGACAGCAGCCCTCACCGTCAGAGCCCCGGGGCAGCCACCGGGCAGTCCGGCAGTACGACAAGTTCCGCCTCGTCCACCCGTGCCAGCGGAGCCACAGCGCGGTCCCGTACGCGCCGGCGTCGGTGAGGAGACCGAAGTGCTCACCTTCGTCGTGCGCGGACAGCTGGCACTGCACCGCCCTGTCGATGTGCTTCGCGGCCGACTTCTCCCGTGCATCCCGTGCCAGGGCGAGGGGCACCCAGCGCCAGTGCGCGCAACGCATCACGACACCATCCGGAAGGACGCGATGGCATTCCGGGCCTGCTGCGAGCACCGGGGGCAGGCGCACGGCGGGTAGCGGCCCGGGTTCTCCGGGACCACCGGGTCCTCGCCCACGCGTACCTCCGTGAGAGGTCCCCACGTCTGGCCGGAGTCGCGGGAGACCCGCAACGTCATCCGTACGTCGTCCTGTCCGTTCGCCATGCCAGGAGCATCGCGATCCGCGGGACCGGCCAGAAAGGCCAAGCGGATTACCCAACTTGGGTAACATCACCCTCGGTTGACCAAGTGCAGCGATCCGTAGTCCTCATGCCGGAGCGTGCCCGATGCCCGAGCCATCTCGCTCGAAGGAACTCCCGGTCAGCCTGCTCACGGACCCAGTGATGATCGATGCATGCCAGGCCAGAGACTTCGGCCGCATCTTTCAGCTGGTCAAGGCACGAGCAGGCATCTATCCGTCGATGGTCGCACGTCGCTGTGACCTGACCCCGAGCCGCGTGGGCGAGGTGATCGCCGGACGGCGGCAGCTGCTGCACATGGACGTGATCGAACGGATCTCGGATGGCCTGCGCATCCCCGGACACATGCTCGGCCTTGCCCGACGCTCCTGGGAGACGCCGCCCAGCCTGACGGTCACGCCCCGCGAACCGGCCGAAGTACCGGCCTCAGCCGTCGAACCACTGGCCGCCGGACTACCGGGGGCGGACGTCGACAGCATCCTCGCCCTGGCGGCCGAGCGGGATCTCAGCGCCTCGACGCTGGACGCGCTGCATTCGTCGATCGCGGACTACTGGCGCCGGGACGACGAGCACGGCGGCGAGACCTTACGGCCGGCGGTCGTCGGCCAGCTCCGCTACGTCGTCGATCTCCTCAAGGAACAGCGTCCGGCTCCTCTGCGGGACGGCCTGCACAGCATCGCGGCCGAGCTGGCCCGGCTCACCGGATGGACCTACTTCGACGCCCGCCAGTACAACCAGGCACGCGCCTACTTCACCGAGTCCCTCGGCCTGGCCAAGGCCATCGACGACCGGCAGTTCATGGCCAACGTCCTCGCCTGTATGAGCCTCCAGGCCACCTACCAGGACAAGCCTGGTGACGCCCTCGCACTCGTTACGGCCGCCCAGGACCAAGCCCGAACGGCCGCGGGGACGACACCGCGCGTGCTGGCCATGCTCGCGATGCGCGAAGCCTTCGCCCACGCCACCCTCGGCAACCACGGCGCCACCCACACCGCGATCTCGGAAGCCCACACCCAGTTCGGGCGGATCAGCACGGGTGATCCGGACCCGGCCTGGGTCGCCTACTTCGACGAACCGAAGCTGATTGTGGACACCGGCATCGCGCACGGCCGTTTGGGCGAAGCCGCCCTCGCCGAACCCCTCATCGCGGATGCTCTCCGCCGAGAACACCAGTCGAACCACCGGGGCCGCGCCTTCCACGCCTTCTGGCTCGCCCGCACCCAGCTCCAGCGCGGCAAACTCGACGAGGCGTGCCACACGGCCATGGATGCCCTGGCCCCGGCAGCGGCCGTCAGCTCGCAACGAGTCGCCGGCCACTTGCGGGAGTTCTACGAGCAGCTGGAGCCCTTCCGCCGGGAACCGGCCGCGGTGGCATTCGAGGCCCGGCTCCGGGAGGTACTGCCCCGCCAGGTCAGCGGATCGCCTCGTCCATGAGGACGTAGAGCAGCCCGACGAGGGAGCCGCTGCTGACGATCTCGCGACGGTCGATCATGCCCCGCACGTCGGCCAGAGGGATCCACTCGATCCGGTCCGACTCGTTCTTCTCGGTCGGCGGTCCTTCGTACGTCGCCCCGTTGGCCCGGAAGACGTGGTGCTGGGAGTCGGTGATGCCGTTGGCCGGCTCGGCGTAGATCAGCGGCTTGACCGGGCCAGGGCGCCAGCCGGTCTCCTCCAGCACCTCACGGGCCGCCGCATCGGCCGGCGTCTCACCCTCCTCCACCAGGCCCATGGGTAGCTCCCACGCCCAGGCATCCGTGATGAAGCGGTGCCGCCACATCATCAGGACCTCGCGCCGCTCGTTGACCACGGCGGCCACGGCCAGGTGCCGGAGCTTGACGACGTGGTGCTCCCAGCGGTTCCCGTCGGGCGTCTCGACGTCGGTGAGCCACAGGTTCACCCAGCTGTTCTCGTAGATCGGACGTTCACCGTGGATCTTCCACTGCATCGCTGCGGCCCCTCTCGATCGGCTTCCAGCATCGCAGAGCAGCGGCTAACTAAGGCGAGGTTCGACCAGGATTCATGTCAGGCTGACGAATAGCGCCACGTCTGCACCAACCGGTTCGCCACCTGGCGCGGGAGTGGCCACCCATGAGCCAGGGGGATGTCAGTGGCCGCTGTTAGCGTCCGGTCCGTTCTGGTTGAGCTGGGTGGGAGGGCCGTATGGGCGCGTCGGGGTGGGACTACTCAGTGCCGTATCAGGAAGATCTCGTCGGGGCGTTTGATGCGCTGAGGCGGAAGGTCTTCGAGGAGCGGGAGTACTACTGGGGTCCAGGCGGCGACTGGAGGCCGGAGGAGGAACGGCTGCCGTGGCCCGAGACCGAGGAGGAGCTGTGGGAGCACGAGCTCGTGCAGCACGATGGGACGCATTCGATCCTCGACATCTTCCAGATCATCGGACCGGACGAGGAGCCGGATTACTCCACGATGAAGCAGGTGACCGAGGAGGAGGCGCTGCTTGTCCTGGGCACGCGGAAGCTCACCCGGGCGCACGTGCCGAGGTTCGAGGAGTTCGACCACTGGCGTTGGTACGGGCGGTGCGCCGTGCTCCATGACGACCGGGGGGACCCGCAGGAGATCTACTTCTGGGGCTTCTCCGGCGACTGAGCCGACCCAGTGGACCAGGTGTGGACCGCCGGAGGCGGTGAGGGTTTCGGAAGGCGGGGAACGAGCAGGTCAGCCATGTGCGAGAGGCTTCCCGCAGCACCCTCTTGAAAACCGTCGTGGCAGCGATGTCACCGTGGGTTCAAATCCCACACCCACCGCCAGGTCAGAGAACGTGCTGATCAGAAGGGGTGTCCCGACCGAGGGGCGCCCCTTCGTCATGGGGCTTGTCTCACGGACCAGTCCGGCAGTCGGCACGGGGCACGGACCAGTCCGGCAGTCGGCACGGGGGCACGGGCCGGACCGGCTGTCGCAGGGGTGTCGGTCTGTCTCAGCCCCCGAGCACCCGGTGGCGGAAGCAGTCGGTCGTGTGGTCGTTGGTCAGCCCGGCGGCCTGCATGAAACGCGTAGGCCGTCGTGGGGCCGACGAACCGGAACCCGTGGCGCCTGAGCCCGCGGCTGAGGGCCCGGGCCGTCTCCATGGTGGCGGGGACGGCCTCCGCCGTGGCGTGCCGGGGGCGCAGCGGCTGATGGTCCTTGAACGACCAGACGTAGTCGTCCAGGCCGCCTTCGGAGTGGCGCAGCTCCAGTACGGCGCGGGCGTTGCCGAGGACCGAGGAGATCTTTCCGCGGTGGCGGATGATGCCCGGATCGCGCAGGAGCCGGTCCACCCGGTCGTCGGACCACGCGGCGATCGCCTCGGGGTCGAAGGCGGCGAACGCCCGGCGGAAGCCGTCCCGGCGGGCCGGCACGGTGGACCAGCTCAGACCGGCCTGGGCGCCTTCCAGGGTGAGCAGTTCGAACAGGGCCCGCCCGCCGCCTGCTGCGCCGCCTCAACGAGCAGCTGCGCCGGCGCGCGGACTCGGTGTGAGCCCGGTATCGGGGTTCCCTCCGGCCTTGACGTCTCCAGGGCGCCCCCCTTTTCCCGTGGCCCGGGTGCTCTGCGGATGCGGTTCCGGCGGTGCGCCGTGATGCTGGAGGGGCTGGAACAGCGGCTAGGAGGCCAGGATGTCTATGTTCGACAAGATCAAGGGAATGCTGAAGGGCCACGAGGACCAGGTCTCCCAGGGCATCGACAAGGCCGGCGACATGGTCGACGAGAAGACGCAGGGCAAGTACGCGAAGCACGTCGACACCGCGCAGGAGAAGCTCAAGCAGCAGCTGGGCGGCGAGGGCCAGGGCCAGGGGCAGGCTCAGGGGCAGGACAACCCGCCGCAGCAGTAGCCCTATTTCGGTTGGCCCGCGCGGCCCGAACGGCTTGAATCCAGGGAAGTCCAGGGAAGTCCAGGGAAGTCCAAGGCAATCCAGGGACATCCAAGGGCATTCAGGGACATTCAGCGATCGGGTCGGAGACGGACGACCGAAGGAAGGCTCTTCTCGTGGTGCGCATCGTGCTCGTCCAGGGGGACATCACCGCCGAGGCCGCGGACGCCGTGGTCAACGCCGCGAACTCCTCGCTGCTCGGGGGCGGCGGGGTCGACGGGGCCATCCACCGGAAGGGCGGCCCGGAGATCCTCGCCGCCTGCCAGGAACTGCGCTGCTCGCACTACGGCAAGGGCCTGCCGACCGGGCGGGCCGTGGCGACCACGGCGGGGCGGCTGCCGGCCCGGCACGTGATCCACACGGTCGGTCCGGTCTGGTCGCGGGACGAGGACCGCTCGGAGCTCCTCGCCTCCTGCTACCGCGAATCGCTGCGGGTCGCCGACGAGTTGGGGGACCGTACGGTCGCCTTCCCGGCCATCTCCACCGGGATCTACGGCTGGCCGATGGCGGACGGCGCCCGGATCGCGGTGGAGACGGTGCGGGCGGCCCGTACCGAGGTCGAGGAGGTCCGCTTCGTCCTCTTCGACGCGGCGGCGTACGGCGCCTTCGAGGCGGCCGTGCGCGAAGCCTCGTAGTCTCCGGTGCGGGAACACGCGTTCCTGATTCATCCGTACGTCCGATCCCCCTGGCCCGGCGACGCGCCGTCGAGGCGCGCCGGGAGGGAGATCGGCGGAAAATCTGCCGGAACGCTTCCTCCCTTGCGGCGCACCGGCCGTGCGGCCCCCCGCCCCCCTCCTCCCATGTGAGCTGCGGCTTTCCTCGTACTGACGGGGTTTATCAGCTTGTCCTCACGCTTGCGGGGGAATCGGTCGCTCCGGGGTGGTTCGCCGGGGATTCGGTGGGCAACTCTGGATTCGCGACGTCGAGCACAACGACCGAGGCGGTCGGCCAACTGCCTTGGACATAGCCGAACTTCAGAGCAGTTCCGTGCAGAAGCAACAGCATTCAGTTCCCGGAGGAACAGACATGGCAAGCATCCGTACCGCCCGCATCCTCGCCGCTGCCGCCGCCCTGCCCCTCGCCGCCGCGCTCTTCACCGGGGTGGCCCAGGCCGACAACGGCGGTTTCGCGGACGACGGATCGAACACGAGCGTCGCCACGATCATCGGCAGCGGAGTCGGCGGGGCCAACCTCGGCAACTCGACCACGACGCAGCAGGTGGCGACCGGTTCCGGTGCCTCCAACCAGAACAACACCGCGAGCGTGAACGGCTCGGCCTTCACCCACATCGACCAGTCCAACAACGTGGTCAACTTCCTTCCCTGGTGGTGACCGGGGCAGCACGGCGATCGGCCCGACGGGGGGCGTGACCGTGGTGTGAACGACGGCCCGCGCGGCGGTACTTCGGTACCGGCGTGCGGGCCGTCGCGTTTTCCCGCACGGCGCCGACCTTGACAGGGATCCTGAATCTGACGGACAGTCAGAAACCTCAGTCGTCCCACGGGAGGCCGTCGCCGTGCACCTCGCCCCGACCGAGCGGCAGCTGCGGCTGCGCGCCGAACTCCGCGCGTACTTCAGGGGGCTGATGCCCGATCGTCCGTCCCCCACCACAGACCCCGCCGCCCAGCGGCGGCTGCTCCGCCGGATCGGAGCCGACGGGCTGCTCGGACTCGGCTGGCCCGAGGAGTACGGGGGGCAGGGCCGCGGGCCCGACGAGCAGTTCGTCTTCTTCGACGAGGCGTACCGCGCGGGCGCCCCCGTCTCGATGGTCACCCTCAACACCGTCGGACCCACGCTCATGGCGTACGGGACCGAGGAGCAGAAGGCGTTCTTCCTGCCCCGGATCCTGCGCGGCGAGACCGTCTTCGCCATCGGCTACAGCGAGCCCGAGGCCGGCACCGACCTCGCCTCCCTGCGTACCCGGGCCGTGCGCGACGGGGACTCCTGGCTGATCGACGGGCAGAAGATCTTCACCTCCAACGCCCAGAACGCCGACTGGATCTGGCTCGCCTGCCGCACGGACCCGGACGCGCCGCCGCACCGCGGGATCTCCATCGTCCTCGTCCCCACCGACTCCCCCGGCTTCTCCTGGACCCCGATCGAGACGGTGGGCGGACTGGCGACGACCTCCACCTACTACGACGGGATACGGGTCCCCGCGGGCAACCTCGTCGGGCCCGAGCACGGCGGCTGGGGCCTCATCACCAGCCAGCTCAACCACGAGCGGGTCGCCCTCGCCGCGATCGGCATGCAGGCCGAGGACTTCTTCGCGGCCGTCCTCGACCGGGCCCGCACCCCCGATCCGGTGACGGGACGGCGTCGCATCGACGAGCCGTGGGTCCGGATCCGGGCCGCCGAGGCGCACGCCCGGCTGGCCGCGACCCGCCTCCTCAACTGGCGTCTCGTCGGCGACGTGGGGGCCGGCCGGCTGGCCCCGGGGGACGCGAGCGGCGTGAAGTTCGCGGGAACCGAGTCGGCGGTGGAGGTGTACCGCATCTGCCAGGAGATCGCGGGCGGTCCGGGGACGGTGCGCACGGGCTCTCCGGGGGACTTCGACGGCGGTGAGCTGGAGCGGATGAACCGGGCCGCGCAGATCAACACCTTCGGGGGCGGCGTGAGCGAGGTGCAGCGCGAGATCGTCGCGAGGATGCGGCTCGGCATGAAGGCGAGGAGCCGGCGATGAGCGACACGGACGACGGGCTGTACGAGCGGCTCGTGGCCTTCGAGGGGCGGCCCGCCGCCACCGCCGGGACCGGCAAGGACCCGGTCAACCTGCCCATGATCAGGCACTGGTGCGAGGCCATGGGCGACGAGCACCCCGCCTACCGGGGGCCGGACGCCGTCGCGCCCCCGACGATGCTCCAGGCGTGGACGATGGGCGGCCTCTCCGGGCACACCGACCGCTCCTCGGCGTACGAGGAGCTGTTCGCCCTCCTCGACGGCGCCGGCTACACCTCGGTCGTCGCCACCGACTGCGAGCAGGAGTACCTGCGGCCGCTGCGCCCCGGCGACGAGATCGGCTTCGACACCGTCATCGAGTCCGTCTCGCCGCGCAAGACCACCAAGCTCGGCACCGGCCACTTCGTGACGACCCGGACGGACGTCCGCGCCGACGGCGAACTCGCCGGCACGCACCGCTTCCGCATCCTCAAGTACGCCCCCGCCGCCCGGCCTTCCCCCGCCCGGCCTTCCCCGCAGGCCGAGGAGCCCCGCCGCCCCCGGCCCGTCGTCAACCGCGACAACGCCGGATTCTGGGAGGGCGTGGCCGCGCACCGGCTGCTGATCCAGCGGTGCGGCGACTGCGCGGCCCTGCGCTTCCCCTGGCTGCCGGGGTGCGCCGACTGCGGCTCGCGGGAGTGGGACACGGTCGAGGCGAGCGGCGCCGGGACGGTCTTCTCGTACGTGGTGATGCACCACCCGTCCTTCCCGGCCTTCGAGCCGCCTTACGCCGTCGGGCTGATCGAGCTGGCCGAGGGCGTGCGGATGATCAGCAACGTGGTGGGGGTGCCGTACGACAAGGTGCGGATCGGGATGCCCGTCCGCCTTGAGTTCCTGCGGGTCGACGAGGACCTCGAACTCCCCGTCTTCCGTGCGGGAGGGGAGGACTGACATGGACTTCACCCCCACCGAGGAGCAGGAGGCCGCCCGGGAGCTCGCCGGGCGGATCTTCGCCGACCTCTCCACGCACGAGCGGCTCCGGGCCGCCGGGACCGGCACGGACGCCGAGCTCTGGAAGGCGCTCTGCGCCGCCGGGCTGCCGGGCGCCGTCGAGGAGACCGGTCTGCTCGGCCTGGTCCTGCTCCTGGAGGAGCAGGGGCGCAGGACGGCGCAGGTGCCGTTCGCCGCGAGCTGTGCGTACGGGATCCTCGCCGTCGCCCGGCACGGTACGGAGGAGCAGCGCGCCCGGCTGCTGCCCGGTCTGCGCGACGGTACGACGGTGGCGACGGGCGCGTTCCCGGCGCCGGGCACGGTCACCGCGGGTGCAAGGGGACTGAGCGGCGCCGTGGACTGGGTGCCCTGGCTCAGGGACGCCACCCACGTCCTCGTACCGGACGGGGAGCGCGCCCTGTGGCTGGTCCGCACCGAGGACGCGGCCGCCGTC
The DNA here is from genome assembly GCF_055602235.1 of Streptomyces sp. NPDC037410. Taxonomy (NCBI): domain Bacteria; kingdom Bacillati; phylum Actinomycetota; class Actinomycetes; order Kitasatosporales; family Streptomycetaceae; genus Streptomyces; species Streptomyces sp. NPDC037410. The sequence continues at coordinate 148,244 of NZ_JBVJWR010000018.1, read as the reverse complement.
GAGGCGGTCGAGCTCACCGCGCCCTGGTCCGCGGCCCGGCTCGTCCTCGACGGGACGCCGGCCGAGCGTCTCGGCGGCGGCGGGGCCCACGACGACGTGCTCACCGCCGCGCGGGTCGCCTTCGCCGGACTGCAGGCGGGGGTGTGCGCCGGTTCGCTCGCGCGGGCCGTGGAGTACACGTCCGTACGGGAACAGTTCGGGCGGCCGCTCTCGACCCGTCAGGCGGTGCAACTGCGGGCCGCCGACGCCCACATGGACACCGAGGCCATCCGGGTCACGGCCTACGAGGCCGCCTGGCGCTTCGACGAGGGCCTCGACGCCGCCGGGGCGGCCCTGACCGCCGCGTGGTGGGCCTCCGAGGCGGGCAAGCGGGTCGTGCACGCCGGGCAGCACCTCCACGGCGGCATGGGCGCGGACCTCGACCACCCCGTCCACCGGCACTTCCTCTGGGGCCGGCAGCTCGACGCGTACCTGGGCAGCGGCACCGAACTCCTCGCCGGACTCGGCGACCTGCTCGCAGAGAGGGACCTGTGATGAAGCCCGGAGACGAGCTGCCGCCGCTGAGCATCCCGATCACCCGCACCCTGATCGTCGCCGGGGCCGTCGCCTCCCGCGACTACCAGGACGTGCACCACGACGCCGAGCTGGCCCGGGAGAAGGGCTCCCCTGACGTCTTCATGAACATCCTCACGACCAACGGGCTCGTCGGCCGGTACGTCACCGACCACTTCGGCCCCCGGTCCGTCCTCCGCAAGGTCGCCATCCGCCTCGGCGCCCCCAACTACCCCGGAGACACCATGGTCCTCACCGGCACGGTCACGGACGTCGACGGGGACACGGCGAGCGTGCAGGTCGTCGGCGCCAACGGGCTCGGGCACCACGTCACCGGGACGGTCACCGTGGAGGTGGCGCGATGAGCGTCCGCGGCCGGGACACGCTCGGCGGGCGGGCGGCCGTCGTGGGCATCGGGGCGACCGCGTTCTCCAAGGACTCCGGCCGCAGCGAACTCTCCCTCGCCGTCGAGGCCGTGCGCGCGGCCCTCGACGACGCCGGGCTCAGCCCCGCCGACGTCGACGGCCTGGTCACCTTCACGATGGACACCAACCCCGAGATCACCGTCGCCCAGGCGTCCGGGATGGGCGAGCTGTCGTTCTTCTCCCGCGTGCACTACGGGGGCGGTGCCGCCTGCGCCACCGTGCAGCAGGCCGCGCTCGCCGTCGCCGCCGGGATCGCGGAGGTCGTCGTCTGCTACCGGGCGTTCAACGAGCGCTCGGGGCGCCGCTTCGGTTCCGGCGTCCAGCAGCGCGAGCCCTCGGCCGAGGGCGCCGCCCTCGGCTGGCAGCTGCCGTTCGGGCTGCTCACCCCGGCCTCCTGGGTCGCCATGGCCGCCCAGCGGTACCTGCACACGTACGGTCTCACCCCGGACGCCTTCGGCCATGTCGCCGTCACCGACCGGCGGTACGCGGCGACCAACCCCGCCGCGTACTTCCACGGGAAGCCGATCACCCTCGCCGACCACGCCGCCTCGCGCTGGATCGCCGAGCCGCTCCGGCTCCTCGACTGCTGCCAGGAGACCGACGGCGGCCAGGCGATCGTCGTCACCTCCGTCGAGCGCGCCCGCGACCTGCCGCGCCCGCCCGCCGTGATCCTGGCGGCGGCCCAGGGCGCCGGGCGGAAGCAGGAGGCCATGACCAGCTTCTACCGGGACGGTCTCACCGGGCTGCCGGAGATGGGCGTGGTGGCCCGTCAGCTCTGGCGGACGTCAGGACTCGCGCCCTCCGACATCGACGTGGGCATCCTCTACGACCACTTCACCCCGTTCGTCCTGATGCAGCTGGAGGAGTTCGGCTTCTGCGGGCCCGGGGAGGCGGCCGGCTTCGTCGCGGCGGACGCGCTCCCGCTGAACACCCACGGGGGGCAGCTCGGCGAGGCCTACCTGCACGGCATGAACGGCATCGCGGAGGCGGTGCGGCAGATCCGCGGCACGTCGGTGAATCAGGTGCCCGGCGCGGCCCGGACTTTGGTCACGGCGGGCACGGGGGTTCCCACGTCCGGGTTGATCCTGGGCACGGACGGCTGAGGCGACGGCCTGAGCGGTGGCCGGGCGGGGCGGGCGGATCTTCACTCGCGCCATGAGCACTCGCACGCCGCCGGCACCCGAAGCCGTTCCCGCACCCGAAGCCATCCCCGCACCCGCCGTCGAGGGAAGCCGAACGTCCGCACCCGCGCGTCTTCTGCCCCCACGGTCGGCAGCCGTCCGCCCGCACCCCGCGCCGTCTCCCGGCGCGCGGGCGCGGGCCGTGGTCGCCGCCCTGACGGTGGCGCTGGCCGGGACGGTCCTCCTCAACGCCCCGCCCCCGCCACCACTGTCGTCGACGGAAGCCGAACGCCCGCCCGTGACCACCATGGGGGCGGTCGCCGCGACGACGACCCGCGCGATGGCCAGGCCCGGGGCCCCCGGTGCTCCCGGTGGCGCCGCCACCACCCCCGTCACCTTCTCCGGAAAGGCCTTCGACACCTGCGAGGCGCCGTCCCTCACGGTGATGAAGGCCTGGCGGGGATCCCCGTACGGGGCCGTCGGGATCTACTTCGGCGGGCGGGGCCGCGGCTGCCCCGTACAGAAGGAGCTCACCCCCACCTGGGTCGCCTCCGCCCACGCCATGGGCTGGCGGCTGCTGCCCCTCTTCGTCGGCTCCCAGGCGCCGTGCGTGGACTCCCTCGCCAAGCGGAAGTACGCCATCGGCAGCAACCCCACGAGCCAGGGCACCAAGGAGGGCGGCGACGCGGTGAAGGCGGCGAAGGCCCTCGGGATCGGCACGAGCAGCCCGCTCTACCTGGACATCGAGGCGTACCGGCGGGGTGACACGAGCTGCGCCGCGACCACCCTCGCCTTCGTCCGCGCCTGGAACCGCGAGGTGCGGCGCCTCGGCTACCTGCCCGGTTTCTACAGCAGCGCCGACACGGGCGTGCGGGACATGGAGACGCAGCGGGTGGCGGGGACGAAGGACCTGCCGGGCGTGATGTGGTTCGCGCGCTGGCGGGGGGTGCCGGGGCTGCTCACCGAGTCGGTGCTGCACCCCGAGGCCTGGACGCCGCACGCCCGGATCCACCAGTACGTGGGGAACGTGACGGAGACGTACGGCGGGCGCACCCTCGCCATCGACCGCAACGCGATGGACGCGCCCGTGGCCCGGGTCACCACCCCCGCCGCGTTCGCGGCCCGCGTCCCCGTACCCCTGTCGTTCGTGGACTCCCAGCGCCGCTGACGGGGGGCCGACCCTGACGCGGGTGACCCGGGTCTCCACCCAGAGGAGGTGCAGTCGTCCCCACCCCTACAACCTGAGGCGGACGGCGGTTCGGGACCTGGGGCCGATCCGCCGGGGCCGGGCCGCTCCTAGCGTGGAGTCATGACTCCGCCACCCTCTGGCCCCGTCTGCGCCGGTGCCTCGCAGTACGCGTCGTTCCCGACCTTCACCTCGTACGTACGGGCGCGTGGACCCGTGCTCCTGCGCACCGCGCGCTCCCTGACCGCCAACCCCTCGGACGCGGAGGACCTCCTCCAGACCGCGCTGGCCAAGACCTTCATGGCCTGGGAGCGCATCGAGGACCACCGCGCCCTGGACGGCTACGTCCGCCGCGCGCTGCTCAACACCCGCACGTCCCAGTGGCGCAAGCGCAAGGTCGACGAGTTCGTCTGCGAGGAGCTGCCGGAGCCGCCCGGTCTCCCGGAGCCGGACCCGGCTGAGCGGCAGGTGCTGCACGACGCGATGTGGCGTGCGGTCCTGAAGCTGCCGGAGCGGCAGCGCCAGATGGTGGTGCTGCGGTACTACGAGGACCTCAGCGAGGCCCAGACGGCCGAGGTGCTCGGGGTGTCGGTCGGGACGGTGAAGAGCGCGGTGTCCCGGGCGCTCGGGAAGCTCCGCGAGGACCCGGAGCTGACGCCCGTACGGTAGGACACGCCGGTCGGCGACCTGCTCCTCGCCCTACGGCAGGACACGGGCAGGACACACCGCTCGGCGGCTCGCGCCAGTGAACACTGGCAATTTACGTACTCTCGGGTAGTGACATACCGCGCGGTACGTGCGCAGAATCTGCACACCCCCTCTGCCCACGTAGCGCCCACCGGGAGGACGCCCCGTGTACAGCACCATGCAGGACGTACAACTGACCGTGAGCCGCATCCTCCAGCACGGGATGACGATCCACGGGAAGTCCACCATCACCACCTGGACGGGCGAGCCCGAGCCGCAGCGCCGCACGTTCGCGGAGGCCGGAACGCGCGCGCACCAGCTGGCCCACGCCCTGCGCGACGAACTCGGCGTCACCGGCGACCAGCGCGTGGCGACCCTCATGTGGAACAACGCCGAGCACGTCGAGGCGTACTTCGCGATCCCCTCCATGGGCGCGGTGCTCCACACCCTCAACCTCCGGCTGCCCGCCGAGCAGCTGGTGTGGATCGTCAACCACGCCGCCGACCGGGTCGTCCTCGTCAACGGCTCCCTGCTGCCCCTCCTCGCCCCGCTGCTCCCGCACCTGCCGACGGTCGAGCACGTCGTCGTCGCCGGCCCGGGCGACCGCTCCGTCCTGGACGGCGCGGCCCCGCGCGTGCACGACTACGAGGAGCTGATCGCCGGCCGCCCGACCGCGTACGACTGGCCGGAGCTGGACGAGCGCACGGCCGCCGCGATGTGCTACACCTCCGGCACCACCGGGGACCCGAAGGGCGTCGTCTACTCCCACCGCTCCATCTACCTGCACTCCATGCAGGTGAACATGTCCGAGTCGATGGGGCTCACCGCCAAGGACACGAGCCTCGTCGTCGTCCCGCAGTTCCACGTCAACGCCTGGGGCCTGCCGCACGCCACCTTCATGACCGGCATCAACATGCTCATGCCGGACCGCTTCCTCCAGCCTGCGCCGCTCGCCGAGATGATCGAGCGCGAGAAGCCGACCCACGCGGCCGCCGTCCCCACCATCTGGCAGGGCCTGCTCGCCGAGGTCACCGCGCACCCCCGCGACCTCTCCTCGATGACCCAGGTCACCATCGGCGGCGCCGCCTGTCCGCCCTCCCTCATGGAGGCGTACGACCGGCTCGGCGTCCGGCTCTGCCACGCCTGGGGCATGACGGAGACCTCCCCGCTGGGCACGATGGCCCACCCGCCGCACGGCCTCACGGCCGAGGAGGAGTGGCCGTACCGCGTCACTCAGGGACGTTTCCCCGCCGGTGTCGAGGCGCGCCTGGTCGGCCCCGGCGGCGAGCACCTCCCCTGGGACGGCGAGTCGGCGGGCGAGCTGGAGGTGCGCGGCACCTGGATCGCCGGCGCGTACTTCGGCGGCGTCGACGCCGAGGAGATCCGCCCCGCCGACAAGTTCAGCGAGGACGGCTGGCTCAAGACCGGCGACGTGGGCGTGATCAGCCCGGACGGCTACCTCACCCTCACCGACCGCGCCAAGGACGTCATCAAGTCGGGCGGCGAGTGGATCTCCAGCGTCGATCTGGAGAACGCCCTGATGGCGCACCCGGCGGTCGCCGAGGCCGCCGTCGTCGCGGTGCCGGACGAGAAGTGGGGCGAGCGCCCGCTCGCCACCGTCGTCCTCAAGGAGGGCGAGACGGCCGACTACGAGACGCTGCGGACCTTCCTCGCCGACGAGGGCGGCATCGCGAAGTGGCAGCTGCCGGAGCGCTGGGCGATCGTGGCGGCGGTGCCGAAGACGAGCGTCGGCAAGTTCGACAAGAAGGTCATCCGCAGGCAGTACGCGGAGGGCGAGCTGGACGTGACCCAGCTGTAGGGAACCGCTGGGAAGGGGGAGGGCCACGGCCCTCCCCCTTCCTAGTTGGTGCCGATCTTCGCGAGCAGGTCGACGATCCGCGCCTGGACCTCGGCGCTGTTCGACCGCTCGGCGAGGAACAGGACCGTCTCGCCGGAGTCCAGCTTCGGCAGCTCCTCCTCGACGAGGTCGGACGAGGTGTAGACGACGAGCGGAGTGCGGTTCAACTGCCCGTTCGCGCGCAGCCAGTCGATGATCCCGGCCCGGCGGCGGCGCACCTGCATCAGGTCCATCACCACCAGGTTCGGCCGGGTCTGGGCGGCCAGCATGACCGCCTCGGTGTCCGTCTCCGCCTGCGCGACCTGCATCCCGCGCCGCTCCAGGGTCGTCGCGAGCGCCTCCGCGATGGACTCGTTCTCCTCGATCAGCAGGACCCGCGACGGGTGCTGCTCGCTGTCGCGCGGCGCGAGCGCCTTGAGGAGTACGGCGGGATCCGCGCCGTACGCGGCCTCCCGGGTCGCCTGGCCGAGCCCGGCCGCGAGCAGCACCGGCACCTCGGCGGCGACGGCGGCCTGACGCAGCGACTGGAGTGCCGTCCGGGTGATGGGCCCGGTCAGCGGGTCGACGAAGAGCGCGGCCGGGAAGGCGGCGATCTGCGCGTCGACCTCCTCGCGGGAGTGCACGATCACCGGCCGGTAGCCGCGGTCGCTCAGCGCCTGCTGCGTGGAGACGTCGGGCGCGGGCCAGACGAGCAGCCGGCGCGGGTTGTCCAGGGGCTCCGGGGGCAGCTCGTCGTCGATGGGCTGCGGGGCGGGCCGGTTGGCGACCTCGACCGCGCCCCCGGGGCCGTCGAGCGGCTCGGGCCCCTCGGCGGAACCCTCGGCGGGCGCCCCTATGGCGTACGAGCGGCCCTCGGCCGGGGTGTCGTGCGGGGAAGGCGCCGGCGCGGTCGGCTGCGGCCTGGCCCCGGCGGGCGCGGGCAGCGCGGCCGGGACCGGCGGGTCGACCTCGGGCGGGGTGGCGAGCCTGCGCCGCCGCCCGGAGCCGTTGGACGGTGCGGCGGGAGCGGCCGCCGGGGCGGGCGGGACGAAGGGGACGCCCTGCCCGAGGGTGCGGACGCTGAACGCCCGCCCCTGGGTCGAGTCCTTCGACACGGACATCGGCATCGGCAGCTCGGGAGGCAGCGGTACGGAGCCGGTGCCGGTCCCGGTGCTGTTGCCGTTGCTCGGCACGGGCTGTGCGGGCTGCAAGGCCTGCGCGGGCTCCGGTACGGCGGCCTCCGTCGCGGGCTCCGTCACGGCCTCCGGCCGTGGAAGCGCCACGGCGCGCCGCCGCCCGGTCGGCTCGACCGCCGCGGGCGCCTCGGCCTGCGGCTGGACGTGCGGGTGGGGCTGCGGCGGCGTGTGGCCGGCACCCGGGACACCCCGTACGGCCTCGTGCTGACCCTCGTCGGAGACCGGCAGCGGCCCGGCCTCGGGAGCGGCCTCACGGTCGGCCTCGGCGGGCCCGAGCGCGAACGGGGTACGGGGCCCGGCCTCGGCCGCGGCGGCCCGCTCCTGCGCGGCGGCGAGCGCACGCCGGCGGCGACCGCTCGGCCGGACTTCCTCGGGGGCGGAGGCCGGGGCGGAGGCGACGGCGGGCAGGGCGAGGGCCAGGGCGGGAGCCCCCGTCGGCTCGACCGCGACGCCCTGCGGCGGCACGGCCGCACCGAGCGCGGGACGCCCCTGCGCGCCCTCGGCGGCGGTCACCACGGAACCCTCGGCGGGCCGGCCCCGACGGCGCCCGGTGGGCTCCACGGGGGCGCCGGAGGGCACCGGGGACTCCACGGCCGTGTTCAGCTGGGCGGGGATCAGCTCGGCGGGCTCTCCCGTACGGGCACGGCGGCGCCCGCTCGGCTCGGCACCGCGCTCGCCCTCGGGCGCGACGGCGCTCTCCAGGAAGGCGTCCGTCGAAGCACGCCGGGCCCGCCGCCGCCCGCCACCGGAGGTCTCGGCGCCGGGGTCGGCGGCCGGAACCGGGTGGGCCCCGGAACCCGCGACCGTGGCGCCGGCGAGGGTCCCGTCGGGCGTCCCGCCGGGGGCACCGGCCGAGGTCCCGCCGAGCGTGCCGCCCGGGGCACCGGGACCCGCGACCGTGGCGCCGACGAGAGTCCCGCCGGGCGTCCCGCCCGGGGCACCGGCGAGGGTCCCGTCAGGCGTCCCGCCCGGGGCACCGGATCCCGCGACCGTCATGCCGGCGGGGGTCCCGACGGGCGCCCTGCCCGGGGTCGTCGTGCCGGCGCCGGGGAGCCCGCCGGGAGCCGCGACGGACGGCGTCTCGGCGACCGGGGCGCCGGACGCCTGCGCCGGGAGCGCGAGGGCCCCGCGCGCGCCGGCGGGCGCGTCGCCCGGCTCCGGCGCGGGCGCGGGGACCGTGCCCCGACCGGCCCCGAGCGGCACCTCGACCACGTACGCGCCGCCGCTCGTCCCCGGCACCTCGTGGGTCTGCACGACACCGCCGTGCGCCGCCACGATCCCGCGGACGACGGGCCCGTGGACCGGGTCGCCGCCCGCGTACGGGCCGCGGACCTCGATCCGTACGACGTCACCGCGCTGTGCGGCCGCGACGACGATCGTGGAGTCGCTGGGGGTCCGCTCGGCCTTGCTCTTGCCGGTCGCGTCGACGCCGGCGACGTCCGCGACGAGGTGCGCGAGGGCGGTCGTGAGCCGGGCCGCGTCCACCTCGGCCTCGATGGGCGGCGCGTGCACGGCGAACTGGGCGCGGCCGGGCCCGATCAGCTCGACGGCGGCGTCGATGCCGCCGGTCACGATCCCGTCGAGCAGCACCACGTCCTTGGCGAGCTTCTCGGCACCGGCGTCGAGCCGCTGGAAGCCGAGGACGTTGTCGACGAGTGCGGTCATCCGGGCGTACCCGGCGGCGAGGTGGTGCAGGACCTGGTTGGCCTCGGGCCACAGCTGCCCGGCGTCGTCGGCGGCGAGGGTGCCCAGCTGGGTGCGCAGCTCCTCAAGGGGCCCGCGCAGCGACTCGGCGAGGACGGCGGTCAGCTGCTCGTGGCGGGCGGCGAGGGCGGCGTACCGCTCCGCCTGGGCCTCGCGCTCCGCCGCGTGCCGCTCGGCGCGGTCGGCGAGCTCGGTGGCGTGCTCCTCGACGAGCTGCTCGTACGGCCTGCGGTCGGTGAAGGTCATGACCGCGCCGACGAGCTGGTCCCCGTCCCGTACCGGAGCGGTCGTCAGGTCGACCGGCACCCGGTCGCCCTTCTTCGCCCACAGGACCTGCCCGCGGACCCGGTGCTTGCGCCCGGACTTGAGGGTGTCGGCGAGCGGCGACTCCTCGTACGGGAAGGGCTCGCCGTCGGCGCGCTTGGCGAGGATCAGCGGGTGCAGCTCCTGGCCGCCGAGCTCTCCGGCGCGGTAGCCGAGGATCTGCGCGGCGGCGGGGTTCACGAGGACGACCCGGCCGTCCGTGTCGGTGCCGACGACGCCCTCGGCCGCGGCGCGCAGGATCATCTCGGTCTGCCGCTGCGAGCGGGCGAGTTCGGCCTCGGTGTCGAGGGTGCCGGTGAGGTCGCGGACGACGAGCATGAGCAGCTCGTCGCCGGTGTAGCCGCCGTACGAGTCGTAGGCCTCGCGGCCGTCCTCCAGGCTGGCGTTGGACACCTCGACGGGGAACTCGGAGCCGTCCGTGCGGCGGGCGATCATCCGGGTCGGCTTGGTGCGGCCCCGCTCGTCGGCGCCGTCGGGGCGGCGCATGGAGCCGGGGATGAGGCGCGAGTCGAACTCGGGCAGGAGATCCAGCAGGCCACGCCCGACGAGCGCGGTGCCGGGCGTCTCGAACATGCCGAGGGCGATCGTGTTGGCGTTGACGACCGTGCCGTTGCAGTTGACGAGCACGAGGCCGTCGGGGAGGGCGTCGAGTATGGCTGCGAGGCGAGCAGCGCCCCGGGATGGCCTGCTGCTCACGACGACGCTTCCTCCCAGACGCACTGCACGTGCTCGCCCTATCGGCCGGCCGGCCCCATCTTGCCCCTCGGGCCGCAGCCTGTCACTGAGGGGAGTCTAAGGGAGCCGTCGGGCGTCACCCCCGAACGATCGGAAGGAGAGGCTCCAGATTTTCCCAACGGTCGATTTCGCACCCGTTCGCCCGGGAGAACCGGGCGTCGACCCGGCGGCCCTGCCAGGTGCCGGTGACGTGGGCGAGCGCGGGCCCGCCGTACACCTGGGTGCACATCTGTCCCTCGGGAACGGCCGCAAACGGATCTCCACCGTCTCTCCCCAACTGCCCCAGCCGCCTGCAGGCGTCCTCGGCGGCCGGGTGGTCGCCCTCGACGGGGTCGCCACAGGTCACCCGCCAGGTGCCGTCGGCGCCGCGGTGCCCGCTCTTCTCCACGGTCACGGTCAGGCTGTCGGCCGGGGCGAACAGGGAGGGCAGTGGCGGCAGGGGGCCGAGACCGGCGGCCCCCACGGCGGCGGAGGCGAGGGACGCGAGGACGAGACTGCGCAGCATGCGGATCTCCAGGAGCGCGGAAGGAAGACGGGCGCGCACACATGACACGCGCCCGCCCTCTCTAACGCTCCGCCCGCCCTGGCGTTGCGCAACCGGGGTGCGCCGGGCGGGGGCGGGGCTTTGCCCTGGACCCCGAACGACCGGTACGGTGAGAATCGATTGGTGACAGCCGGTTCGCCTGTGTCATCATCTGCACGCACCACCCGCGTATGCGCGAGGTGCGAGGAGGCGTCGCCTAGTCCGGTCTATGGCGCCGCACTGCTAATGCGGTTTGGGTCTTAAAGCCCATCGAGGGTTCAAATCCCTCCGCCTCCGCAACACGATCGAAGCCCCGGCCCCACGGCCGGGGCTTCGATCGTTTCGGCATACCCACACCCCACGCGCCCCCGATGTGACCCCGGTCTCTTCCCGCTCGTTTCCGACACGCGAAGCGCTCCCCCTCGGCCCCGGAGCCCACTCGTCCGCCTCGCCCGAACATGACGTTTCCGCAGGTCAGAAGGGGTGCGGTCAATGGATTTCACATGACGGCGGGACTCATGTAATGTTCTTCCTGTCGCCGGGACAGCGGGCCGAAAGGGCCGGGAAACGGAGACAAGAACTAAAAACAAGCACTCGTAGCTTAACGGATAGAGCATCTGACTACGGATCAGAAGGTTGCAGGTTCGAATCCTGCCGAGTGCACATGGATGAGAGGCCCGGACGAGAGTCCGGGCCTCTTGCGTTGTGCGGTGGGAGTTGGGGCGGCCGCCGCGGTGGGCGCTCTCGGGGGAGCGTCCGGGCCGCGGGTGGGGTCAGGCTGTGGCCTTGGCGGGGGTGGGCCGGGGGGTGAGGACGTGGCGGCGGCGGGTGGGGAGGCCCATCTTCGGGTTGGCCACGCTCCAGGCCGCGCCCTTGCAGATGAGTTCCTTGTAGCGCGCGGCGAGCCGGCCCGTCAGGGCCGCGCTGACCGAGCGGTCGTCGGCGGTGACGTACTGGATCAGGCCGTCCCTGCGGCCCAGCGAGATGCACTGGTTGAAGTAGCGCAGCGCTGTCTTCGGGAGCTTTCCGCCGGTCAGGCGGGCCGCGATGGCGTCGGCCGCCTGCCAGGCCATGGGGGTGCCCGTGGCGCACGACATCCGCAGCGGCTTGTCTCCCGGGCCCATGGCCTGGGCCGCGTCGCCCACGGCGTACACGTCGGGGTGGGAGACCGAGCGCATGGTGCCGTCGACGATGATCTGGCCGGTCTCGGTGACGTCGAGGGTGGTGGCGCGGGCGATCGGGTGGACCGCGAAGCCGGTCGTCCAGATGGTGGCCGCGGAGGGGATGGAGCCCGCAGTGGTGGTGACCTTGTCCGCTTCTACGGTCGTGACCGAGGTGTTCACGAGTGCGGTGATGCCGAGGTCCGCGAAGACCTTCCGTACGTGCTGCCGGCCCTTCTCCGAGAGCCAGTCGCCGAGTTCGCCGCGGGCGGCGAGCGTGACGGCCAGGTCCGGGCGGGCTTCGGCGGTCTCGGTCGCGGCCTCCAGGCCGGTGAGGCCGCCGCCGACGACGACCACGCTCTGTCCGGCCTCCAGGGCCGCCAGGCGCTCGCGCAGCCGGAACGCTCCGGGGCGGCTGGAGATCTCGTGGGCGTGCTCGGCGGTGCCGGGGACGCCCTGGGTGTTCCAGCCGCTGCCGAGGGCGTACACGAGGGTGTCGTACGTCAGGTCTTCGGTGTCGTTCCCGGTCGTGACGGAGACCGTCCTGTGGTCGGCGTCGACCGCCGTCACCGTCGCCGGCTTCAGTTCGACGCCCGTGCCCGCGAACATCTCGCGGAAGGGCCGGTGCGCGAGCTCCTGGCCGACCGCCAGCTGGTGCAGCCTGACCCGCTCGACGAAGTCGGGCTCGGGGTTGACCAGGGTGATGGCGACGTCCTCGCGGTGGAGCTGCCTGGCGAGACGTCCGGCGACGATGGCCCCGGTGTAGCCGGCCCCGAGGACGATGATCCGGTGCTGCAGCTGCATGCGCCTGCTCCTGTCTCGCGTGGTTTCGCCCCTTGAACCGGGCAGCCCCCGTGATTCCTGACAGGTGTGCGGTGTGACCTGGGTCACGTGTTTCTCAGAAGGCTGCTTCCAGCAGCGGGGCGCCGTGGTCCGTCGCCGCCCAGTGCCTCGTCGCGCGTTCGAGCTTGTCGGGGTTCACCTGGTTGCGGAAGGCCGTGATGCCCTCGGCCGTGACCTCCAGGCACATGACGCCGACGACCCGGCCGTCGAGGACCGCCACGAGCGCGGGGACGCCGTTGGCGGTCGTCGCGTAGACGTCGGGCGAACCGCCGATCACCTTCCGCTTGGCGATGCCGGGCTTGAACATGCCCCGCATGAACGTCGCGACCGCCACCGCGCCCTCGAACGCGCGGGCGCGCGCCGGGACCTTGCCGCCGCCGTCGCCGATCGCGATGGCGTCGCCCGTGAGCAGCCGTACGAGCGGCTCGGTGCGGCCGCTGGTGGCGGCCGCGAGGAACTCCTCGACGATCCGCTGGGCCTCGGCCTCGTCGATCTCGGTGCGGGCCTTGCCGGCGGCGACGTGCTTCTTGGCGCGGTGGAAGATCTGCTGGCTTGAGGTCTCGGTGATGTCGAGGATCTCGGCGATCTCGCGGTGCGGGTAGTCGAAGGCCTCCCGCAGCACGTACACCGCGCGCTCGTTGGGAGAGAGGCGCTCCATGACGGCGAGGACGGCGTACGAGACGGATTCGCGCTGCTCGGCGGTGTCGGCGGGGCCGAGCATCGGGTCGCCGACGAGCAGCGGCTCGGGCAGCCACTCGCCCACGTAGGTCTCGCGGCGGGCGCGGGCCGAGGTGAGCTGGTTGAGGCACAGGTTGGTGAGGACCTTGGTCAGCCAGGCCTCGGGGACCTCGATGAGGTCGACGTCGGCGGCCTGCCAGCGCAGGAACGTGTCCTGCACGGCGTCCTCGGCCTCGCTCGCCGAGCCGAGCAGGCGGTACGCGATCGCCTCCAGGCGGGGCCTGGAAGCCTCGAACAGGTCCACATCGTCCATGGTCAGCACCATGCTCCGGATTTTAGTGCGGGCGGGGTGCGCGTGGGCGACCGGCGGCCGACCTGGGGGTCCCTCCCCTTTTGGGTGAACCTGTCTGATTTGCATGTCAGTTGAATATGCCCTCGGCCTAGCTTGCGAGGCGGAGGTGATGATCGATGGACGCGATCGACATCGATGACCTGGTGCACGCGGCCACCGGAACACGGCTCCGGCGGCTGACCGCGCCGGACGGGACCCACTGGTTCCCGGTGGTGGACGTGGCGAAACGGCTGGGGTACGCGGGGACACGGGAGGCGCTGCGGACGGTGACGCTCCCCGAGGAGTGCCTGGCGGCGGCGCGGGACCTGAGCGGGGACGGGGACGGGATCCGGGCTTCCGGCATCCGGGCCTCGGCCCGGATGGTGAGCCTGGAGGGGCTCGTCCAGCTCGTCGGGGCGTGCCGGAGACCGGAGGCGGGGCCGTTCCGGGCGTGGACGGCCGGGGTGGTGGCGGCGGTCCAGCGATATGGCGGGTACGGGCTCGAACCCTCGCCGGTGCACGCCGGATTCCTGCTGCCGCCGGAGCTCGTCGACGTCCTCGTACGGCTGGAAGGGCGGTTCGACGAGCAGGCCGTCGCGTACGCCGGGCACACCGGGCACGCGGAGCTGCTCCGCGAGACCCGGCGGAGCCTCTCCAGGGTCGCCGAATCCCTGGAGCGGCTCGCCGTGCCCCGCCAACGCACCGGCGGTGCGATCACGCTCACCCCGCAGGCCCTCGTGGACTCCTGGGCCATCACCGGGGACATGCGGACGGTCGCCTCCTGCCTGGCTCCCGCGCTCGTACGGGGCGGGGTGCGCTGCCGGCCCCAGGACGTCACCCGCCGCACCGGCCTCTCCTGCGAACGCGTCCGCGACTGCGTCCGCCTCCTCCTCGAACGCGGCTGCATGCGCGAGGTCGGCACCCCGGCCCCGGACGGCACCCGCATCTACGTGCTGCCCTGAGGGGCCGCCGCCTCGTCGGGTACGGAAGCGGAGGTGGCGGAGACTGGACGGTGTCCGGGGAGCTGAGGGAGGCGCGGCGGCGTGGAGTGGCGGGTTCGGGGGATCGGATGGGCTGGTGGCGTGCCCGGGCTGCGGTGGCGGGGTGGGCGGGTCAGCGCGCTCACGTACGGGCAGCGGCTCGCCTTTCGGGCCGTCGGCGTCCGGCGGTGCCCGGGGGCCCGCGGGAACCCCTGCCCCCTGCAGGCCGTCGTGCCCGGCCGGGCCACCGGCGGGCGGTGCCCCGAGTGCGCGCGGCTCGACCGGGCCCACTCCGTCGCGGCCGACACGATCGCCGACGACCCGCAGCCGTACCGCGTCTACCTGGCCTGGTTCGGGCCCGGGATGACGAAGGTGGGGATCACCGCCGAGGCCCGCGGCGAGGCCCGGCTCCTGGAGCAGGGCGCCGTCACGTTCAGCTGGCTCGGCCGGGGCCCGCTCATGGCCGCCCGGCGCACCGAGGAGGTGCTGCGACAGGCCCTCGGCGTGCCCGACCGGGTCGCGTACGAGCGGAAGCGGGCCGCCCGGCACGCCCTGCCGCCCGCAGGCGACCGGGCCCACGAGGTCGAGGAGCTGTACCGGCGCGCGCGGGCGGTCGGCGGCTGGACGGAGACCCTGGAACCCCTGGAGTTCGCCGCGCGCGACCACGCGGAGGTCTTCGGTCTCGACGGGCTGCCGCGCCTCGACGGCACGGTCGCCGAGCTCGTCGACGGCGGCGTCGTCACCGGGCGGCTGCTCGCCGCCGCCGGGCCCGACCTGCACCTCCTCGCCCCCGACGGGCGCTGCCTGGCCCTCGACACCCGGCTCATGGGCGGCTGGGTCCTGGAGCCGGCCGGGGAGGAGAGCGCCTTCACCGTGCCGGTCGTCCCCCGGACGGTGGCCGACGCGGCCGCGCCGCAGGAAGGGCTGTTCTGAGGCCGTGTGGTGGGCTTCGTAAAGTCTTGGATCCCTTTGGCCGGGGGCCGTGGACATCCCCCGGCCCGCCCCGCGAGGGTGATCACATGACCCAGAAGCTCGTGGCGGGCATCGAACCGCCTTACTACACCGCTGTCTTCACGTCCGTCCGTCCCGAGTCCCCCGAGGGGTACGCCGAGACCTCCGTCCGCATGCAGGAGCTCGTCCGGGAGATCCCCGGCTTCCTCGGCTACGAGTCCGCCCGCACCCCCGGCGGCATCGGCATCACCGTCGGGTACTTCCGGGACCTGGAGTCGCTGGAGAGCTGGGCGCGTCACCCCGAGCACCGGGCGGCCAAGGAGTACGGCCGTGAGCACTGGTACGAGAGCTACAGCGTGCACATCGGGAAGGTCGAGCGCAGCTACGGGTACGCGCGTGACTAGCGAGATCAGCGAGAGCCGCGCGCTGATCGAGCGGCTCGGGATCCCCGGGCTCGTCGACGTGCACACGCACTTCATGCCGCAGAACGTCCTCGACAAGGTCTGGGCCTACTTCGACGCCGTCGGGCCCCTGACCGGCGTCGAGTGGCCCATCACCTACCGCGAGGAGGAGGAGCGCCGGCTCGCCCTCCTGCGCGGGTTCGGCGCGGTCGCCTTCACCGCGATGCTCTACCCGCACAAGCCCGGCATGGCCGCCTGGCTGAACTCCTGGGCCGCCGACTTCGCGGCCCGCACCCCCGACTGCCTCCACACGGCGACCTTCTTCCCCGAGCCGGACGTCGACGCGTACGTCCACCAGGCGCTCGACGCCGACGCCCGGGTCTTCAAGGTGCACCTCCAGGTCGGCGGCTTCGACCCGGCCGACACCGCGCTCGACGGCGCCTGGGGCGCCCTGGCCGACAGCGGCACCCCCGTCGTCGTGCACTGTGGCTCCGGCCCGAGCCCGGGGAACTTCACCGGCCCCGGGCCCATGGGGCGGCTGCTCGCCCGGCACCCCCGCCTTCGGGTGATCGTCGCGCACATGGGGATGCCGGAGTACGGCGACTTCCTCGACCTGGCCGAGCGGTACGAGGGCGTCCACCTGGACACCACCATGGCCTTCACCGACTTCAGCGAGCGGCTCGCGCCCTTCCCCGAGGCCGAGCGCAAGCGGCTCCTCGACCTCGGCGACCGGATCCTCCTCGGCTCGGACTTCCCGAACATCCCGTATCCGTACGTCCACCAGCTCGACGCCCTCGAACGCCTCGGGCTCGGCGACGACTGGCTCCGGCGGGTCCTGTACGAGAACGGAGCCGCGATGTTTCACGTGAAACGGTGAAGCGCTGAGACGCTCACCAGCCCGAGGCCCTTTCTCAGGGAATTCACAGGAAAGGGAAAGAGACCTCTCAGCGGCGGCCGCCACCGTGAGTGCCATGACCGTGACCGCCCGAAGCACCAGCGCCCGCACCGGCACCCACGCCGACATGCTCCGCGCCGACGGCACCGCCGTCCGTGTCCTCGTCGTCGACGACGAGGCCTCGCTCGCCGAGCTGCTGTCCATGGCCCTGCGCTACGAGGGCTGGCAGGTCCGCAGTGCCGGGGACGGGGCCGCCGCCCTCCGCTCCGCGCGCGAGTTCCGGCCCGATGCCGTCATCCTCGACATCATGCTCCCGGACGCCGACGGGCTGAGCCTGCTCGGCTCGATCCGGCGGGAACTGCCCGACGTGCCCGTGCTGTTCCTGACGGCGAAGGACGCCGTCGAGGACCGCATCGCCGGGCTCACCGCCGGCGGCGACGACTACGTCACCAAGCCCTTCAGCCTGGAGGAGGTCGTGGCCCGGCTGCGCGGCCTCATCCGCAGGTCCGGGGCCGCGCAGACGCGCAGCGGGTCGCTCCTCGCCGTGGGGGACCTGACCCTCGACGAGGACAGCCACGAGGTCACCCGGGGCGGCGACTCCATCCACCTCACCGCGACCGAGTTCGAGCTGCTGCGCTACCTCATGCGCAATCCGCGCCGCGTGCTCAGCAAGGCGCAGATCCTCGACCGGGTCTGGTCGTACGACTTCGGCGGCCAGGCCAACGTCGTCGAGCTCTACATCTCCTACCTGCGCCGCAAGATCGACGCCGGGCGCTCGCCGATGATCCACACCCGGCGCGGGGCGGGCTATCTGATCAAGCCCGGGGAGTAGCGTCCGTGCACGTACGGAGGGGACGGCCCTGGTCGCTGCGGACGCGGCTCGTCGTCTCGGCGGTCGCGCTGATCGCGGTCGTCGCGACCGTGATCGGGACGGTGACGACCATCGCCTTCCGCTCGTACCTGTACGACCAGGCCGACGAGCAGGTCCACGCCGTCGCGGACCGGGCGGCCGGCCCGCCCGTCGCCATGGCCCCCGTGCCCGGTCCGCTCGACTCGGTCGCGGAGAAGAAGCCCCTCGCGTTCGTAGCGGGGCCCGGCGCCCCCCTCGGCACCCTCGGCGCGGTCATCGAGGACGGCGAGGTGACCTCGGCCGGGTACTCGAAGGAGGCCGGGGGCAGCGGGCCGTACGAGCGGAACATACGGGTCACCGAACTCGACACGGCCCAGCGGGCCGCGCTCGCCGCCGTCCCCCGCGACGGCCGCCCGCACACCGTCGAACTGCCCGGCGGGCTCGGCTCGTACCGGGTCGAGTACGCCGCCGGGCTCCACGGCGAGTTCCTCACCGGCATCTCGCTGGCCGAGGTCGAGGACGCCCTCTCCACCCTCGTCCTCGTCGAGCTGAGCGTCACCGGCGCCGGGCTCGTCGCGGCCTCGCTCGCCGGGACGGTGCTCGTCCGGATCGCCCTGCGCCCGCTGCGGAGGGTCGCCGGCACCGCCCGTCAGGTCGCCCGGCTCCCGCTGCACAGCGGGGAGGTGGCGCTCCATCAGCGGGTCCCGGAGACGGAGGCCGATCCGCGCACCGAGGTCGGCCAGGTCGGCGCGGCCCTCAACCGGATGCTCGACCACGTCCACTCGGCCCTCGACGCCCGCCAGCGGAGCGAGACCCGGGTCAGGCAGTTCGTCGCGGACGCCAGTCACGAACTGCGCACCCCGCTCGCCTCCATCCGGGGATACGCCGAGCTCACCCGGCGCGGCCGCGAGGAGTGCGGCCCCGACACCCGGCACGCCCTCGGGCGGATCGAGTCCGAGGCGACCCGCATGACGGGCCTGGTCGAGGACCTCCTGCTGCTCGCCCGGCTCGACGCCGGCCGCCCCCTGTCGTACGAGACCACCGACCTCGTCCCGCTCGTGGTGGACGCCGTCAGCGACGCCCGCGCGGCCGGACCCGACCACCACTGGCGCCTCGAACTGCCCACGGACGGCGCGGCCGTACGGGCCGACGGCGCCCGGCTCCAGCAGGTCCTGGTCAACCTCCTCGCCAACGCCCGCACCCACACCCCGCCCGGCACGAAGGTCACCGCCCGGGTCCGCACGGATGTCCGCACGGAGGTCCGCGCAGAGGCCCGTACGACGGACGTCCCGGCCGTCCTCGTCGAGATCGAGGACGACGGCCCCGGCATCCCGCCCGAGCTGCTCCCCGCCGTCTTCGAGCGCTTCGCGCGCGGCGACGCCTCCCGCTCCCGGCAGGCCGGATCCACCGGCCTCGGTCTCGCCATCGTCCGCGCGGTCGTGCTCGCGCACGGCGGCGAGGTGGGCGTCGAGAGCGCCCCCGGCAGGACCGTCTTCACCGTGCGACTACCCGCTGATCAGGACGCCGTACAGGACTCACAGGCAGGCCACAGGCTCATCACACAGCCGTGACAGCCGCCCCGGCGAGTGTCGGAGCATGCCAACCCAAACCCTCGGGGAAGCCCTCCCCGCCCGGGAGCACCTGCCGGTGAGCGACACCGGACGGCCCGTCCTGGACGTGGTGATCCCCGTCTACAACGAGGAGAAGGACCTGGAGCCGTGCGTCCGCCGGCTCCACGCGCACCTTCTGTGGACCTTCCCGTACGGCTTCCGCATCACCGTCGCCGACAACGCCTCCACCGACACCACGCCCGCCGTCGCCGCCGCCCTCGCGGCCGAGCTGCCCGAGGTGCGCTCCGCACGGCTCGAACAGAAGGGCCGCGGCCGGGCGCTGCGGACCGTGTGGTCGGCCTCGGACGCGCCCGTCCTCGCCTATATGGACGTGGACCTGTCCACCGACCTCAACGCCCTGCTCCCGCTGGTCGCGCCGCTCATCTCCGGCCACTCGGACCTGGCGATCGGCTCCCGGCTCGCCCGCTCCTCGCGGGTGGTGCGCGGGCCGAAGCGGGAGTTCATCTCGCGCGCCTACAACCTGATCCTGCGCTCCTCGCTGGCCGCCCGGTTCTCCGACGCGCAGTGCGGCTTCAAGGCGATACGGCGGGAGGTCGCCGAGCGGCTCCTGCCGATGGTCGAGGACACCGGCTGGTTCTTCGACACCGAGATGCTGGTCCTCGCCGAGCGGGCCGGTCTGCGCATCCACGAGGTGCCGGTCGACTGGGTCGACGACCCCGACTCGACCGTCCACATCGTGCGGACGGCGACCGACGACCTGAAAGGCGTGTGGCGGGTGGGGCGGGCCCTCGCGACGGGTTCGCTGCCCCTCGACCGGCTTGCCCGGCCGTTCGGCGACGACCCCAGGGACCGCGACCTGAACGGGGTGCCCGGCGGCCTGACCCGACAGCTCGTCGGCTTCTGCGTCGTCGGGGTCCTGTCGACGCTCTTCTACCTCGCGCTGTACTCGGCCTTCCGGCTCGGCCTCGGCCCGCAGCTCGCCAACGCCGCCGCCCTCCTCGTCTCCGCCGTCGCCAACACGGCCGCCAACCGGCGCCTCACCTTCGGCGTGCGGGGCCGGGACCGGGCCGTCCGCCACCAGGCGCAGGGGCTCGTGGTGTTCGCCATCGGCCTCGCCCTGACCAGCGGTTCGCTCGCCGCCCTCGGCGCGGCGACCGGCGATCCGGCGCACTCCACCGAGCTCGCCGTCCTGATCGTCGCCAACCTCGCCGCGACCGTCCTGCGCTTCCTCCTCTTCCGGCTCTGGGTCTTCCCTGACCGCGCTTCAGCAAGGAACGAACGATGACCCCTGTGCCCACCGCCGTCCACGCGGCGCCCCGCACCGGCCGGCCCGCCCGGCTGTGGCGCGGACGCGCCGAGGACGCCCCCTGGGTCCGGCCCGCCTTCCTCGCCCTGCTCGCCGCGACCGCGCTGCTCTACCTGTGGAACCTGAGCGCCTCCGGCTACGCCAACTCCTTCTACTCCGCCGCCGTCCAGGCGGGCTCCGAGAGCTGGAAGGCCTTCTTCTTCGGATCCCTCGACGCGGCCAACGCCATCACCGTCGACAAGCCGCCGGCCGCGCTCTGGCCGATGGCCCTCTCCGTCCGCCTCTTCGGGCTCGGCTCCTGGCAGATCCTCGTGCCCGAGGTGCTCATGGGCGTGGGCACGGTCGCCGTGCTCTACGCGGCCGTCCGGCGGCGGTTCGGCGCGGGCGCCGGTCTGATCGCGGGCGCGGTGCTCGCGCTGACGCCGGTCGCCGCGCTGATGTTCCGCTTCAAC
Organism: Streptomyces sp. NPDC037410; assembly: GCF_055602235.1. NCBI lineage: Bacteria > Bacillati > Actinomycetota > Actinomycetes > Kitasatosporales > Streptomycetaceae > Streptomyces > Streptomyces sp. NPDC037410. The sequence continues at coordinate 127,536 of NZ_JBVJWR010000018.1, read as the reverse complement.
AACCCGGACGCGTTGCTCGCGCTGCTCATGACGGTCGCGGTGTACTGCGTGCTGCGCGCCCTGGAGCGGGAGCCGGGCAGTGCGAAGTGGCTGGTGTGGGCGGGGATCGCCCTCGGCTTCGCGTTCCTCGCGAAGACCCTCCAGGCGTTCCTGATCCTGCCGCCGCTCGCCCTCGTGTACGGGGTGTGCGCGCCGGGCGGCTTCGTGCGGCGGCTCGGCCGGCTCGCCCTCGGCGGGCTCGCGATGCTGGTCTCGGCGGGCTGGTGGGTGGCCCTGGTCGAGCTGTGGCCGGCGTCCTCCCGTCCGTACGTCGGAGGCTCACAGCACAACAGCTTCCTGGAGCTGACCTTCGGCTACAACGGCCTCGGCCGCATCAACGGCGACGAGGTCGGCAGTGTCGGCGGCGGGGGCCGGGGCGGTGCCGGCGGTCCCGGAGGGATGGCCGAGAACCTGCCGGCCGGCCTGGAACTGCCCGGTCGCCCCGGCGGCGGTGGTGGCGGTGGCTGGGGCGAGACCGGGATCGGCCGGATGTTCAACGAGGCGGTGGGCGGTCAGATCTCCTGGCTGCTGCCGGCCGCGCTGCTCCTGCTGCTCGCCGGACTCGTCGTCACCTGGCGGGCGCCCCGGACGGACACGGCGCGGTCCGCGTTCCTGGTGTGGGGCGGTTCGCTGCTCACGACGCTGGCCGTGTTCAGCTTCATGGCCGGCATCTTCCACGAGTACTACACGGTGGCCCTGGCCCCCTACCTCGCGGCGCTGATCGGCATGGGCGCGGCGGTGCTGTGGGAGGAGCGGACACGGTGGCCCGCCCCGGCGGCGCTCGCGGCGGCGGTGGCGGTGACGGCCCGGTGGGCCTGGACGCTGCTCGGCCGTACGCCGGACTGGCTGCCGTGGCTGCGCTGGACGGTCCTGGTGGCCGGGGCGGTGGCGGCGCTGGGGCTGCTCTTCGCGGGCCGGATCGACCGGCGGCTCGGGCTCGCGGTGGCGGGCCTGGGCCTGGCGGCCGGGCTCGCGGGGCCGCTGGCGTACACGGTGGCGACGGTGAACGCCGGGCACCAGGGCTCGATCGTGACGGCGGGCCCGGGCGGCACGATGGGCGGTGGCCGGGGGCCGATGAACGGCCGGGTGACCTTCGGCCCGATGCCGGGCGGCGGCCAGAATCCGGGTGGCGGCCGGAATCCCGGCAACGGCCAGGCTCCGATCAACGGTCAGGGCCAGCCCCCCGGTGTCGGTCAGCCCGTCGGTGGCGGTCCCGGCGGCAGGCAGGCCGGTGTCTACGCCGGCGGCGGCCCCGGCGGTCTGCTCAACGGTGCGAGCGTCGGTACGCAGGCCAAGGAGGCCCTGCTCAAGGACGCCGATGACTACACCTGGGTCGCGGCGGCCGTCGGCGCGCAGAACGCCGCCAGCTACCAGCTCGCCACCGAGAAGCCCGTCATGGCGATCGGCGGCTTCAACGGCAGCGACCCGTCCCCGACGCTCGACCAGTTCAAGCGGTACGTCGCCGAGGGGAAGATCCACTACTTCATCGCCGGCGGTGAAGGCGGCCCCGGCGGTGGTAACTCCGGGATCTCCACCTGGGTCTCGGAAACCTTCGAGAAGGTCACCGTCGGCAGCTCCACCTTCTACGACCTGACGCAGGCCACATAATCCCTATACAGCGTACGAGAGCCCTTGTACGGTGTACGAGACTTGGCCTCGTACGCTGTATAAGGAGTCGCGCATGACAGCAGCAACCACCACCACAACCACCACCACCGGCAGCCATCCCCAGCGCTGGCTGATCCTCGGCGTCATCTGCCTCGCCCAGCTCACCGTCCTGCTCGACAACACCGTCCTCAGCGTCGCCATCCCCTCGCTGACCTCCGAGCTCCACGCGTCCACCACCGACATCCAGTGGATGATCAACGCGTACTCGCTCGTCCAGTCCGGCCTGCTGCTCACCGCCGGGAACGCCGCCGACCGCTACGGCCGCAAGAAGATGCTCGCCGCCGGTCTCGCGCTCTTCGGCCTCGGCTCGCTCGCCGCCGGCCTGGCCGGCTCCACCGCGCAGCTGATCGCCGCCCGCGCCGGCATGGGCGTCGGCGGCGCGCTCCTGATGACCACCACGCTCGCCGTCGTGATGCAGATCTTCGGCGACGAGGAGCGGGTCAAGGCCATCGCGATCTGGGCCACCGTCGCCTCCCTCGGCTTCGCCTGCGGCCCGCTGATCGGCGGCGTGATCCTGAACCACTACTGGTGGGGAATGATCTTCCTGGTCAACCTCCCGGTCGCGGCCGTGGCGCTCGTCGCCGTCCTCAAGCTCGTCCCCGAGTCCAAAAACGCCCAAGGCGAGCGCCCCGACCTGCTCGGCGCACTGCTCTCCACCATCGGCATGACCTCCGCCGTGTACGCGATCATCACGGGCCCCGCGCACGGCTGGACCTCGGCCGAGGTGCTCGTTCCGGCCGGGATCGGCGCCGTCGTCCTCGCCGCCTTCGCGCTGTGGGAGCTGCACACCCCGTACCCGATGCTCGACATGCACTTCTTCCGCAACGAGAAGTTCGTGGGCGCGGTCGCCGGCGCGATCCTGGTCATGTTCGGCATGGGCGGCTCGCTCTTCCTGCTCACCCAGCACCTGCAGTTCGTCCTCGGTTACGAGCCGCTCGAAGCCGGTCTGCGGATGGCGCCGCTCGCGCTGACCGTCGTCGCGCTCAACCTCACCGGTGTCGGCCCGCGGATCGTGGTGAAGCTCGGCACCTCGCCCACGGTGGCGGTCGGCATGACCCTGGTGGCGGCCGGGCTCGCCTCGATCGCCCTGCTCGGCGGCGGCACGGACGGCACCTACTGGGGCATGCTCCTCGGCCTGGTCCTGATGGGCATCGGCCTCGCCGTGGCCAACCCCGCCATGGCCAACGCGATCATGAGCGCGATCCCGCCGGAGAAGGCGGGCGTGGGCGCCGGCGTCAACGGCACCCTGGCCGAGTTCGGCAACGGTCTGGGCGTCGCCGTCCTCGGCGCCGTCCTCAACGCCCGCTTCGCCGCGCTCGTCGCCGTGACCGCGAGCTCGCTCCCGGCCGCGCTGGCCGCCGCGGGCGGCGAGGCCGAGCGGCGGCAGATCTCCGACGCCTTCGCCACCGGCCTCCAGACCAGTCAGCTGGTCGGCGCGATCGCCGTCTTCGCCGGCGGCCTCCTCGCGGCGGCCCTGCTCAAGCGGGCCGAGCGCGCGGAGAAGGCACTGGCCGCCGAGCAGCCGATCGCTGCCTAGCATGGTGACGGACCGCTGACAGACGGAGGAACGCGATGGTCAAGGCAGCCGATCGGGCCAAGAACCCGGCGCGGTCCAGCGTCTGGTTGGAGAAGAGGGCCACCCGCAGCGGCGGCGGCCCGGCCGGTCTCGACCGGGACCGGATCGTCGCCGCCTCGATCCGGATGCTCGACGAGGAGGGCCTCGCCAAGCTGTCGATGCGCAAGCTCGCGACCGAGCTCGGCGTCACGGCGATGTCCCTCTACTGGTACGTGGACACCAAGGACGACATCATCGAGTTCGCCATGGACAGCGTCTACGGCGAGTTCGACCTGGCGGCGATCGGCGCCGCCGGGGACTGGCGGGACCGGATCCGCGTCCTCGCCGGGGAGTACCGGACGATGCTGGTCCGCCACGCGTGGATGTCGCCGAGCGCCGGTCAGTACCTGAACATCGGCCCGAACGCGCTCGCCGTCGCGTACGAGATCCAGCAGGCGATCGCCGACACCGGCCTCTCGCTGGACCGCCGGCCGGGCGCGATGTCGGCCGTCTTCCAGTTCGTGTACGGCTACGGGACGATCGAGTCCCAGTTCGGCCGGCGCGCGGCGGAGGCCGGCATGTCGCAGGACGAGTTCTACGTGGACTCGGTGAAGGCCTTCCGGGACGACCCGGAGTTCGAGCCCCGGATCGAGGGCATGAGGGAGCTCCTCGACGAACGCGCCTCGCACGGCAGCGTCAGCGCCATCTGGGACCGCGACTTCGACCACGCCCTGGACGTCCTGATCGCCGGCATCGAGGTCATGGTCGCGCGCCAGGCCGAAGGCGCCTGACAGCAGAAATGACGGAGCGGCGGGCCGTCCCCTGCCCGCCGCTCCGTACCGGACCCGGCCGCGCCTCCGCTCGAAGCGCGCCCGGGAGCTTTTCCTAGGCCTTGGCCTCCGCTGCCGCCTCGGCCGTAGCCTCGGCCTTCTCGTCGGCCTTGGCCGCCGCCTTGTCGGACGCCGCGTTGCTCTTCAGCGCGACCTCCTTGATGAACAGCGTCACCACGAAGGCGAGCAGCGCGAACGGCGCCGAGTAGAGGAAGACGTCGCCGACGCCGTGCCCGTACGCGTCCTCCATGACCGTGCGGATCGGGGCCGGCAGCTTGTCCATGTCCGGGATGCCACCGCCCGAGCCGCCCTTGCCCATGGCGGCCGCGGCCTTCGGGCCGAGCTCCGCCAGGCCCTCCTTGACGTAGTCCGTGACCCGGTGGGCCATGACCGCGCCGAGCGCCGAGACACCGACCGCACCGCCCAGGGAGCGGAAGAAGGTGACGACGGAGGAGGTGGCGCCGAGGTCGGCGGGGGCCACCTGGTTCTGGGTGCAGAGCACCAGGTTCTGCATCATCATGCCGAGGCCGAGGCCGAGGACCGCCATGAACAGCGCGATGTGCCAGTACGCCGTGTCGTAGCGGATCGTGCCGAGCAGGCCGAGGCCGCCGGCCGCCAGGGCGCCGCCGCTGACCAGCCAGGCCTTCCAGCGTCCGGTCTTGGTGATGACGAGGCCGGAGACGGTGGACGAGATGAACAGGCCGCCGATCATCGGGATGGTCAGGACGCCGGACATCGTCGGCGACTCGTTCCGCGCCAGCTGGAAGTACTGGCTGAAGAAGACCGTGCCGGCGAACATCGCGACGCCCACGAAGAGCGAGGCGAGCGAGGCGAGGGTGATCGTGCGGTTGCGGAACAGGCGGAGCGGGATGATCGGCTCGCTCGCCTTCGACTCGACGAGCACGAAGATCCCGCCGAGGGCGACCGCGCCGAGGACCATGACGGCCGTCTGCCAGGACATCCAGTCGTACTTGTCGCCCGCGAAGGTGACCCAGATGAGCAGCAGGGAGACGGCGGCGCTGATGAAGAAGGCGCCGGCCCAGTCGACCTTGACCTGCCGCTTCACGACGGGGAGCTTCAGGGTCTTCTGCAGGACGATCAGGGCGATGACCGCGAAGGGCACGCCGACGTAGAAGCACCAGCGCCAGCCGAGCCACTCGGTGTCGGTGATGACGCCGCCGAGCAGCGGGCCGCCGACGGTGGCGACGGCGAAGGTCGCGCCGAGGTAGCCGCTGTAGCGGCCGCGCTCACGCGGGGCGATCATCGCGGCCAGGATGATCTGGGAGAGGGCGGTCAGACCGCCGACGCCGATGCCCTGGACGACACGGCAGGCGATGAGCATGCCGGTGCTCTCCGACAGACCGGCGACGACCGAGCCCATGACGTAGACGATCAGGGCTATCTGGACGAGCAGCTTCTTGGAGAAGAGGTCGGCGAGCTTGCCCCAGAGCGGGGTGGTCGCGGTCATCGCCAGGAGGGAGGCGGTGACCACCCAGGTGTAGGCGGACTGGCCGCCGTCCAGGTCGGTGATGATCTGGGGGAGGGCGTTGGAGACGATCGTCGAGGACAGGATGGCGACGAACATGCCGAGCAGCAGCCCGGACAGCGCCTCCATGATCTGCCGGTGGGTCATGGGCGCGCCGCCGGAGGTGTCCCCCTCCTTGGCGCTCCCGCCGCGCACACCGGTCTCGGGTGTGGTCGTAGCCATCAACTTCCTTCGTTCTCAAGCGTGGTGGGCCCGGCAGTCCCCGAAGGATTCGCGGAGGCGGGCGAGCAGGGCGGTGAGCTGTTCGACGTCTTCGTCGGACCAGTCCGCGAGCGTGTGGGCGAGCGTGGCGGTCAGTCGTCGGTCGAGCGTGGCGAGCATGTCCGCGCCCGCCGGGGTCAGCCGGAGGATGCGGGAGCGCTTGTCGGACGGGTCGGGCAGGCGCTCGACCCAGCCGCGGTCCACGGTGTGGGCCACGTGACGGCTGCCGACCGAGAGGTCGACGGCCATCAGTTCCGCCACCTTGCTCATCCGTACGTCACCGTGATGGTTGAGCAGGGCGAGGACGACCGCGGATCCGCCGGGGCAGTCGGCGGGCAGGGTCCGCGCGAGTCCGCGCTTCACCGCTCCGACGGCGCTCACCTGGCGGGCGAGGTTCTCGTACCGATTGCCTCTGTCCATCGGGCACCCCATCGATGTTGTTGCTTAGGGCAACCATAGAGATGGATGGTTGCTTCAGGCAAACTAAATCGGTCAAACGGCGCTAAAGAATCGGCAAAGCCGGGTCGCCGGAGCCGGGGCTTGGGCCCCTCACCCCGACTTCGCTAGGGTCCTGGCCCATGGCACACAACCCCCAAGCACCGTACGGCCAGGGCCAGCCCTCGCAGGGCCCCGAGGGTTACGACCCCGCCGGCAGCACGCAGATGTTCCGCGCCTTCGTCGACGAGGGCACCCCGCAGCGGCAGCAGCCGCAGCCCGTGGCCGCGTCGGGCGGCCCCCGGGTCGGCCTGATCGTGGGCGTCGTCGCGGTGATCGCCGTCCTCGCGGTCGCCGCCTGGCTGGCGCTGGGCTGACCGCTCCGTACCCCCGTCGTGGTGGGCCGGCTCCGCAGCACGCGGAGCCGGCCCGCCTTTCTTTTGCGTCCTTTACGGCTCCGTGGAAGCGATCGCGTGTCAGGACCAGGCCGCCGTGACCTTCCGGGTGTCGACGGTCATTCCGAGCGGGACCCGCCACGACTCCACGCAGACGGTGTACGTCTGCGTGCGTGCCGCCCCGGCGGCGATCGGCGCGGGAAGCGGCTGATGGGTGAGGACCGTGCCCCAGTCGGTGCCGAGCAGGCCGATGATGTGCGTCGCGAACGTGACCGTGCCCGTCGTGGCGGCGGAGCCACCGGTGTTGCGGAAGGTCAGGGTGACCCGCTGGCACCAGCGGTGGTCGCCCGCGGCGAGCCCGGGCGCGGAGAGGGTGAGCACGGCGGGCCCGGGCGCGGGGGTCGGCGTGGGCGCCGTCGGGGGCGTGCCGGTGCCGGACGGCGTGGGGCCGGGCGTCGTGGAGGGGGTACGGGGCGGGGTGCCGGTTCCGGTGCCGCCGCCGGTGCCCCCGTGCCCGGGCGCGGCCGTCGGAGCCGTACCGGATCCCGTGTCCGTACCGGAGGACCCAGAGGTTTCGGGGGTCCCGGGGGCCGACGAGGTCCCCGACGGGCCGGGAGGAGTCCCGTTCTGGCCCGTGGAAGGCGCCCCGGGCGGCGCGGGCAGCCCGGACGGCCCCGGGGACGGGGAGGACGTGCTGGACGTCGTCCCGCTCTCCGAGGGCTCCAGGGGGACCAGGGTGACCACGCCCGAAGGGGCGACCGCGCCCTTCGGGGAGGGGCCGGCGCCGACCGCCGCGTACCCCTCGCCGTCTCCTCCTCCGCCGCACGCGGTCAGCGCCCCGCCGAGGCAGAGCGCCACCGCCACGAGTCCCGGCTTCCTGCGCCACATGCGCCCCAGTCTGGCTGACGTGGCGTCAACAAGCCCGGGTTTTGCGGAAGTCAGTCCGAGATGAGGCCTTCGCGCAGCTGGGCGAGGGTGCGGGTGAGGAGCCGCGAGACGTGCATCTGGGAGATGCCGACCTCCTCGCCGATCTGCGACTGCGTCATGTTCGCGAAGAAGCGGAGCATGATGATCTGCCGCTCCCGGGGCGGGAGTTTGGCGAGCAGCGGCTTGAGCGACTCGCGGTACTCGACGCCTTCGAGGGCCGAGTCCTCGTAGCCGAGGCGGTCCGCGAGCGAGCCCTCGCCGCCGTCGTCCTCGGGCGAGGGGGAGTCGAGCGAGGACGCGGTGTACGCGTTGCCGACGGCGAGGCCGTCGACGACGTCCTCCTCCGACACCCCGAGCACGGCGGCGAGTTCCGGAACGGTGGGGGAGCGGTCGAGCTTCTGCGCGAGCTCGTCGCTGGCCTTGGTGAGGGCGAGGCGCAGCTCCTGGAGGCGGCGCGGGACCCGCACCGACCACGAGGTGTCGCGGAAGAAGCGCTTGATCTCGCCGACGACGGTCGGCATCGCGAACGTCGGGAACTCCACGCCCCGTTCGCAGTCGAAGCGGTCGATCGCCTTGATCAGGCCGATGGTGCCGACCTGGACGATGTCCTCCATCGGCTCGTTGCGGGAGCGGAAGCGGGCCGCCGCGTACCGCACGAGCGGGAGGTTGAGCTCGATGAGGGTGTCGCGGACGTAGGTCCGCTCGGGGCTGTCGGCGGCGGCGCCCTCGGCGTCGAGGGCGCGCAGCCGCAGGAAGAGGGAGCGCGAGAGGGTGCGGGTGTCGAGGGCGCCGGTGGTGACGGGCATCGGCGGAGGCGCGGTCTCGGTGGTCTCGGCGGTGTTCGCGGTGTTCACGGTCTCCGTGCTGTCGGTCGCGGTCGGCGCGGTCGTCTGCGCGGGCACGGGAACGGGCGTGAGCGTGAGCACCTTCGAGCTGCCCAGTTCTGTGGACATGCCACCCCCTTGAGGTCGCGGACGGTCGCGGTGGCCGCGACCATCTGAGGAACGCAGCCTCCACCTGAATACCGGCGGCGGGGCTGCGGCAAACTCGGTTCCAGCAGAATGTCACATGTCGGCAACACGCTGTAGTGACTTGTCGACACGGAGAGCTGACATTTCCGCAGGAAACAAGGGGTGTACGGCATTTGGGCCGGGCGAGAACTGCTCCGAACCGGTCTACCCGTTTCGGTTACGCCTCGATCCTGTTTGCGGATCTCAAGCGGGCGAAGCTGCGGGCGAGGAGCCTTGACACGTGCATCTGGGAGACGCCGAGCTCCTGGCTGATCTGAGACTGGGTCAAGTTGCTGTAGTAGCGCAGCATCAGGATCCGCTGCTCGCGCTCGGGCAGCTGGACGAGCAGGTGCCGGACGAGGTCGCGGTGCTCGACGCCGGCCAGGGCGGGGTCCTCGTAGCCGAGCCGGTCGAGCAGTCCGGGCAGTCCGTCGCCCTCCTGCGCGGCCTCCAGGGAGGTGGCGTGGTAGGAGCGGCCGGCCTCGATGCAGGCGAGCACCTCGTCCTCGGCGATCCTCAGCCGCTCGGCGATCTCGGCGGTCGTGGGGGAGCGGCCGTGGGCGGTCGTCAGGTCCTCGGTGGCGCCGTTCACCTGGACCCAGAGCTCGTGCAGCCGGCGCGGCACGTGCACGGTGCGGACGTTGTCGCGGAAGTACCGCTTGATCTCGCCGACGACGGTCGGCATCGCGAAGGTGGGGAACTGGACGCCCCGGTCGGGGTCGAAGCGGTCGATCGCGTTGATGAGCCCGATCGTGCCGACCTGGACGACGTCCTCCATCGGCTCGTTGCGGGAGCGGAAGCGGGCCGCCGCGTACCGCACGAGCGGCAGGTTGGCCTCGATGAGCGCCCCGCGCACCCGGTGGTGCTCGGGGCTGCCCGGCTCCAGGTTCTTCAGCTGCCCGAAGAGCACCTGGGTGAGGGCCCGGGTGTCGGCGCCGCGCGTGCTCTGGGGCCGCGGACGCGGGGCCTCCGGCGCGGCCGCCTCGTGCTGGGGCGGGACCTGAGGTGCTGTACTGGCCGGCACGTTCACGCCACCCCTTTGGCTGGTCTTGCTGGTCGACTGGGTCAACTACGGTCAACTCATCCGTCAAAAGCGGTCATAGCATCACAAGACATGTCCACTGTGTGCAAGCACCGCATAGCGACGTGTTGAAGGCATGGTGGCGGAAAAGGGGAGGTCACGCACGGAAAAGGCCCCCCGCCGCGACGGCAGGGGGCCTCGGGGTGAAGAGAGGACTAAAAGGCGTAGTCCGCGATCACCCAGGTGGCGAACTCGCGCCACTGCGCGACACCGTCCTGGTGCGCGGGGTGGTCCAGGTAGCGCTGGAGCGCGTCCGTGTCCTCGACGGCCGAGTTGATGGCGAAGTCGTACGCGATCGGGCGGTCCGTGATGTTCCAGTCGCACTCCCAGAACGTCAGCTCCGGGATCTGCCCGCCGAGCGCACGGAACGCCTCGACACCGGCGACCACACGAGGCTCGTCACGCGAGACGCCGTCGTTGAGCTTGAAGAGGACCAGATGGCGGATCACGGTGGGCTCCTAGTTCACGAGCTCGGTCATGAACTGACCGACGCCCTGGGCGGCGCTGGAAATGCCCTCGAACCCTACCTGCACCAGGTCGGCCGCCCGGGCGGGGGAGTTGACGATCGTGTACAGCACAAAGACCACGACCGCGTAGAGCGCGATCTTCTTCGCCTGCGCCATCTGTCCAGCCCTCCCCTGTTCCCCCGTCGTACGACCGCGCCACTCTAACCGAGGCCTTATGGACCAAGGGCCCGGCGATCCGGGCCTTTCGCCGTCCCCCGGAAGAGTGACGGGGGAGCAGTATGGATGTCGAGCCCGGCGGATCTGGCAGGAATCCGCGGGGGTCGAAGGAACCGGCCCGCACTGCGGGGTCCGCGCCGCGAGCTTCCCCCCTGACCGTGGCGCAGGACTTGCCGGACCGGTTCTCATCGGGGGGAGCGGCTTGTCCCCCCGATGCCGTTCCCCCCGTCCTACGTGAGAAGGCCCCGGCCGCGCGACGAGCGCGGTCGGGGCCTTTCCCGTACGCACACGGGCTTTCCGTACGTACGGGAAGCACACGGGCTTTCCGTACGTACGCCGAAGGGCCCGGCGCTGATGCGCCGGGCCCTTCGGTCGAAGCGGTAGCGGAGGGATTTGAACCCTCGGTGACTTGCGCCACACTCGCTTTCGAGGCGAGCTCCTTCGGCCGCTCGGACACGCTACCGAGAGAGAGCTTAGCCGAAGTTGGCCCTGGCATGAAATCCGTATCGCGTCGCAGGTCAGCGCGTGCGGAAGAAGGCCGTCAACTGCTCCGCGCACTCCTCGGCGAGGACGCCCTGGATCACCTCGGGGCGGTGGTTGAGCCGGCGGTCGCGCACGAGGTCCCAGAGCGAACCGGTCGCGCCCGCCTTCTCGTCGAGCGCCCCGAACACCACCCGCTCGACGCGCGACTGGACGAGTGCGCCGGCGCACATCACGCACGGCTCCAGGGTCACGACGAGCGTGCAGCCCGTCAGCCGCCACTCGCCGGTCGCCGCGGCCGCCCGGCGCAGGGCGAGCACCTCGGCGTGCGCGGTGGGGTCGCCGGTGGCCTCCCGCTCGTTGTGCGCGCGGGCGATCACCGCCCCGTCCGGGCCGAGCACGACCGCGCCGACCGGTACGTCACCGGCCGGCGCGGCCGCATCGGCCTCGGCGAGGGCGAGCCGCATGGCGTCCCGCCAGGGATCCCGTACGGGATCGTTCACGGGTTCGCCCACGGGTTCGCCCACGGGTTCGTGTACGGGATCCCCCACGGGCCCCTGTACGGAGTCCCGTACGGGATCGCCCGGCGGTTCGGTCGTCGGCTCGGGTACGGGTACCGCGGCTGCCACTAGCGGACGGCCTCCAGGACCTCGGCGGCGCCCAGCGCGTCCGCGATCTCCGAGAGCGCGTCGGTGTCGAGGGCCAGCAGGTCCTCCGCCGACATCCCGAGGTCGGCCAGGATCAGCCGGTCGCCCACCGGCGCGGCCGGGACGGCCTCGGCGGCGACGGAGCCCGCCTCGTCGTCCTCGTCCTCGTCGGCGTCGAGCGGCTCCCCGTCCTCGGTGCCGTCCAGGTCCAGGTCGTCCAGGTCGTCGACCAGGTCGTCCAGGTCGTCGCCGAGGAGTTCCCGGGTGAGCATCTCCCCGTACGAGGAACGGGCGGCGGCGGCCCCGTCCGAGACGTAGATGCGAGGGTCTTCCTCACCCTCGATCCGGACGATCCCGAACCACGCGTCCTCCTGCTCGATGAAGACGATCACCGTGTCGTCGTCCGAGGCCTCACGGGCCAGCTCGGCCAGATCCGACAGGGTCTCCACGTCGTCGAGCTCCGTGTCGCTCGCTTCCCACCCGTCTTCGGTGCGCGCGAGCAGTGCGGCGAAGTACACCTGACTCTCTCCCACTGATCAGAGGTGTGACGTTCCGGCGGCGCGAGCCTGATGCCCCGCCCAATCGGCATCGTGACAGAAACGTCGCCGTCAGGAGAGGTCTTCGGCTCTTGCGTCGTGCATCAGTCTGAACGACCCCGCGATCGGGTGGGCGTGCGACCCCGGCGCACGAGGGGGGCGCATGGCCGGTTACCGCTGCCCGGCTCCCCGTATGGCCTCACCAGCGGAAGGTCCGCATGCGCATGGCCTGGCGCATCCGGGCGGCCCGGGCGCGCCGCGGCTGGACGCGCTCGCGCAGCGCCTTGGCCTCGCCCAGCTCGCGGAGGAACTGGGCGCGGCGCCTGCGGCGCTCCGCGTCGGTCTCCGGGCGCGGCTCCTCGGGAGGTTCGCCGCGCGTGTCCGCCGGGTCGGGCATCGGCCACACCACCCCATCGCTGGGTCCCTGTGCCCCCACTCTGCCCCGGCGCCGTGGGTCGACGCCAGTGCTCGGCGGGCTACTGTTGAGTCATGCGTCTCCACGTCGTCGACCACCCTCTGGTCGCCCACAAGCTCACCACCCTGCGCGACAAGCGCACGGACTCCGCGACCTTCCGCCGTCTCGCCGACGAGCTGGTCACCCTGCTCGCCTACGAGGCCACCAGGGACGTGCGGACCGAGCAGGTCGACATCGAGACCCCCGTCACGCCCACGACCGGCGTGAAGCTGTCGTACCCGCGTCCGCTGGTGGTCCCGATCCTGCGCGCCGGTCTCGGCATGCTCGACGGCATGGTCCGGCTGCTCCCGACGGCCGAGGTCGGCTTCCTCGGCATGATCCGCAACGAGGAGACGCTGGAGGCGTCGACCTACGCGACGCGGATGCCGGAGGACCTCTCGGGCCGCCAGGTGTACGTCCTGGACCCGATGCTGGCGACCGGCGGCACGCTGGTCGCGGCGATCCGGGAGCTCATCAAGCGCGGCGCCGACGACGTGACCGCGGTCGTGCTCCTCGCCGCCCCGGAGGGCGTCGAGATCATGGAGCGCGAGCTCGCGGGCACGCCGGTGACCGTCGTGACGGCCTCGGTCGACGAGCGGCTCAACGAGAACGGCTACATCGTCCCGGGCCTGGGCGACGCGGGCGACCGCATGTACGGGTCCGCGGAGTAGTCAGCACTTCCCAAGCGGTACGGGCGCGGGCTTGGTCAGGGCGACCAGGGCCGCGTCCGCCGTCGTTTTCGGGGACAGCGTCTTGAACGCGGTCCCGATGATCAGGTCCACGTCCGCCGTGGCCCGGGTGTCCGTCCTGGTCGTGGCGCCCGCGAGCTGGGTGCCGAGGACCGGGAAGACGCCCTTGGTGGCGGTGGGCGCGCCGAGCAGCAGGCCGGTGCCGGGGACCTTCTTGTCGTAGGCGGTCGGCGCGTTCCCCACCTTGCCGATCTTGAAGCCGCGCTTCTTGAGCTCGTCCGCGGTCGTCTTGGCGAGCCCGCTGCGCGGGGTCGCGTTGTAGACGTTGACCGTGATCTGCGCGGGCTTGGGGAAGGCGGCGGGCGCGGGGGTCGGCTTGGGCGCGGGTTTGCAGTCGGCCTGCTTCCCGGCCGTCGTCTTCGTACCCCCGTCGCCGGAGAAGACGTCGACGAGCTGGAGCGTCCCCCAGCCGGCCGCGCCGAGCACGACCACGGCGGCGGCGGACGCGAGGACGATCCTGCGCCGGCGGTGGGGGCGACGCATGCGGGGGTAGACATCCCCCGTGATGCGGTACTTTCCGCCCATGCCGGGGGGAGTGAGCATGCTCATGAACGCAGCGTAATGCCGCCCGTCGGCGATGCCTACTTGATGATCATGTGATCGCGTCCGGATGGGGGCGAACTGACCCCGAAAGGCTCAGCGGGAGCGGGTCCCGGCCGGCTCAGTCGAGTTCCAGGACGCGGGCGTGCAGCACCTGGCGCTGCTGGAGTGCCGCGCGGACGGCGCGGTGCAGTCCGTCCTCGAGGTAGAGGTCGCCCTGCCACTTCACGACGTGCGCGAAGAGGTCGCCGTAGAAGGTGGAATCCTCGGCGAGCAGGGTCTCCAGGTCCAGCTGGCCCTTGGTGGTCACCAACTGGTCGAGGCGGACCGGGCGCGGGGCGACGTCCGCCCACTGCCGGGTGCTTTCCCGGCCGTGGTCGGGATACGGCTTTCCGTTTCCGATGCGCTTGAAGATCACACGGAAAGCCTACCGGGCGAGCGGTCCCCGGCGCAGCCACGCGCGGGCAGTGGGATGCTGGTGCGAACCGTGACAAAACGGAATTGGGGTGCCGTCATGAGCGTGAGCGGGCAGTCGCCGGGTACCGAGGTGACCGGCATCGTCGCCGGGTACGCCTTCGACGGACCCGCACTCGAACTGGGGGCTCTGCTCTGGGACGGCGTCTGTCACCCGGACGCGCGCATCCGCATCCCGCTGCCCGTGCTCAACCGGCACGGTCTGGTCGCCGGAGCGACCGGCACCGGCAAGACGAAGACGCTCCAGCTGATCGCCGAGCAGCTCTCGGCGAACGGCGTGCCGGTCTTCCTCGCCGACATCAAGGGCGACGTCTCCGGGATCTCGGCCCCCGGCCAGGACGGCGCGAAGGTCCGGGAGCGCGCCGGCGAGGTGGGCCAGGACTGGCGGGCGCGCGGCTTCCCCTGTGAGTTCTACGGGCTCGGCGGCACCGGCCCCGGCATCCCGGTCCGCGCCACGGTCACCAGCTTCGGCCCGGTGCTCCTGTCCAAGGTGCTCCAGCTCAACCCGACGCAGGAGCAGTCGCTCGGCCTGATCTTCCACTACGCCGACGCCAAGGGCCTGGAGCTGGTCGACCTCAAGGACCTGCGGGCGGTGGTGGCCTTCCTGGTGTCGGACACGGGGAAGGCCGAGCTCAAGGGGATCGGCGGCCTGTCGACGGTGACGGCCGGGGTGATCCTGCGGTCGATCACGGCCTTCGAACAGCAGGGGGCGGGGGGCTTCTTCGGGGAGCCGGAGTTCGACACGGCGGAGCTGCTGCGGACGGCGCCGGACGGGCGGGGGATCGTCTCGGTCCTGGAGCTGCCGGCGGTGCAGGACAAGCCGCAGCTGTTCTCGACGTTCCTGATGTGGATGCTGGCGGACCTCTTCGGCGACCTCCCGGAGGTCGGCGACCTGGAGAAGCCGAAGCTGGTCTTCTTCTTCGACGAGGCGCACCTGCTCTTCAGCGGGGCCTCGAAGGCGTTCCTGGAGTCGATCACGCAGACGGTGCGGCTGATCCGCTCGAAGGGCGTCGGGGTGTTCTTCGTGACGCAGACCCCGAAGGACGTCCCCTCGGACGTGCTCGCGCAGCTCGGCAACCGGGTGCAGCACGCGCTGCGCGCGTTCACCCCGGACGACGCGAAGGCCCTGAAGGCGACGGTGCGGACCTTCCCGAACTCGCCGTACGACCTGGAGGAGGTGCTGACCGGCCTCGGTACGGGCGAGGCGGTGATCACCGTACTGGGCGAGAAGGGCGCCCCGACTCCGGTGGCGGCGACCCGGCTGCGGGCCCCCGAGTCGCTGATGGGACCGGTGGACGCGGCGTCCCTGGACGCGGCGGTGAAGGCCTCGCCGCTGTACGGGCGGTACGCCGAGGCCGTGGACCGGGAGTCGGCGTACGAGAAGCTGACCGCCGAGCAGCGGGCGGCGGAGGAGGCGGCGCTCCGGGCCGCCCAGGAGAAGGAGGCGGAGAAGAAAGCCGCGAGGACTCCTCCGGAGAAGAAGGAGGAGCCCTCGCTCGCCGAACAGGTGGTGGGCAGCGGGATCTTCAAGTCCCTGGCCCGCTCGGTCGGCACCCAGCTGGGCCGGGAGATCAGCCGTTCCCTCTTCGGGACGGCCCGCCGCAGGCGCTGACTAGGACGCCACCTCGTCGTGGTCGCCCTGCAGCCCGCCGCCGCCCGCGCCGCCCGTGGTCGGGGTGGAGACGACCGGCTTGCGCAGGGAGGAGATGTCGTGGGCGTAGGTGCCCACGGCGTTGGCGATGACGTCGATGTTGACGTCGAAGGCGGTCATGTCGATGTTGCTGAGGTCGTCGCCCTTGGTGTGGTAGTTCACGTCGTACGCGACGCCCGCCGTGCCGCCGAACCTGGCCGCCTGAGCAGGGGTCTTGATGCCCTCGGCGCCGGTGTCGGTGCCGCCGGAGGGGATGCCGACCTTGATGAAGGGGCCGTAGTCGGAGCGGCCGGTGAAGTCGGCGCCCTCGTGCGGGACTCCGCGCCGGTCCATGAAGTCGGTGATGTCGCGTTCCAGCTGGGCGGAGCCCTCGGGGCCCGCGCCGGCGCCGACGCCGTCCGAGTTGTCGCCGTCGAACACGAACAGGCAGTAGTTCGGCGAGGCGATCATGTCGAAGTTGAGGTAGAGCTTGATCTCCTTCCGGCCGAGGTCCGAGAGGCTGTTGACGTAGTGCTCGGAGCCGAGGAGGCCGACCTCCTCCGCCGACCACCAGGCGAAGCGGACCTTGTTGCGGACCTTTTCCTTGGACTTGGCGAGTTCCAGGGCGGTCTGCAGGAGGCCTGCGGAGCCGGAGGCGTTGTCGTTGATGCCGGGGCCCGCGGTGACGGAGTCGAGGTGGGAGCCGAGCATCACGGTGTTGGCGGCGTTGCCGCCGCGGGTCTCGGCGATGACGTTGTTGGTGGTGCGCTTCTCCTGGAGCTGGCGGATCTCGAAGGAGAGCGAGACCGGGCCGTTGGCGAGGTCGGAGGCGAGCTGCGTGCCCTCGGCCAGGCTGATCCCGCCGGTGGGGATCTTCCCGGATTCGGGGGTGCCGAGGGTGCCGGAGAGGGCGCCGGCGACGTTGTTGTAGACGATCGCTCCGGCGGCGCCGGCCGCGGCGGCGTTCTGCTGCTTGATCGCGAAGGAGCAGACGCCGCGCTTGATCAGCGCGATCTTCCCGGTGAAGGCGCCGGAGGCGAAGTCGCCGGGCTCGCAGCCGGTGGAGCCGTCGGCGTCGACGGGCACGGCGGCGAGCTCGGCGGTGATGCCGCCGACGGGGGTGGACGTCGTGTACGTCATCGCCTTGATGTCGAGCGCCCGGGGCGCGGGGGCGAGGACGGAGGCCTTCTCTTCGAGCGTCTGGGTGTAGATGAAGTCGAACTGCTGGTACCGGACGTCGTATCCGGCCTTCTTGAGCCGCGTGTACACATAGGCGGCCGAGGCGTCGTGGCCGAGGGTGCCGGCGGCGCGGTTCCCGCCGGCGGAGTCGGCTATCGCCTGGAACTTCTGCAGGTGCCGGTAGGCGTCCTGGGCGTTGGTCTCGCGGACCAGCTTCTTCGCCAGCCGGGCGGCATCGCGGGCGGGTGCGGCCGAGGGGTCCTGACCCGCGGTGGCGGGGGAGGCGAGGACCAGAGGGGTGGCGAGGGCGGCTGCGGCGAGGATGGCCGCGGCTCGGCGCTGGGATGCGTTCACAGAAGTCCCTTCCCGGTACGGATGAGGTTGAGGGGAAGTTAGCGATATCGGGGGCATGCTGTGAACTGATCCGTCGCAATTCCTGTCAGGTCGCACAGGAATGAGATGTGGAATTATCAATTCCCGCCCTGCCAGGCGCCGTTGGCCGCTTGGCCGCTTGGCCGCTTGGCCGCTTGGCCGCTTGGCCGCTTGGCCGTCTACGCCGTCTTGGCCGCCTTGGCGGCCTTGGCCGCGGCCTTCATCTCCTGCTTGTGCGCCCGCACCTTCGCCAGCGACTCCGGCCCGGTGATGTCCGCCGCCGAGCGGTGGCAGTTCTCCTCGCCGTACGGGCCCGCCGCCTCCCGCCAGCCCCCGGGCCGCACCCCGTACTGCTTGCCGAGCAGGGCCAGGAAGATCTGCGCCTTCTGCTTCCCGAAGCCGGGCAGCGCCTGGAGCCGCGCGAGCAGCTCCTTCCCGGTCGCCGCGTCCGCCCAGACGGCCTCTGCGTCACCCCCGTACTCCTCGACGAGGAACCGGCACAGCTGTTGGATCCGGCCCGCCATGGACCCCGGATAGCGGTGCACGGCCGGCTTCTCGGAGAGCAGCGCGGCGAAGTCCTCCGGGTCCCGGGCGGCGATGTCGTGCGCGTCGAGATCGTCCGCGCCGAGCCGGGAGGCGATCGTGTACGGGCCGGAGAAGGCCCACTCCATCGGGACCTGCTGGTCGAGGAGCATGCCGACGAGCGCGGCGAGCGGCGAGCGGCCGAGGAGCTCGTCGGCCTCGGGCTGTTGGGCGAGGTGGATCTCGGGGGTCATGGACCGATCATCACGCGCGCGCGTGAAGGCCGCCCGGTGGGTTCACCCCTTCGCGAAGCGGTGCGGCGGGTGCGGCGGGTTCGCCGGGTCCGGTGGGTCCGTGGGTCCGTGGGGCCGATGGGTCAGGTGGTCCTACGGCTTCGTGTTCGCCCGTACCCGTACCGCCGGGTCCTCGCACCACTGCAGGAGTGAGGGCCATTCCCCGTACCCCGAGTCGGGGTTGAGGTGCTCGCCGGCCGGTACGTGGTCCAGGTCGAGGCCGAGGGGGATGCCGTAGTGCAGGTCGGCGCCCTCGGGGCAGTACGGGTCCCCGTCCCCGTACACGAGGCGCGCCTTGAGTCCCGCCTCCGTGAGGTCGAGGCCGTCGGCGAAGGCGGCGATCTCGGGGATCGAGGAGGTGACCTGCGGGGAGGGCGGGGAGACCAGGAGGACCCGGTCGGCGTCCGGCCGCCGGTCCCCGGCGCGCAGCCAGAGGAGTACCGACAGGCTGTGCGCGAGGACCACGAACGCGCCCTCGGCCGGGCGCCGCCCGTGCTCCTCCAGGGCGTCGAGCCACTCGCCGAGGCCGGGCGCGTCGGGCGAGGGCAGCTGGGGGTAGCGGACCTCGTGGCCGCGCTCGCGCAGCTGCCCGGCGAGCCAGTGCTGCCAGTGGGCGGGCGGGCGGTGGTTCTGGAAGCCGTGCAGGATCAGATACGTGGTCATGGCAGGATCCTGCGACGGCGAGGCCCGCCGGTCCACCACCGTCCACGGAGCGGTCCGGCTCCTGTCCGGCCCTGATCCGCCGGACGGGGCCGCCTGGGCCGGCGGACTAGCTCCTGAGGGCCAGCAGCTCCTTCACGCCCGCCTTGAGCCGGGAGGCCGACAGTTCCTGCTCGACCGTCAGGTGGTGCATGACGTCGGGCGAGAACGGCGCGAGCGCGAGGTGCGCGAGGAGCGTGCTGTCGCTGCCCGGCCTGAGCCGGCCGATGAGCAGGGCCATGTGCGTGTGCATCAGCCGGTAGGCGCCGCTGTGGTAGCGGGCGCGGGGCGCGGCGGAGTGCGCCGCGAGCAGCAGGGCGCGCTGGGCGGCGACCCGGTCGACGAGCGCGTCGAGGAAGGCGTCGAGCCGTTCGGCGGCGGGGGCGCCGGGGCCCAGCGGGGGAGGGCCGCTCATGTACGCCTCCTGGAACTGGCGCTCGCGGTCGTCGAGGAGCGCCCAGAGCAGCTGGGAGACGTCGCCGAAGCGCCGGTAAACGGTGCCGACGCCGATGCCGCTGGCGTGGGCGACCTGGTTCATGGTGACGGCGTCGGGGCCTTCCTCGGCGACGATCCGGGCGGCCGCGTCGAGGATCCGGCGCCGGTTGCGGGCCGCGTCGGCGCGCTCGGGGGCGGGCTCGTCGAGGGTGGGGAGCAGGCTGAGTACCGGCGCCGCCGCCTTGTCTCCGGCCTGCGGGTTCTCCGTGCTCATCTGCCGACTCCTGTCCCTGAGCCCCGTTCCCCCGTGGTTCGTGTGCTGTCGCCTTCTGCAGTCAGCATACCCGTTCCCCTTGCAAACCGGATAGTGATCCACTTAGGCTCGGCGCAGCAAGGAAGCGGAAAATATTCCGCTTCTCGGAAGTCTGGCACGTTCGGCACGTTCGGCTGAGGAGAGTCCGCCATGTCCGTCAAGGTCGCCGTCATCTACTACTCGGCCACGGGTAGCGTCCACCAGCTCGCCCAGGCCGTCGCCGAGGGCGCCGAGAAGGCCGGCGCGGAGGTCCGCCTGCGCCGGGTGCCCGAGCTCGCCCCCGACGCCGCCATCGACGCGAACCCGGCCTGGCGCGCACACGTGGACGCCACCGGCGACGTGGAGGTCGCGACCCTGGAGGACCTGGAGTGGGCTGACGCGTACGCGCTCGGCTCCCCGACCCGCTTCGGGAACGTGTCCGCGCAGCTGAAGCAGTACGTCGACACGACGGGCGGCCTCTGGCAGCGGGGCGTCATGGCGGACAAGCCCGCGACCGCCTTCACCAGCGCGCACAACGTCCACGGCGGCAACGAGTCGACGCTGCTCGCGCTCTACAACACCTTCCACCACTGGGGCTCGGTCATCGTCTCGCCCGGCTTCACCGACCCGGCGGTCTACGCGGCCGGCGGCAACCCGTACGGCACCGCGCACCCGGGTGCCAACGGCGCCCCGGCGGAGGAGGTCCTGGAGGCCGCCCGTTACCAGGGCCGGCGCCTGACCCGTATCGCCAAGCGCCTGAACGGCCTGGCGGACGACTGACGGCCGGATGCGGAAGTACCCCCGGGGGCGAGGCCCCCGGGGGTACTTCCCGTTTCGTCCTAGGCCAGCGACAGGAACAGCTTCTCCAGGCGGGCCCGCATCGCCTCGGGATCCTCGCCGTTCTTCCGTCCGCCCTCGATGTCGGTCAGGCACTGCTGGAGCCCGGTCGCGATGATCGCGAACCCGGCCCGGTCGAGGGCCCGGGAGGCGGCGGCCAGCTGGGTGACGACCTCCTCGCAGTCCCGTCCCTCCTCGATCATCCGGATCACACCGGAGATCTGGCCCTGGGCCCGGCGTAGCCGGTTCAGGACCGCCTTGAGCTCGGCGCCCGCGAGATCGAGTTCCACTGCCACTCCTCCACAGATACCCCAGGGGGTAATTTTACTCCCCCGGCTCGGGGTCCGTCGAAGACCAAGGATCGCACCCGTCAGGGCGTGTAGCGGCGGAGGAACATCTCGACCCCGTCCACGACGAGCCGCTCGCTCAGCTCCTCGGTGACCTCCGCCCCGTACTGCTCGAACACCATCTGCGGGAAGACCAGCAGCGAGTACAGCTGGAGCACCGCGACCTCCAGGTCCGGAATCGCGAGCCGGCCCCGGTCGGCGAGGGCGCGCAGGGCGTCCGCGACGGCGGGGTGGTGGCCGGCCGGGCCGTGCGCGTGCCAGGCGCGGCCGAGCTCGGGGAAGCGGTGGAGCTCGGTGGCGACGAGGGTGCGCAGGGCGCGGCCCTCCTCGTCGGCGCGGACGGCCCGCGCCCAGGCGCGCCCGGCCTCGGTGAGGGCGGCGCGCAGGTCCTCGGCGTCGGCGAGGGCGGAGAGGTCGGGGCCGCCGGTCTCCGCGTGCAGCGGTTCGTCGAGGGCGCCGGCGACGACGGCGGTGAAGAGGGCTTCCTTGCTGCCGAAGTGGTTGTAGACGGTGACCTTGGAGACGCCCGCCTCGGCGGCGATGGCGTCCATGCCGACGCCGAAGCCCTCGCGGAGGAAGAGGTCGCGGGCGGCCCGCACGACGGCCTGGCGCTTGCGGGCGGCGCGGGGGCCGGTGGGGGCGGGCCTGGGTTCGGCGGGCTTGGGTTCCATGGCCGGAGCGTACCAAGCGAACTGTACTGTTGAGTTCAACTGTACTGTGCCGTACAGTTCAGTTATGCCGACCGACATCGCCCCTCCCGGCCTCCGCTCCCGCCGCTGGACGACCCTCGCGCTGATCTGCGCGGCCCAGTTCATGCTGATCCTCGACGTCACCGTCGTGAACGTCGCCCTGCCCGCCCTCGCCGCCGACCTGGACCTCGGGCGCACCGCCCTGACCTGGGTCGTCACCGCGTACACCCTCTGCTTCGGCGGCCTGATGCTCCTCGGCGGCCGCCTGGCGGACGCCCTCGGCGCCCGCCGGACCCTCCTCGCCGGCCTCGCCCTCTTCACCACCGCATCGCTGGTCTGCGGCCTGGCGCCGAACGCCACGGTCCTCCTCACCGGCCGCGTGGCCCAGGGCATCGGCGCCGCCCTGCTCTCCCCGGCGGCCCTCGCCCTCGTCACCCTCACCTTCCACGGCGCCGAACGGGCCCGGGCGCTCGGCGTCTGGGCGGCCGTCGGCGGCACCGGCTCCGCCGTCGGCGTCCTCCTCGGCGGCGCCCTCACCTCCGGCCCGGGCTGGCCGTGGATCTTCTACGTGAACGTCCCGACGGGCCTGGCGCTGCTCGCCGTACTCCCGAAGCTGCTCCCGAAGGACCCCGCTCCGACGGCCACCCGGCACCTGGACGTCCCGGGCGCCGTCCTCGTCACCGCCGCCACCGGCGCACTCGTCTACGGCCTCGTCCAGGCGGGCGACTCCGGCTGGACGGCCCCGGCGACCCTGCTGCCGCTCCTGGGCGCGGCGGTGGCGTACACGGCCTTCGCGGCGGTGGAACGGAGGGCCCGCACCCCCCTCATGGACCTGAGGATGCTGACCAGGCGCCCGGTCGTCGCGGGCTCCCTGCTCATGCTGGTCGCGACCGCGCTGCTGATCGCGTTCTTCTTCCTGGGCTCGATGCGGCTCCAGCACGTCGACGGCATGGACGCCTTCCGCACCGGACTCCTCTTCCTCCCGGTCGCCCTCACCACGGCGATCGGCGCGCACCTCGGCTCCCACCTGGTCACCACGGCCGGCCCGCGCGCCTGCGCCACCGGCGGCATGGCCCTGGCGGCCGCGGGCTGCGCGCCCCTCGCGTTCCTCGGCCCGGCCGCCGACCCGTGGACCACCCTCCTCCCGGCCCTGGCCACGGCGGCCCTGGGCCTGGGCGCGGTCTTCGTCACGGCGACCACGACGGCCCTCGGCCTGATCCCCCCGCACGAGGCCGGGCTCGCCTCCGGCATCGTCAACACCTTCCACGAGGTCGGCGGCACGATCGGCGTGGCCCTCGCCTCCACCCTCGCCCTCACCACCACACCCCCCACCCCGTCCGGCTTCACCACGGCCTTCACGGCCTGCGCCCTGACGGCCGCGGCAGCGGCCCTGACGGCCCTCATCCCCCGAGGCAGGCCCCACACGACCGGCGGGGCCCACGGGATGCACTGAGACCGGAGGGGGCGGTCGGAGGGACTTACTCCGTACCGGACGGCTCGGCGGCGGATCGTGCCCGTGGCGTCCGGCGCTGCTCGAACTGGCCCACGTGCGTGACCACCGAGCCGTAGAAGCGGTCGACCGCCTCGTCGATGCTGCGGATGAAGCCCGACTCCGTGCTGCCCCGGCTGCTGCCCATGCCCTTGAAGAGCGACAGCCGGAATCCGGTGATGACCGCACTGTCCTTGGGCAGCAGGTCGCCCGGCTCGGGCCGCAGGCGCTCGAGCGTCCCTCGCGGGCCGTTCCGGCCCTCGAGGAGCGTCTCCACGTGCAGGTCGGCGGGGGCCTCGTCCAGGACCCGCAGGAGCCGCTTCGCGACCGAGAGGGGGTAGGCGCCGTCCGGGGAAGGCACGTCGATGGACGTACGGATCTTCCCCGTACGGAGGTCCGCGGTGATGGCCAGGATGCTCTGCGCGCCGTCGACGCGCAGCTCCGCGGAGAGCTTCCCCTCCTCGCAGAGCCGGTCGGCGAGCGCCGTACGCCGGGACTTGGGGTCGGTGCCGCGCCTGGCCCGCTGCACGGGCAGGGCCTTCTGCCCGAGCTCACCGCCCAGCCGCAGACAGACCTGACGGACCAGCCGCTCCCAGCTCTCCACCACATCCACTGCGCGCGGGTCGCCCTGGCACAGCGTTTCGGCGTCGAGTCCGTTGCGTACGGGCACCCAGGACGGCCCCATGTTCTGGAAGCCGTGACAGCCGGAGTTCTCGTGCTGGAGGTAGTGGAGAAGCTCCTGGAGGAGCCAGGCGTGCGCGGCGTTGCCCACGCCCTCGTGTCGGATCAGCATCTGGGCCTGGTGCGCCACCTCGGCCCACGAGAGGTGCCAGAGCGAGACCTTGTGCTTGCGCCTGCCGTCCGTCTTGAACTCGACGAGCGGACTGCCCTCCAGGGCCACGTCGTTGGACAGCGTGATGACGGCCTCGTATCCGCGCCGCGCGGCGATGTCCATGTAGTTCTGGACCTGCTCCGACTTCAGCGGGTTGCCGTTGGTCTTCGTCTCGACGAGCGCCGTCCAGAGCTTCCCGGCGCGCTCCGTCCGGATGACGCCGTCCGGGCGCTTCGGGCTGTCCCCGTGGGGGAGCGACACCTCGGTGAAGGTCTGCATCCGGCCCGCGGGCGCCCCGAAACCGGCGGTGAGGCGCCTGCCGAACTCGGGAACCTCCGCCATCACCGAGAGCAGGACCGAGGTCGCGCGCACCTCGCGTTCCCGGTCGCTCTTGTACGAGGGAACGGGGAAGAGGCGGGCGGGCTTCCAGGTGTCGTTCTCCG
Source organism: Streptomyces sp. NPDC037410 (assembly GCF_055602235.1). Taxonomy (NCBI): domain Bacteria; kingdom Bacillati; phylum Actinomycetota; class Actinomycetes; order Kitasatosporales; family Streptomycetaceae; genus Streptomyces; species Streptomyces sp. NPDC037410. Next base: position 103,227 of record NZ_JBVJWR010000018.1, on the reverse strand, counting down.
CCAGCGACTTCTTCGCGGCCTTCGGCAGCGTGACCTTCTTCTTGGCCGTACGCGTGGCACGACGCCGCGCGGGCGCGGGGGTGGCGCCGACCGCGGGCTCACCTTCCGCGCCGGCCTGCGCGGGGATCGTGACGGTGCCTGCGGCCTGCGGAACGGGGTCGGCGCCGGGGGCGCGGGAACCGTCGGCCTCGGCGGGGCCGGTGGAGGGGGCGGCCGTGGAAGGTTCGTCCTCCTCGTCGACGGCGATGCCGAAGTCGGTGGCGAGGCCGGCGAGTCCGGTCTCGTAACCCTGACCCACGGCACGGAACTTCCACTCGGCGTTCCGTCGGTAGAGCTCACCGAAGATGAAGGCCGTTTCGATGGTGGCGTCCTCGATGGAGAAGCCGAGCAGCGCCTCGCCCGAGCGGTCGGTGACCGTCATGCGCAGGTCGTCCAGATCGCCGAAGCGGGCGCCGCCGTCCTGGCTCGCCGCCACCACGATGGTGGCGACTTCCTCGGGGATCGCCGTGAGGTCCAGGCTGATCCGGTCCTCGCTGCCGTTCTCCGTCGGAACCTTGCCGAGCAGCTGCACGCTGCCGTCCTCGGCGGCGGGGTGGTTGTAGAAGTAGAAGTCGGTGTCGCCGCGCACCTTGCCGTCGGCGCCGACGAGCAGCACCGAGACGTCCGCGTCGCCGTCACCCGCCGCACTGCTCCAGCTCAGACCGACGACGACCGCGCCGGTGTCTTCGCTGAGGGTGGCCAGCCCGATGTTGGCCCCCTTGGACATCTCGTGCATGTGTCCCCCCGGACCCTCGCGATGTGATGTGCGCCCCAGGGGGAACCGTAGCGTCCGCAACGGGAGGTCGGGGAGGAAAAGTGAAAGTCGGACGAACCTCGGGGGGTGAGGCCCCGAACCGTTCCGCAAGGGGCGCTCGGGGCTTCACGTCCGCTCGGGGCTTCACGTCCGGTCACGGCTCAGTCCTGGCTCGGGCCGGTCTCGGATCGGTTCAGTCCTGACTCAGTCCTGGCTCGGGCCGGTCTCGTCGATCCGGCGGATGACCACCGGGTACTCCGGGGAGCCGGGCGGGACCGGGCAGCGGGCCACCTGGGCGGCGATCTCCGTGACGCGGTCCAGGGAGGCGCAGTCCAGGACCCAGTAGCCGGCGAGGACCTCCTTGGTCTCGGCGTACGGGCCGTCGGTGACGACCGGCTCGCCGTCGGCGTCCACCGTGACGAAGCGGGTCGTGGACGGGGTGGCGAGGCCCTGGGCGTCGACCATCTCTCCGCGCGCGGAGACCTCCTCGTTGATCGCGTTCATGTGGGCGAACATCGCCTTGAGCTGCGTCTTGTCCCAGGAGGGGTACTGCGCGTTGCCGCGCCCCACCATCGCCTCGTAGTCGGCCTGGGCACCCTGCACCATCACCAGGTACTTCATGACTCTTCCTCGCTCGTCGGGCTGTACTGCCTCTCGCAGCAGAGTCGGAGCCGGGGCGCCGTTCTCGACACCGCGCGGAAAGAAACCGGGAAAACGAAAGAAATCACCCGACCGGCCCGTACGAGGAGGGGTTACCCCGCGCTCAGCTCCCGCTCCAGCGGCGTCCGGAAGCGGGGCGTCACCCGGACGTCCCCCAGCCACCCCGCTAGCCGTTCCGCCTCCGCCGCGATCGCCCGCTCCGCCCCCGCGTCCACGTCGGCGAGGAGCCGGCGGGCGATGCCGCCGTCCGGCCGCTGCGCCCAGCCGCCGACGATCCGGCCGTTCCACCACAACGTCGGCCCGATGTTCCCGCTGCGGTCGAAGAGCGCCGCCCGGTGGGCCGGGTCCAGGTACCAGTCGCGGGCCTGCCAGCCCATCGCCGTCGGGTCGAGCGCGGGCAGCAGCGCCGCCCACGGTTCCGGCTCCGGTACGGGCGCCAGGTCGTCCGGCAGGACGTGACCCGTCCCCTCCTCCACCGTCACCGGCAGCGCCCCGACCGCCGCGAGCGCCTTCCGCACGTCCGTGACCTTCCACCCCGTCCACCAGGTCAGATCCGCCTCGGTCGCCGGTCCGCACGACCCGAGCCAGTGCCCCATCAGCTCCGCCCGCGCCTCCGCCGGGTCCAGTTCGGGATGGGCCTCGGCGAGCGCCCACCGGAAGCGGCTCGACGTCCACGTCCCCTGCGGCCGCCCCCGTACGATCCGCCCCTCCATGCCGAGCACCCGCAGCACCCGGCTCGCCACCGACTGCACACCCTCCTGCCGGGTGCCGGGCCCGTACACGTACGTCGACCTCAACCTCGGTACGGCATCCCCGAGTTCGGCCCCGGTCGCCTCTCCCCGTACGGACAGCTCCGCGAGGACGAGCCGCTCCGTCTCCGCGAGCCAGGCCCCGTCGAAGTCGCTGCCGGCCGCCAACTGCTTGAGGAGCGTGGTCCGTTCGCGGACGGCGACGGGCCGGGTCGTCGAGGCCTGGACGGCGGCGGCGAGGGAGGACGGGAAGACGAACACCGTGTGCCGCATGCCGTGCATCCGGACCAGCGCCCCGTCCTCGTACAGCGCCCGCTCCACCGCGCCGACCGGCTCGACGCCCGCGCGGAGCCGAGCCGCCACCGCGAGGAACACGCTCGCCGGATCCGTCCCGTGCAGCGCCACGAGCGCGCCCCCGGCCTCCGCCGCCGACCCCGCCCGCACGCTCCCCGCCAGCCGGTGCCGCACTCCGAGCCGGGCCCGCCGTTCCGCCGCGTCGATGAACCTCGTGTCTCCCATGGGCCCCATGATGGCGTCAGGAGCCCAGGAACCCGGTCACGGTCTTCACGAACTCGTCCTCCTTCTCGAAGAACATGACGTGACCGGCGTCGATCTCCTCGTACGTGCTGCGGGCGATCGCCGCGTGCAGCTCCCGGCTGTTCTCGACCGGCACGGTGATGTCCTGCGTACCGCCGACGACCAGGGTCCGGGCCGTGATCCGGGGCAGCAGGGCCCGGATGTCGACCGTCAGGTCGAGCGCCACGTGCCGCAGGGTGCCCGGCGTGGGCGGCATGTTCGGGATGAGGGCCTCGACGCCCTCGCGGCCGATCGAGTTGAGGAAGCCGCGGCTGAACCCGGTCATCGTCACGCTCCGCCCGAAGCCCGCCGGGTCGAACGCGCCGAGCCGCTGCCACAGCGTGAACAGGTTCCGCAGGTACTCGTCGCCATCGGTGTACGCCCACCCCGCGACCAGTACGAGCCGCTCGACGAGGTCCGGCCGGAGCGCGGCGACGGCCGCGGACACCGGGGCGCCCATCGAGAACCCGAGGAGGTCGACCGGGCCGGTGCCCGCGTCCTCGATCACCGCGACGACCTGCGCGGCGAGCGTCTCGACGGTCAGCGCCCCACCGTCGTCGACGGTCCGGTCGGCACCGGACAGGTCCAGAGTGATCACCCGGCGGTCTCCGGTGAGACGGGGCGCGGTCTGCCCCCAGTTGACGACGGCGCCACCGGAACCGGTGCCGTGCACGAGCAGGAGCGCGGGCCCGTCGCCCGAGCCTTCGATGTCGTAGTGGACGCGGGCGGTGCCGACGGTGACGGTGGCCATGATCTCAACTCCAAGCGGACGCGGCTCCCTGACGGGGAGGACGGTGGCGGGCCCCGGCCGTTCCCCGCGGGGGCGTCCGGCCGGTGGCGGCGGGCCCCGGCCTTTCCCCCCTCGGCGGTTCGGCCGGTGGCTGACACCGAGGACTCTGCCGACGCCCGGAAGCGCCTGGGAGAGCCCTTCCGAGCCTGGGACCGCCGATCCCTGGATACGACTCCGCGCACCCGGCACCATGATCGGCATGACGACCGCCCGCACGGACCGCACGGACCGCACGAACGGTACGGACCGCACCGACCGCACCGACCGCACCGACCGCACCGACCGCACCGACCGTGCGGACCGTGCGGACCGCACCGACCGTGCGGACTGCCCCGACCCTGCGGTCCGCACCGTCCGCACCGTCCGCACGGACCGCATCGACCGGCGCGAACTCGCCGACTTCCTGCGGCGTTCCCGCGAACGGGTCCGCCCCCAGGACGCGGGTCTCCCGGCCGGACCACGGCGCCGCACGCCCGGACTGCGCCGTGAGGAGGTCGCCCAGCTCGCCGGCATGTCCGCCGACTACTACATCCGCCTGGAGCAGGCCCGCGGCCCGCAGCCCTCGCCGCAGATGCTCGCCGCGCTCGCCCGCGCGCTGCGCCTCGACAACGACGGGCGCGACCACCTCCACCTCCTCGCCGGCCACCGCCCGCCCGCCGGCGCCACGGCGGGCGACCACGTCGCCCCGGGCCTCCTCCACCTCCTGGACCAGCTGGAGACGACCCCCGCGCAGATCCTGAGCGACCTCGGGGACGTCCTCGCCCAGAACGCGATGGCCCAGTCTCTGCTGGGCGGGGTGTGCACGGTGTCGGAGCACGGACGGAACGTGGTGTGGCGCTGGTTCGCCGACGCGGCGAACCGCGCGGCGTACCCGGCCGAGGAGCACGCGTACTACAGCCGCCTCCACGTCGCCGACCTGCGCGCGGCCGTCGGCCGCCGCTCAGGCGACCCGGCCTCCCTGCGCCTGGTGGAACGCCTGCGCGGGGCGAGCGAGGAGTTCACGGAACTGTGGGAGCGGCACGAGGTGGCGGTCCGCCGGCACAGCCGGATGCGGGTCGCGCACCCGGTGATCGGCGCGGTCGACCTGGACTGCCAGGTGCTGCTCGCCCCGGAGGGCGAACAGCGCCTCGTCCTCTACACCCCGCCGCCGGGCACGGACGCGGGGGAGCGCCTGGCGCTGCTGCGGGTGGTGGGCACGGAACAGTTCGCCTAGCGGACGTTCGCCTGGCGGACTCAGCCGGCGGCGGCCCGCTCGCCAACGGGCCGCCGCCGCAGGGAAGGATCGGTGAGTACGGGCGGCCGCCAGGCCCCGTCCGGCTGATACAGATTCGTCCCCGGCGGAACGATCGCGTCGATCCGGTCGAGAACCTCGTCGGTGAGGAGTACGGGCGCGCCCTTCAACAGCCCCTCCAGCTGCTCCATCGTCCGGGGCCCGATGATCACGGACGTGACGGCCGGGTGGGCGGCGGCGAAGGCGATGGCGAGCTCGGGCAGGGAGCACCCGATCTCGTCGGCCAGCGCGACGAACTCCTCGACGGCGTCGAGCTTGGCGGCGTTGACGGGCAGCGAGGGGTCGAAGCGGTGCGGGGTGAGCGCGGCCCGCCCGCTGGTCAGGTCGATCGCCCGCCCCTTGCGGTACTTCCCGGTGAGGAAGCCGGACGCGAGCGGGCTCCAGGTCAGCACCCCCATCCCGTACTTCTGGGCGATGGGCAGCACGTTCGTCTCCACGCCGCGCGCGAGCAGCGAGTACGGCGGCTGCTCGGAGCGGAAGCGGCGCAGCCCGCGCCGCTCGGCGACGGTGTGCGCCTCGGCGATCTGCTCGGCGGGGAAGGTGGAGCAGCCGAAGGCGCGGATCTTCCCCTGACCGACGAGGTCACCGAGGACGTCGAGGGTCTCCTCGATGTCGGTCCGGTGATCGGGCCGGTGGACCTGGTACAGGTCGATCCACTCCGTACCGAGCCGCTTGAGGCTGTTCTCGACGGCGAGGGTGATCCAACGCCGGGAGCTGCCGCCACGGTTGGGGCCCTCGCCGCCGACGGGGAAGTACACCTTGGTGGCGAGGACGGTCGCCTCGCGGCGCCGCGGGTCGCGCAGCGCCTTGCCGACGATCTCCTCGGACTCGCCGCCCGAGTACATGTCGGCGGTGTCGACGAAGTTGATGCCCTGGTCGAGGGCGGCGTGAATGATCCGTACGGACTCCTGATGGTCCGGATTGCCCACGGCTCCGAACATCATGGTGCCGAGGCAGTAGGTGCTGACGTCGATCCCGGTCCCGCCGAGTATCCGATAGCGCATGGCGGCACTCTAGGAACTGGAGCGCACTCCAGGGCAAGACCGGGAGAGATCCGCCTTGCTCAAGACGATCGACGGGAGTGAGGGCGCGGAGGTCGCGGTCTAATCGCGCCGAATGTGCTCGGGATCGATGTGGCGCCTCACCATGGGGAGGGAGGCGACCGCGGCGGCGAGCATGACGCCCAGGGCGGAGGCGAACAGCAGGGGCAGCCCGTCCCAGTCCCAGTGCACGGCGCCACCCCCGGTGATCAGATAGCTGGACTCGGCCAGCCACCCGGTGACGATCGCCGCCCCCAGCCCCACCACCAACGGCAACAACACCTGCACCACCTGCACCACCCGCAACGTCCCCGCCCGAGCCCCCAACAAGACGAGCGCGGCCACCTGCCCCCGCCGCTCCATGGCCCGATCGGCCACGGACACGACGAACGCGGCAACCCCGATGACGAGCCCGAGCACCATCCCGACGACCAGCAGACTCCGGATGACGGTCAGCTGGGCGAGCGAGTCGATGACGATGCCGACGGGCTCGACGGAGGCGGTGGGCGCGACGGCCCCGATGCCGTCGAGAACGGCACGGACGGTGCTGGGGTCGGAAGGACTGACGAGAACGAAATGGGCGTCCTTGGGCTCAGTGCCTTGGGGGAGCAGGGAGGGGGGAATGAGCAGACTTGGCCCGGCGAACTCTGAGGGGTCGTACGCCTGAATGGTCACGCTTTCCCGGGGGACGGACACATTCAGCTTTTGTCCGTTGCTGAGGAGGAAGGGGAAGCTGCGGCCGACGCGGGCATTCGCATCAAACAAGAACGTCGGATCCTCCATCCGCAGGACCTTGCCATCGATGCATCCGTGCGCAGTTTTGGTGAAGGCAGACAATTGAGCGCATGTGGCAACGACGCCTTGGATGCTGGGCACGTCCTCTTCCAACGTTGCCACCCATGATGTGACCACCAGGCTGTGTGCCTGCACGCCACTCAGCGCGGTCATATCCACGCGCTGTCGCATACTCAGCTCAGCTGCAGGAATGCTGTACTCCTGGACCGGCGCCGTCCGACGACTGACCTGATCCAACTCGATGAGCACCCCCTGCGTGAGCGAGGCACCGAAAACCAGCAGCACGAGACCGGTGACTACCCGCAGAGCGCTCCCCGGATCGACCTCCGTGCGTCGCATGGCCAGCGCCAGCGGCAATGATCGCGACATTCCCGCCAGGCGTCGTGAGAGCCATGCCGTGATCGGTGCCAGACCGAACACAAGCCCTGCGCCGGTCAGCAGCACAGCGCTGGGAACCAGCACGGCGCCGGCCGATCCGCCTGACGGATCCCGTCCCATCGCGCTGAGCAGGCAGTATCCGCTGATGATTCCGAGACCGGGGATCAGCATCAGCGTTCCGTACTTCTTCGGAGGCTTACGCTCCCCGGTCCGGCGCACGCTGATGGGCGACTGGGCGGCTCGCCGCGCACTGAACTGCCCCACGACCCAGGCGAGGGCAGGGCACCCCAGCAGGCATGCGGCGATGGTCGTTCCGTCCGGTCGCCCATCGGCCGGGTACCAGCGCAACCCGGGCAAGCCGATCCGCGCCATGACTTCATTGATCCCGAGATAGCCGATGAGCCCGACCACAGCCCCGACGAAGGCGGCGACCACGTTCTCTCCGGCATTGACCCGCAGGGTGTCCCGCATGCTGAGGCCGACGAGCCGGAGTGCGGCGAGCCGACGCGCACGTGACTCGCCGGAGAGCCGGGCGCAGACGGAGAGGAAGATGACGAGCGGGAGCAACACGATGCAGCCGAGAGTGAACCGAAGGATGTCCAGGGTGGAGGGGTCGATGACCTGGTGCTGCGTGTACGTGGCGCCGAAGTGGCCGAGTGGTGCCGCCTCGCTCAGTTCGTCGGCGTCGGTGCCGATATAGGCGTACAACTCGTCCGGTCCGCCCAATCCCTCCGGGGCGATGGTGCCGATCACATGGCCGGGCACGAGTCCTGCGGCGCGGGGATTGGCCGCGAGGATCTCGTCCAGCTTCGGCGAGACGAGCGCTTCGCCCGCGTGAGGGAGTGCCTTGATTCCCGGAGGAACCGGCAAGGGGCCGACCCCTTTGTGACCGATGAAGACACGCCGCAGTGGTTGCGAGCCGTAGGGGTCCAGGAATTCCTGGTAGACGGCGTTCTTGTTCGCGCCGGGGAAAACGGCGCGACTCGTCACCCGGGCATCGTTGGCGGCGATGATCGTCGGAATGGTGAGCGCGGCGGCCAGGCAGGAAACACCGAGTGCGGATCCGAGCGCCATCAGGAGGAAGCGGACCCGAGCCCGGCGCCCGCTTCCCCACAGCAGACGCACGCCGAGGACGAACGCGTTCACACGGTCACCCGTTGGGCCAGTACGCCATCCGACATCGTGTACTGGGTGTCAGCCTTCGCGGCGACGTCGGCGTCGTGCGTGACGATGACGACGGCTGTCTTCTGCCGTCTCGCCAGCTGAAGGAACTCATCGAGTACGGCAGCCGCGTTGGCGCTGTCGAGCGCTCCGGTCGGCTCGTCCGCGAACACCACGTCCGGCCGGTGGACCAGAGCCCGCGCAACCGCAACGCGCTGACTCTGGCCACCCGACAGCTTCGAGGTCCTGCGCCGCAGTAGATCACCCAGTCCGAGCCGCCCCAGCACTTGGCCGGCCATGGCGTGGGCATGGGTCTTGCTGATCCCGGCAAGCCGGAGGGGGAGCGCCGCGTTCTCCTCGACGGTCAGTTCCGGCAACAGTTCCCCGTACTGGAAGACAAAACCCAGGCGCGTACGGCGCAGCGCACTGAGCTCCCCGTCAGGAAGGGACGAGAGCTGCTGTCCGTCGAACGTCACCGTGCCGTTTGAAGGCGGAAGAACCCCGGCGAGGCAGTACAGCAGGGACGACTTCCCGGAACCGCTGCTGCCCATGATGGCGGCCACTTCGCCGCGCTTGAGCGTGAAATCGGCACCAGTCACAGCCTGCTGGGTGCCGTAGAAGAGATCCACGCCTTCGGCGCGGAGGATGACGTCCATCGTGGTGCGCACTCCTATGAGAGCGGGAGCCGCCTGGTCGGTGGCTCCCGCAAAGGTCAACTGCACTACTTGCGCTTGAAGTACCTCGTCGGGGAGCAGTTGTCAGGGTGCAGGGAACCGCGGTTCTGGCACACGCGCACCTCCGCCGTGTTCGTATACCGAGTGGCGCCGTCGTGGACGAGCTTGTCGATCCAGACGCCCTTCTTCTGCACCCCGTCGAAGCGATTCCACCCGTAACCGTGGACCTTCACCTGCAAATACACGTTGTGGTTGTCATCCAGGCCCACGTCACGCAGCGTGCCCTTGATGTGGAAGGCGCCCTGCTCAACCTCCGCGGGCTCCCATTTGTACTTTCCTCCCGTGAATCGTGCTCCGGTCGTCTTGAAGAGCGCTGCGTCGTGCCACGATTCGGCGACGGCCACCCCCATCCCCCCTGCGAACAACCCCGCAGTCATCACCGCTGCCGCCAACTTCCTCATAGATGTCCCCTGTTTGATGATGCCGACTGGTCATCGACTGGTCATCACAGAAAGTATCTGCATCACTACAGACCGGGTAGCGAAGGAACGTCCCTCCCCGTGATCACCCCCCGATCCGGTGAATCACCCCCTCGCGCCCCCTCCTCAGCCTTACGGGCTCCCGCGGCGCGCATTGATGACGCTCCGCGATCTCATCGGATGACAGGTTCTGGTCAAAGCTTCACCAACTGGCGTACTCCGCCCGCCCCTTGTGATCAGGTCTCCCGCGATGGCTGTATCACTGCCGGTTCGAGGAGGACCTGGTGTCAGCACCCACCCGCAACAGACGATGGCTCACGATCTGTGCCGTCTCCGCATCCGCCGCGCTCGTCGCGATACCCGCCGACGCGGCGCCCGGCGGGCACAGCCCCTTCGGGGCGCGTGATCTGGCCCGGCTCGCGGCCCAGCGCCAGCAGTCGGTCGGGGGCATGAGTCCCAGCCTGGCCGAGGAGGACGACGGCAACGAGGCCGACGAGATAGCCGAGGGCGCCGAGCAGTTCGCCGAGGCCCGCACCGCGCCCGGTGTCGTCGCGCCGGGCGCGTACGGCGCCGCATGGGCGGCGATGGCCAAGCTGCCGCGTACCGACGGCAGTTGGCTGCACGTGACCAACCGGCCGTACGACTCCGACGACCCGCGCTACCGCGACTTCGACTCCAACTCCAGCGGCGGCGCGGGCCGCGTCACCGGCCGCATGGCCGCCGTGGAGGCGGACGACGACGGGTACGTGTACGCGGGCAGCGCGGGCGGCGGCGTCTGGCGGTCGCGTACGGGCGGTGGGCACTGGCAGCCCATCAGCGACCGGCTGCCCTCGCAGTCCACCGGAGCGCTCGCGCTCGACGCCGCCGGCCGGCTGTGGCTGGGCACCGGCGAGGCGACGACCAACGCGGACGCCTACCTCGGCAGCGGCGTCTACGTCCTGACCGACCCGCACGACGGCACGTTCTCCGCGCGCGGCCGTGTCGGCGGTGACGAGCTGGACTCCACGACCGTCCACCACCTGCGGTTCGGCGGCGGCAAGGTGTGGGCGGCGACCAGCACCGGCGTGTGGAGCCACTCCACGAAGACGCTCAGCGGCGCCTGGAAGCTGGAGTTCGCCCCCAACCCCGACTACCTGCCGGGCGGCCCCAAGGCACACGACGAGTCGGCCGCGTACAAGAACATCACCAACGACATCGCGATCGACCCGAAGAACCCGGGCAAGGTCGTGCTCGCGGTCGGCTGGCGCAGCGGTGACGACTACAACGGCTTCTACGCGAAGGCCCAGGACGGTTCCTGGACGCGGATCACCGACGGGATGGGCGACCTCCCGACGGACCCGGACGGCGTCGGCAACGTCACCTTCGCCCGCTCCGCCGACGGCTCGCGCTACTACGCCGTCGACCAGTCGCCCGAGCAGATGAACACCAACCCGGACAGCGGCCTGGAGGGGATCTTCGTCTCCGCCTCCGGCTCCCCGACCGGCCCGTGGAAGAAGATCGCCGACTACCGGCAGCTGGCCGCCGACGGCTCCGCGCTGACCTCCGGCGGCTACATGCCGGGCGTCCAGGCCTGGTACAACCAGTTCCTGACCGTGGACCCGAGCGACCCGCAGCATGTGTACGCGGGTCTGGAAGAGGTCCACGAGACCAAGGACGGCGGCGCCACCTGGTCGGCCGTCGGCCCGTACTGGAACTTCGGGTTCTCCTGCTGGAGCATCGACCCGGCGAAGCAGACCGGCGACTGCCACCAGACCACCCACCCCGACCAGCACGGCGTCGCGATCGGCCGCTACCACGGCAAGAGCTTCGTGTACGTCGGTAACGACGGCGGCGTCTACCGGCGCCCGGTCGACGGCTCCCAGGACGCCTCCGGGCACGCCACCGACTGGACGTCCCTCAACGACGGCACCATCGACACCCTCCAGTACTACTCGGTGGGCGTCGGCAAGGACCTGACCTACGGCGGCCAGTCGATCACGGGCGGCCTGCAGGACAACGGCCAGTCCCTCCTGCGCGGCAACGACAAGGTCATGGGCTCCAACTTCGGCGGCGACGGCGGCGACACCCTCACCGACCCGGCGAACGGCTGCGACATCGCCGAGGAGTACGTGTACCTCTCCGTCCAGGTCACCCAGAACTGCGCGGTCAACGACGGCTCCTGGGTGAACGACCCCGGCAAGATCACCTCGTTCAACGTCGCCCCGGCAGACAACGCCACCAGCGAGGCCCGCTTCATCGCCCCGCTCGCGGCTGACATGAAGAGCAGCTCGACGTGGATCGCGGGCGGCCGGCACGTGTGGGTGCAGACCCACGGGTACGCCATCCGCAGCGGCGACGAATGGAAGAGCGTGTACGACCTCGGCGCCGGCCGCACCGCGACCGCCGTCGCGGCCTCCGGCGGCAAGGTCTACGCGGCCTGGTGCGGCCCCTGCAACAACAAGGGCTTCGCCCGCGGCATCGCCGTCGGCAACGCGGACGGCACCGGCTGGCACGACATCACCCTGCCCGCGGACGGTACGGTGCCCAACCGCTACCTGAGCGGCTTCGCCGTCGACCCGAAGAACGCCGACCACGTCTTCCTCGCCGTCAACGGCTTCTCCCGGCACTGGACCGAAGGCCCCGGCGCCGGTGTCGGCCACGTCTTCGAGTCCACCGACGGCGGCACCACCTGGAAGAACATCTCGGCCGGCCTCCCCGACGTACCGGCGAACTCCGCGATCGTCACGCCGAACGGCGGCCTCGCCGTCGCCACCGACCTGGGCGTCGTCTACCGCGCCCCCGGCCGCACCACGTGGCAGCGGGTCGGCTCCCTCCCGGCCGTCGCCGTGCTCCAGCTGAAGCTCGGCCCGGACGGCACCACCCTGTACGCGGCCACCCACGGCCGCGGCATCCACAGCATCAAGGTGCGCGACCTCAGCTGACGCACCCATCACGTCCACACACGTCGAAGGGCCCCACCGCGAACGGTGAGGCCCTTCGACAACGTGCCCGGTGAGGCACTGGCGGAGGATACGAGATTCGAACTCGTGAGGGGTTGCCCCCAACACGCTTTCCAAATGTTCGTACGGGGGTCCGGAGGGGGTCATAGGCGTCCTGATCTGCGGCGGAGCGTTCGGGGTGGCCTCGTCCGGACGGGGGTGAATGCAACCAGAACTGCAACCACAGGAGTTCGGTCCCTGATCACGCCCTGCGCCAGGCGTCGCACAGCTCTTCGGGTAGAAGGTGCGGCACCTCGGTGTGTCGAAAGAATTCTTCGACGCGCCGGGGTTCTCGGGCAGGGAGTTCCAGGCTGATCAGACCTGGTAGTCCCCCCGAAGCGTTTGCGAGATCACCAGGTTGTACTCGTCGTCGGTCGTGCGTTCGAGGCTTATGTACAGCCCGACGTAGTTGGTCTCCCGCATCTCCGGTGCCAGCGCGCCCCAATGGAGCACCGTGGGCACGTTTCCTTGCCCGGAGATCCTTTTGGGGTCGTGGCTGAGCCTGAGCTCTTGGATTCCGTGGTCCGCGCCGTCGATCCATGTGCGGAACCCGACGACGACCTCCTGCTCCGTGTCCTTGCCCTCGGTCGGCGTCCACGGCAGGCCGCCGAAGAAGTCGTCGCGGAAGTAGTGCTTGTGGTCAATGGAAGCGTCCTCCTGGCTCAGGCGTAGATTCCCGGTCGGATTGCTTGCCGCGGACTTCACCTGCTGCGCCGCAGTGTTGTCGAGACGCTTGTACCAACGCCGCTGAACGTCTGCGGTCGGGAAGGGAGCGGGGCCCGCCAGTGCCGGCTTCTTCGCCATAGGGGGCGTCCCGGACGCGCCCGCCGCCTTGATCGCAGGCTTCTTCGTGACTGTCGTGCCGGGAGCGGATGCGATCGGGGCGATCTTGGAACTCAGGCCCGGCAGCTTCCTCAGGCCAGCCAGCACTGGCTTGAACAGGCCGCTGATGGTCGCCACGATCGCGCTGTCGTTGTCTTCCGGTGTGTCCGACTTCTTCTTCTGGACGCGTCGTGCTCGGGACTCGGAACCGATGACGATGTCCCCGCTCTTCTCCAGATTCGTGATGAGCTCCGTCGTCAGGGGACTGCACGACTCCGTCTTGGCGATGAGGCCGTCGAACCACGCCGACACTTCGTCCGTCACGTCCTCGCCTTCGCCAGCGTCCCAGTCCACCCATGTTGAAGCCTCGTAGTTCCAGCTGAGTCCGCCAGCCGTGAGGTTGCTTGAACCGACGAGCAGCGACCGCTGGCCAGACGAGCAAGCGAAGTAGACTTTGGGGTGGAAGGTTCGTCGCGGGTCGTGGAAGACGTAACCCTCGTCGGCGACTTGGAGGGCGAGCTCCAGTCCCTCCCTGGTGGCGCCGCCCTCGCTGACTCCCAGGATCAACAGCACCTTGCCGCCCTGGGCCCGGAACTCCTCGAGCGCGTCCCAGACGCGCCCGAGGCCGGACCGCTTGGCCCAGGCCACCGCGATCTTGAGCTCGTCGAAACCGGCATCCCTCGCATGCTCGATGAAGTCGACCAGGTTTGGGTGATCGGCGAAGGGCTGGCCGACGAAGCGAAGTTTCATGCCGCTGAGGATTCCACAAGGGGTGCTGCGCAACGTGGAAACGGTAAGGTAGGGTCTTTACTTCAGTAACTGAAGCGAAAGAAGATTCGATGCGGACACGGGACGAAGTAAGCGATGACAAGCTGCGCGGGGGGTTCTACTCGCCCGACGTCCTAGTCGAGCTCTGCATCCGCCGGTCTGCCGAATTGCTCGACGGTCGATCGGATCTCCGAGTGCTCGAGCCGTCCGCTGGAGACGGTGCCTTCCTCCGGGGGATCGGGCGCAGCGACATGGCTCGCCGCATTCAGACAGTCGAAGCCGTTGAGATCTTCGCCGGGGAGGCCACCAAAGCGTCCGATGCGTTGGATTCGACAGGCCTGCAGGGGCGAGTGGTCAACCAGAATGTGCTCCAGTGGTCGCAGGGACGAGGCTCCGACTTCGACTGGGTGCTTGCCAATCCGCCCTATGTGCGGTTCCAGTTCATCTCGGACGAGGACAAGCAGCGCGCCAAGGAGATCAGCTCCGGGCTTGGTGTAGCGGGGACTTCCGTGTCGAACCTCTGGATCCCTGTCTTCCTCCTGTCTCTCTCGAAGCTACGTGACGGCGGCGTCTTCTCCGTCATCCTCCCGACCGAGTTCCTGACCGGCATCTCGGCGAACGCTGTCCGCAACTGGCTCCTGGCCAACACGACCGACCTCACCATCGATCTCTTCGAGCCGGGCTCGTTCCCCTCGGTCCTGCAGGAGGTCCTGATTCTCAGCGGTCGTGTGTCGAAGGGGGCCACCGCTCCTTCGAACATCCAATTTCGCGACCACAACGGCGACACCCGATCCTGGTCGCATATGGTTGCGCCGGCTGCAGGCACCTGGACCAACTACCTGCTGTTGCCTGATCAGAACGACGCTCTGGCTGCCGTCCAGTCGATCTCCGCAGTGAAGTCGCTCAGCAGCGTCGCGCGATTCAGCGTCTCGACCGTGACGGGCGCGAACGGCTACTTCTGTGTCGATTCCGCGAAGGTCAAGGCGTACGACCTTGAGGAGTGGGCGATCCCGTTGCTGCCGAGGTCACGCCACGCTGAGGGGCTGGTCTATACCAGTGAGGAGCAGCAAGCTTTGGCCGACGCCAGCCAGCCTGCCTGGCTCCTGAGCTTCGCGGCGACCAAGTCCTCGCCGGAGGCTCACGAGCTGGCGCAGCAGTACCTCGACGGCGGAGTTCGCCTGGAGATCGACCAACGTTTCAAGTGTCGCGTGCGCGCGCCCTGGTACAGGGTCCCGGTCGTGCCTGCCGGCGACCTGCTGCTGTCCAAGCGGTCCAACCGCTACCCACGCGTGATCTCCAACCACGCGAAGGTCGTGACGACCGACACCATCTACAAGGGGCAGATCCTCGCGGGTTCGCCGATCACGGCAGACGACTTCACCGCAGCGTTCCATAATTCGCTCACGATGCTCTCTGCGGAAGTCGAGGGGCGAAGCTTCGGCGGCGGCGTTCTCGAGCTCGTGCCCAGCGAGGTCAACGCGCTGCAGGTTCCGATCGTCCCCGGCGCTGCTTCCGAGCTAGCGAGGCTCGACAAGATCTCCCGCGCCTCTGATGACCCGGAGGCCCTGATCGAAGCCACCGACGAGGCGCTCACTCGACTCATCCCGGCGCTCGACGCGCAGACGATGCGCGCCTTGAGTGATGCGCGCCACACGTTGATGAATCGCCGGCTGCAGCGCACCCATTCGAAGTTCTACGGCTGAGACCGCGTTTGAGCCCGAGATCACGTGACGAAGAGGGCCCCGAAAAGGAACCGGTCGGGGTCTTCAACTGCCTTCCTGTAATAGGAAAGGGTAGAGAGTCTGATATTCAGACTCGCGAGGGGCTGCCACCACGCATTTCCAAATGCTCGTACGGGGGGCCGGAGATGGTTACACACGTCCTGACCTGGGGTGGATCATTCGGCGTGGCCCCATCCGGACGGGACTGAACGAGATCAGCATCGGACTAATTAGAGGTCGTCGCAGTAGCCGACCTCAAGCTTGATCACCCCTCCACTGAGTGGATCCCCAACGGCTTTGAGGGCGGCTTTGTACGCGTCCCGGTCCTCCTGCGTGGCGGACTGGGCATCATCGACCGCGGACTCCGCCGCCATGCGGGCGGGGACGCTGCCGCCCATCTGCAGGTAGTCCCGGGCCGCTTCGCACAGGGTGTTCCGGTTCAGCGAATTGCCCGAGGTCTCCATCGGGCACACGTGCGTGACTGTGTGCTGGAGACCTGTCGCCGCGCGAGCGATCCTTCCTGCCGCGAGGAGGGTTGCATCATCGTCCGTCTTTGCAGCCGCCAGCAGCATGTGACCGCTGAGATTGGCTGCTTCATCGGCCAACGGCACCGCTTTGCAAGCCGGAGTGGTCGGTGTCGGCGAGGGGGAAGGAGATGCCGGAGGCGCCGGCATCGTCGTCGCGACAGCACCCTCCGCCACCGTAGAGGGGCCTGGTGCCGTATCGCACCCGACCACGGCGATGAGTGCCAGAGCAGCAACGCAGAGTCGTCTCATGTGTCTCCCCAACTCCGTGAAACGCCCTCTATCGCGGTATCGCGCCGGGACAGCCGACGAGAGTACCGAAGAGCTCGGCAGCGTTCCCGGTCGGGCGGGGTCGTCAGAGCATGCATCACCGTCAGCTGGGCTTCTCGTCCGGTCTGCCGTCTTTCGGTACCGAACTGCTCGATGCGCATCCACCTGTCCAGCCAAAGCAGGGTCACGCTCCGGTCCGCGCGATGCTGGATCGCCCGGTGGAGCGGTCGACGTCCGGCCCTCGATGGCCGACAACGTACCGCGGTGGGGGCCGGGGTGTTGGTGCAGTGCCAGGGTGAACAAGCGGCGCTCGGCGAACTGCCAGGGTGTCTTCGCGACGGTGGTGAAGGCGGCGGGGCCTTCTGGGAGGTGGGTGAGGACGCCGAGGAGAAGGGTGTGGGAGACGGCCAAGAGGGCGCCGTGGCGCTGGGCAGTGTGATGAAGGAAGGCCGCGCAGTGGCGAGCGCGGGTGTGGAGGTCGGTGAGGCTTTCGCCGTCTTAGCAGCGTAGGGAGGGGTTGGCGAGGCGCTGGGCCCTCCAGGCGCGGTACGTCGGCGGGTAGATCTCGGCCGTGCGGCCGAGGACGATGCTAGGGGCGCGCCATTCGGCCAGGAGGCCGGAGGCGGCCACGATCGGCAGGCCCGTGAGGTGAGAGACGAGGGTGGCGGTCTGGCGGGCGCGGGGGGTCGGGCTGGTGACGATCGCGGTGATGCCCTCGGGGAGGGGCAGGGAGCGGCGTACCTGGTCGCGGCCCTCCTGCGTGAGGGCGGCTTCGTGCGGGGCGTGGTGGCCGGGGCGGTGGCCTTCGTAGGCGCCGTGGCGCATGAGCCAGATGTCAGCCAAGGATCCAGCCCCCGTCGACGCGCAGGGTCTGGCCGGTGATGAAGCCGGCGTCGTCGGTGGCGAGGAAGGCGACGGCAGCGGCGACGTCGTCCGGGCGGCCCCGGCGCTGGACGCACTGGCGGGCGAGCTGGCGGGCGGTCATGGCCTCCGGGCCGTCGACGACGGTGTCCTCGGCGGGGACGCGGATGGAGCCCGGGGCGATGCAGTTGGCGGTGATGCCGGCGGGGCCGAGTTCGCGGGCGAGGGCACGGGTGAGTCCTTCAAGGCCGGCCTTGGCACTGATGTAGCCGGCAAGGTCGTGTCCTCCCGCCGTGACGAGGGCGGAGCCGATCGTGATGATCCGGCCCCAGTCGGCGGCCGTCATGGCGGGGGTGAGTTCGTGGGTGAGGAGGTAGTGGCTGGTCAGGTTGGTGGCCAATGCGTTGTCCCAGTGGGTCGGCGTCGTCTCCGTCCACGGGCGGCAGGGGTAGGCGCCGGCGTTGCTGATCAGGATGTCGATCGGGCCGAGTGCGTCTTGGGTCTGGTGGCACAAGGCGTGTACTGCCTCGGCATCGCGGAGGTCGGCCGCCAGGGGGGACGGCGGTGCCGCCGCCTCGGGTGATGTGGGTGGAGAGCTCGGCTGCGGCCTGGTCGTCGTCGAGGTGCGCGAGGGCGACGGTGGCGCCGTCGGCGGCGAGGCGGCGGGCGATGGCCGAGCCGAGGCCGCCGGTGGCTCCGGTGACCAGGGCGGTGTGTCCGTTCAGGGGGCCGGGCATGGCGACTCCAGTGGGCAGAAGTAGGTGGTGGGGTCGAAAGCGGGGCTCATGGCCTCGGTGAGCAGGGCGAGGAGGACGAGCCGGTCCTCGGGACGGCTGCGGCGACCGCTGCGGACGCAAGCCCGGCTTCTGTCCCAAGAAGATCAACACTCGGCGCGAGACGAAGAACGCCAAGTCCCGCGCCGGCCATCGGCCTATCGGCGTACCCGATGAGCTCCTCCAACTGCTCCGGCAGCACCGCGAGGTGCAGGCGCGCGAGCGGGCCCGGGCCCGGGACCTGTGGACGGAGAAGGGGTACGTGTTCACCTCGCCCACCGGCGAGCCCCTGAACCCGAACACGGATTACCACAAGTGGAAGGAGCTCCTGAAGGCCGCTGGCGTCCGTGACGCCCGCCTCCACGACGCCCGCCACACCGCGGCGACGGTCCTGCTGGTCCTCGGCGTTCCGGACGCAGTCGTCGACGCCATCATGGGCTGGGAGCCCGGTAAGTCCTCCCGGATGCGCCGCCGCTACCAGCACCTGACCAGCCGCGTCCTCAAGGACACCGCCGCCAAGGTCGGCGGCCTCCTGTGGGGCACGGACCAGTCTGGGAGTAGTGCTGCGCCGGAGGCCGGCCAGAGCCCCGTTCCCGCCGAGCTGATGGTCCACGTCGCCCGCCTCGGCGAACGGCGCGTTCCCTTCCTCCACCGCGAGCACGCTGACGAGGTCGTCGCACGCTGGAGCGAGGACTGGCCCGACCGCAATGCCGGGGTCGAGGAATGGGACCGCTGGCGCTGGGAACAGCAGGGCCCAGGTGGCGCGAGCGCCATCCGTGACCGCGTGCCGGAGCGGACCGTGGTCTTCCACGCCCGCGCCCTGTTCCTTCCTGGCGGCGAACGTACAGCGACCGGGGTTCCGGAGCAGTGGTCGGTGCCGGCCTGGGACTTCGAGACCGACCGTTACACCGACCGCGCCTCGGCCTGGCGCACGGCTCGCTGCCCCGGCACGGTCCAAGAGGTCGAGGCCCAGGTCCGAGGCACGGACAAGGTGGCCGTGGAGGCGCCCTTCGCTGAGGCTTGTGCACAGGCTGTGGACCGCGCCCGAAACCCAGGTAGGTACGGCGACACAGACGAGTGGTGACCGTGAGCATGGCCGAACCAACCAATGGTTCGGCCATGCTCAGTTCAGGTCCAAAGGTCCTCGAACCAGCCCGTCTAGAGCAGCGCTGTCAGAGTTCTACGGGACGGACTGACCGGAAGCGACGCTTCTGCTCGTCTGCTCCCCACGGCTCCCTGTAGTGCATCTCCCTCAGGACCGTCGGCAGGTCGGTGTGCTCGAAGTAGCCCTTGTCGGCCAGGTGAATGATCACGCCCGCTAGGTCGCGATAGGTCCGCATGCGGTCAATCTCGAACCCGTAGCCA
This sequence comes from Streptomyces sp. NPDC037410, assembly GCF_055602235.1. Lineage (NCBI taxonomy): Bacteria > Bacillati > Actinomycetota > Actinomycetes > Kitasatosporales > Streptomycetaceae > Streptomyces > Streptomyces sp. NPDC037410. The sequence continues at coordinate 83,759 of NZ_JBVJWR010000018.1, read as the reverse complement.
TCCCAGTGCTCTGCCGGACGGCACCGATAGTGGAACACCACCCACTGAGCGCGGGGCGGAACGTCGTTTGGGTTGATCAGGCGTGCTTGGAAGTCGTTGGGCTCGGCGGCGGCGATCCGCTCTCGTCGCTCCCGTTCGAACGCCTCGCGGGCTTCCTGCGCGCTCTCATGCTCGCCCCTGCTGAGGGAGAGCTTCCCCTCGCCGGGGGCGACCACCTCGCCGCACTGCTGGCAGTAGGCCGTGATTTCTGCTGCCAGCTGTCGACGGGCTTCGCTGTAGGGCTCGCCCGTCTCAGCCATCCGAGCTCGGATTTCTTGCTTGGGGGCGCGATCTCTGGTCATCGTGTGTCCTCGCTGACGGAGCCCCACACACACCGCCGCATCACGGTTGACCTGGGCAAACAGTGTCGTGCGAGTCACTGACCCTTGTCCTCGTCGCTACTGGCGGTGTGGGCGCGTCTGCAGCTCGGAAGCGGGCACGCACGATGCGCCGCTACCGGCAGAGTGTAGCGACATGGCCTGTCGGTGCGCGGGACGACGCCGTGCTGCCCGCTGCCCGGTAGCCAGTGCGTGTGTGCTGCGTTCTGACGGCACGTTGAGAGGGAGCCCAGCCGCCAACCGGCGGATCTCGGCAACTGCAACCAAAACTGCAACCACGGAACGACGAAGGTCCCGACCGCTCAGCAGTCGGGACCTTCGTTTCGGCTGTTCAGCCGTGGCGGAGGATACGAGATTCGAACTCGTGAGGGGTTGCCCCCAACACGCTTTCCAAATGTTCGTACGGGGGTCCGGCGGGGGCCGTGGGTGCCCTGACATGCGACGGAGCGTCCGGGGTGACCCCGTCCGGACGGGCCCGGACGGGAGCGAATGAGACCAGAACTGAGACCGTGACGGTCACTTGCCGGCGTCAGGCCCGTACCACTGGAGGGCTTGCCCGGTGACGGCGGCGATGCACTCGAAGTCGCGGTCGCGGTGCAGGAGCGTGAGGCCCTGGAGTTCGGCGGTGGCGGCCACGATCAGGTCGACCGGCCCCGCGCTGCGGTGCTGACCGCGTTTGGTCAGGGCTTCCTGGACCTGCCAGGCCCGGCTGTATGCCCGATCGTCTACAGGGACCCACCCGAAGATGAGACGCAGGTTCTCGATTCCTTGCGCGCGGTCGTCGGCGGAGCGGGCGCTGTAGAAGAACTCGAGTTCGGTGATCGGGCAGGTCGCGATGAGACCGGCCGCTGCGGCCCGGTCCCATCCGTACTGCTCGGCGTCATCGCGCAAGAACCGGGCGAGGGCGCTGGTGTCGATGAGGAACTGGGACGAGCTCACCGACGGTAGTTCCTCTTGTCTTCGAAGAGCTCAAGATCGAAGGCGCCCTCGCTTGCCGCGGCACGCAGGCGAGTGAGCGCGAGCGCTCTGCGCCTGTTCTCCAGTACCTCGCGCAAGGCGGTGTTGACAGTCTCCTTCTTGGTGCCCGTGCCGAGGGCTTTGGCCACCTCGGCCAACAGGTCGTCGTCGAGATCGATCACTGTGCGACTCATCGGTGCACCTCGCTGTATATCAATGTGTGCACCTAGTATATCAATAGTGATGCATCGAGGGTCGGAAGTCAGGAGGCGTACACGGTGACGCTCCCGTCGTTCACCACTCGCGCCGCGCCTCAGGCATGCCCCGGCGGCATGACGCTGTGGATGCGGGACAGGGTGAAGACTCGTTCGGCTTCACGCAGGTGGCACCAGGCTTCGAGGTAGGGCGGGTCGAGTTCGAGGCGGCTGAGGGTACGTACGGTGCGGCTGCCTGAGGTGGAGACGTATTCGATCGCGATGGCGGTGCCAGCGTCGAGGGCGTGACCGAGCTGGCGTACGTCGGCGTACGTCAAATGCCTCGCATACCCGGCGACGATCTCCTCGGTGTCCGTTCCGAAGGGGCCTCCGGCGCCGAAGGGATCGGGGTCCGGGAGGGTCGGCGGGGCCGCCAGCAGTCGGACAGCCACAGCGTATGAGTCGACGGCCTCCGACACCTCGGCTGCCGTGTGCGTCATGAGTCGTCCGCCGTTCTTCGCGGACGGCTTCCGTGCGGTCAATACAGCGGCGGCCCGCTGGGTCGGGACCCTCTCGACGCGTACGGTCCCGTCCGGGGCCTCGGCGATGGGGGCATAGCCCTGGTCCCGGAGCGCGGCAAGGGTCTGGTCAGGTGTGCCGGCGCTGACGAGCACCGTCGGGGCGAGCTGCCGCAGTCCGAGGGGCGAGAGCCCTCGGTGGGCGGCGAGTTCGGCCAGGAGGGACGGTTCGTCGCCGTGGATGACACAGGCGGCGGGGGCGACGCGTACACGGCCGTGACGGCGTGCGGCATCGGCGATGAGGTAGGACAGGGGCTGGGGCAGGGGCCCCTCGGCGATGGCGGTCAGCTCGGCGGAGACCTCGTCCGGAGCGCGGCCGGTGTCCAGGGCCCGTCGGATGCTGCTGGCGCTGAAGCGCCATACCGAGGCCATCCCGCTGGTCTCCCGGTCCGCGGTCGCGTCCAGGAGCTCGGCGAGGCTCGCCGCGGGCGTGCCGCTGACGACGGCCGTGAGGTCGCTGCCGAGCCGGGCCGTGCCGGTGGCCTCGGGCAGCAGTCGTCGGCACTCGGTGGCCAGTCCCTCGGCGTTGCCGGCCAGCAGACTCGCACCGAGCGGGGAGAGGGAGCCCCGGGCGATGACGCCCAACATCTCGGCCTCGCGGACCGCGGTGGCGAAGGGCGCCTCATCCTGGAATGACAGGTGGGCGAGCGGACGATGCCAGGCCACGAGCGGGCCCAGATCCGTGGCGATCTGCGCGCCCAGCCCCTCCGGGAGCCGTGCCGAAGCGGTGAGGAGTCCCCTGCGAGCCTGCAGGCAGCCGTCGCAGGGGAGCGCTCCGGCCAGGGCGGGTAGCGCCTTGTTCTCCTCGTCGCGGGTCTGGGACGGGGTGAGCGCCAGGTTCCACCATGCCTGAAGCAGTACGGCGAACTGCGCCGCGGGTTCCTGCGCCGCCCAGGCGTCGTACTTCTCGGTGGGCGCGACGCGGTGGCCGTCCGTGGCCATGAGCCCGACCGAGTACGCGGCCTCCAAGACGATGCGCACCACGGCGTCATCGGCCTGTGCGGCCTTGCTGATCCGGCCCAGTTCACGTGCGCCTACACCACCGGACTTCAGTCGGGCCGGGGGAGCCGACGAGCAGACTGACAGGACCGAGGCGGCATGGGCCGCGAAGCCCGTAGCCGCTGCCGCTGTCTCTCGTTCCACCTCCGCAGCGGCGACGGACACCATCTCTGCGGCAGGCGGTACAGGATCGAACGGGGCATGCCAGTCGGGGCCGCGGAGTGCGAGTGCCACTTCGGCGGGCATGCGCGCCGGCCCGTATCCGTGACGGTTCCGGATCAGCAAGCCCCGGTCGAGGGCCCATCGCTCGCCGGGCCGGGAAGCGGGCTCGGGAGCCCCGAACACGATGAACTCGGTGTGCCGCGGTACGGACCTCGCTCGGTGCTCGAGCAGCTCGCGGGCAGAGCGGGGAGCCTTCGCGACCATGGAGGCGATGCGTTCCGGATCGCCATGGTGGTGCAGGACGGCGGTAGTGCGCTGCTGCCTGGTGCCGGGCGGCTTGATGCCCAGCGCGACGAGCATGCCGCGCAGCTCCTCTGAGGTCACGCCCTCCAGGAGCTCCTCCAACGGAGCGTCAAGACCCAAGGGTGCTTCCCAGGCTTGCCGCAATGGCGCGGCCATGTGGAGCCTTCCGTCGCCATCGGGCCAGACCAGCGCGCGATCGGCCAGAGCCTCCAGCACGGCGTCGAGTTCCCGAGCGGCGGTGGGTGTCGTCGCTCCCAGCGCCTTCGCCAGAGCGCCGCGCGACATGGGCGTCCCCAAGGCGGCCAGGGCCTCGGCCGCCTGGAGGCACGGCAGTGGGAGCTGCGGCAGGGCGAGCGCCACCGAGCCCGGTCGCAGAAGGCGTTCCGCCAGTTCGTCCAGCGAGCGCGGCTCAGGGGGAGCCGAGGCGTCCTTCCGCAGGGCGAGCACACGCCCCAGCTGTGGGGCGTCGAGGTCGGCCAGCCAGGCCGTCAGCGTGGACCGGGACGTCACAGGAACACCTCGCGAGGTCGGGATCGCACGAGTGGACCAGATGTGGCCCGTGCTCAGATCAAGGATGGTGCATCCCATGGCCGCTGCAGGTGGCGTACGTGAGGGTTCACCCCTGAAGGCGAGCCGTTTGACCGGGCAGGGGCGCCGACGGTTCCGGCGCACCGGCCGAGATGTCGTGAATGCCGAATATAAACGAGACCGCAACTGAGACCAGGGCATGCCGAAGAGCCGGACCGCAATCAGCGGTCCGGCTCTTCGTTTCGCCTGTTCAGGCGGCTGCGGAGGATACGAGATTCGAACTCGTGAGGGGTTGCCCCCAACACGCTTTCCAAATGTTCGTACGGGGGTCCGGCGGTGGCCGCACCCGTTCTGACCTGTGGCGGAGCGTTCGGCGTGGCCCCGTCCGGACGGGGCCGGACGGGGGCGAATGAGACCAGAACTGAGACCACTGGGTCAGGGGCGGGTGTCTGGCATCGCGCATTCTGCGGACGTGTGTTCGGTGTGATCGATACGATGCTGCGGCCCTGCTCACACGGTACGTGCGGTCCCTGGAGAGACATGCCTCGCTACGTTCGCGTCAAGATCGTCACTCCAGAGGTGGACGCTGCGGAGCGGAGGGCAGAACGTCGGTTCGCGATCATCTCTTTGCCTGCCTTGGCTCTGGTTGGGGCCTTCCTGTACGGCTGGGCCAGTCAGATATTCGGCTGGGCGCGTGGTGACGTGGCTCTGGTGTCGCAGGGCACGCTGCTGCTGGTCGTCAGCAGCTTTCTTCTCTCGTTCCTGGCCAAGTGGTGGACCGGTCGCCGTTACCAACTCTGGAGAGCAATCGCGGGTTTCTGCTTGCCGACGGCGCTCACCCTGGTGCTGATCTATCTGCTCCCCGTGTTCAAGGAAGGGTAGAGACACTGTCGGCAGAGCTGCGAGGCGCCAACGGCAGACCTTCGGGCGGCAACGAGATGTCAGCCCCGGCCGTAGAGGGTCGCCAGGTTGATCAGATGGATGCTCGGATCGGTCACCGCCGCGGCGTGCGCCTTGTCGTTGAAGCCGGCTCCGCTGAAGCACAAGAGCTGTGTATTCGTGGTGTCGTAGCGTCCTGCCTGAGCGACGAGGTCGCGGATGTGCCGAAGGCGTTCGATGTGGGCGGCGCCCATGGTGTCGTTCCACTTGGCCTCTCCGATGGCGAGAAGGGGAGGCTTGGCACCGTCCGCGATTCCGATGACCGCCACGTCGACCTCATTGCCGGTGCGGGCCTTGGGGTCGTGGACGACGCCGTGTCCTACGCGGGCGGGCAGACCGCCCAGAATCTCGGGGTCGGCGTGATGCAGAGTCCAGTCCCGGCAGACCTGCTCGAAGTGGGGCCCGAGGACGTTGCTGACGAAGCGGCGACGGCTGGCTTGCCAGACCCGTGCCGCGCTGCCCGGGCGTTCGAGCTGGTCCCAGACCGGTCGCATGATCGCGTGGTAGAAGCCGATCAGCGGTTCGGCGATGCGGTAAGTGGGACGGTTGTCACGGAAGGCATCCGCGTCCCGGTGCAGCAGGCCTGCGTCTTCGAGGACGTTGATGGGATGGGCGATGTCGGTGGCCTTGCGTTCCAAGTAGCCGGCCATGCCCCCGCGTGTGGCGTTGCCGTCGGCGACGGCGGCCAGGACGGACAGGTACAGGGCGGTGTCGCGAAGGTCGGGTTCTTCGGCCAGCAGATAGCGGGCTTCGCGGAAGAGGGGGGTTTCAGGATTGAGGACGGTGCGGACGACCCAGTCGTCGAAGTCATCCGGCCCCTTTGGCGTGTCGCCGCGTGCGAATTCGCGCCGATAGGCCGGGGTGCCGCCCACGATCGCGTTCACCTTCATGGCCAGGTGAGGGTCGGTGATGTCCCAGAATTCGGCGGCGAGGCGGTGGTCGAGGGGGCGGACGACCAGCTCCAGCCCGGCTCGTCCGCGCAGTGGGGCGTTACCTGAGAGCAGCCGTCCCATGAAGGACAGCGCCGAGCCGCACAGCAGCAGCCGGGTACGTGAGCCGGTGCGCTGGTCACGCAGAGGCCGCAACGCCTCTTGGATGATCGAGGGCAGCTCGGGGTTGGCCTTGGCGAGGTACGGAAACTCGTCGATCACCACGGGGACGGGCCGCTCGGCGCCGAGCGCGAGGAGTGCGTCGACGGCCTCTGCCCAGTCGGCGAAGTGGAACGGGCTGGCGGGGCGGACGTGGGCTGTCAGCGCCGTGCTGATCCGCCGTAGCGACTCGGCATCGGCGGCCTCGGTCGCACCGAAATAGAACCCTCCGGCGGCACGGCAGGCGGCGTCCAGCAGGAACGTCTTGCCCTGGCGGCGGCGCCCGGAGACCACGCCCAGAGTCGCGCCGGGCTGCGGATCGGTGATGAACCGGCTCAGCGCCGACCACTCGTAGTCCCGGTCGAACATCTCGGCAGGCTTGTCCACGAGGGCTCCAGATATAGAAGTACACCTACATAAAACATACTCCTAGCTCTGGCGTTCATGGCGTGTCCCCGTCGTTCTCGACGTCCGCCGCTCTCGAGGGCGCCCTGGCGCATGCGTTTAATGTCGCGAATGTCGCAAGTAAATGAGACCGAAACTGAGACCAGGACATGCCGAAGATCCCGGCCGCTGGAGCGGTCCGGGGTCTTCGTTTCGCCTGTTCAGGCGGCTGCGGAGGATACGAGATTCGAACTCGTGAGGGGTTGCCCCCAACACGCTTTCCAAATGTTCGTACGGGGGTCCGGCGGGGGCGTAGGTGTCCTGACCTGCGGCGGAGCGTTCGGGGTGGCCCCGTCTGGATGCTTCCGGACAGGGGTGAACGCAACCAGAACTGCAACCAGACCTTGCCGGCCGCCTGAGACCGTGGTCCTGGAGCCGGCCGACTCGTACCCGATCGCGGGTGCTCGAAGTGGCGCTCGCTCAAGCCATCCCGGAGGGAGTGAGGGCCGCCGTCTCCGGTGTCTCCACCTGGCCGAGTGCGCGCTTCAGATCAGCGAAGACGGGATATGGATCGCCAGCCTTCAAGATCATCAAAATCACGTGATCGAGGAGGCGGATGACCTTCTTATTGCTGGTTTTCTTCTCCGCCTCGATGTGCTGCAGGGCGCGGGCTACCTCCGGCTGGGCCATGGCGAAAGCGTCGGGTAGACGCTGGAGAGCGTCAGCCAGGTCCCAGCCCTCCGGGATGTAGTAGGACGCCTGCGAGGTGTCCTGATCGATGATCTTCACGACGGGGTCTGTGATCCGCGGCCCGCTGGTGAACTGCACGTCCAGGAAGAGTTTCGATGCTGCGTGGAACAGGTCTGTCAGGTCCTGTGCATGGCCTTCGAGGATCACCTCGGAGATGGTGATCCCTTCGCAGGCCAGGCGAATACGACCGAGGTAGGCAGCAGTCTCGACGGAGGTCCGCTTCGGGTCGTAGGTGGAGATGACGCGGTTGCCGTCGTAGCGCGCCATGATGGGCAACTCCTGACGACCTTCGCCTCGGTGGACGTGGAGAGGTGCGACGCGGAGGCTCTCGAAGGGCTGCGTCATGAGGGCGCCACCACCCGCTGCCAGCTTCGGCAGGCGAAGTCCTGGTGATCGCCGTTGTGGCCGTGCTGTTCGGTACAGGGGAGACGATCTGCCCAGGTGTCGTCGGTGTCGGGCTCGCCGTCGAGTCGATCGCCTGTCAGAGGGGCGCGTCCAGGGCGGCGCTCCAGACATTCGGAACCGACGAGGCAGGAGAGTACCTTCCGCATCGGGCTGGGCTCGGCATCGTCACGCTTGTTGACGATCGCCCTCATCTGCACGGGGAGGATCTCCCGGAACGCCTCCAGCGCGGCCATTGGGTCGTCGGCCTGTTGAAAGAGGGCGGCCAGATTCTCAGCCATCTTCGCGATGATCAGTTCCCCTGCGGGGGTGATGCGGCCGTCTTGGACGATGAGCTTGTCCGGAGGGATCGCGTCGGGGTCTATGCCAGTGGTCATAGGGGTGGCCTTTCTCCTCATCCGAGGGCCTGGAGGCGGATGCCTCCGCTGGAAAACCTTCGCGTCAGAAAGGCCGATCTGTGAGTAGCTCATCCTTCGTTCGAGGGTTTCCTCCCCGAAGAGGACCTGTTGCAGTGCAAATCATGCTTCGGTGAAGGTCCGGACTGCCCTGAGCCCGAGGGGCCGACCAGCCAACCCGGGTGGTGCCCCTGGGATGCTGTGGCCATTCTCCACCGCGAGCGCGCCGACGAGGTCGTCGCGAGGTGGAGCGAGGACTGGCCCGACCACCCTGCCGAAGTCGAGGAATGGGACCGCTGGCGCTGGGAACAGCATGCTTCCGGCGGCGCGAGCCAAGGCGGTGCGTGTACGGCGCACAGTGACATCCGTCAGCGAACCGGACAACGGCCAGGACAACGGAGTCAGCCCTCGGGCGTCTCCGTCGGCTGGTCCAGTTGCTGCTGTCGCTTGCGCTGGTCGTTCTTGAGGGTCTCAACCCGCTCGGTGAACTCCAGAAGGGCAGCTCCGTCGTCCACGCTGCTCTTGTAGCGGCCAACTTTCAGGTTCACGGCGTCGTACTCCTCCTCGATGCTGTCGGCCGTCTGCTGGAGGTAGAAGCTGCGTTCGCGGAACTTGAAGTAGCCGGTGAAGCCTGCCGCGAGACCAACGGAGAAGCTGGTGCCGACGGTGATCCACTTGTAGGGGGGTGGGGTTTCCGCGAGACTCGCTGCTGTCGACGTCGCCAGCGAGCCGATGATGACGACGCTCTGGAACAGGTTGTGGACCCGCCTGTAGCGAAGTCCGTCGGAACGGTACTGCTCGATGGCTCCTGGCACGGTCTCCCGGTAGATGCTGCGGCGGGTCTCTGTTGGCAGGTCGATAGATGCTGCAGAAAGGCGCTTGCGTTCGATGGCGAGCTCAAGGTCGATCTTCTTTTCCGCCGCGTGCCCCGACTTCCATTCGTCGAAGAGAGGGCCGTCCCAGAAATCAACCCTGGTGCTGTGGGCGCGGACGACCGCGCACAGGACTAGGAGAGCGACGAGAAGGGGGATGCAGGCCAGGTTGACGCGGGCCAAGTCGACGCGGCCCCATGTAGCGATGTTCCCGACAAATAGGAGTAATAGCAGCACAGGTGCAGAGGAGTAGGTCGAGACCAGTAGGAACCGCTTAAGGCGGGCTTCGCGGATCTCTTGCCGGAGGTCGAGGATCTTCCTGTCGTGGTCAAGGAGTTGCTCAATCGCCCTTTCGGCTGCGGCTGCTGACTGTGTCATGGCCCCCCACTACGACTCTGCATCACGACCTCGCGATCCGATCATAGGAGCGCTTGAGTTTCGAGAGGCTCTTCTTCCACGGATGGCGCTGCCCTTCCCGTGGAGGCCGGGTCCGCTGTCGTGGTCCGCGTCCTCGTATCCGTCGCGGATGAGCTGTCGGCGCTCGTGGTGGTCGGCAACAGGTCTACGGCGCTCCCCTTTGTCAGCCGGGTATGGGTACGACTCGATTCTGCCGGGTCTCCCGTCGGCATGCGGTTGGCATCCCGCGTCGACGAGGCTCCAGCGGTATGCGGCGTGTGCAGCGGACGACGAGCGTTCATCGGCGGCTTTGCGGCTGCTCAGTGCTGCGGTGATAGGGGGGTGAAGAAACGGCGTTCGGCGAACTGCCAGGGGGTCTTCGCGGCGGTGGTGAAGGCGGCGGGGCCTTCTGGAAGGTGGGTGAGGACGCCGAGGAGGAGGGTGTGGGAGACGGCCAGGAGGGGGCCGTGGCGTTGGGTGGTGTGGTGGAGGAAGGCGGCGCAGTGGCGGGCGCGGGTGTGGAGGTCGGTGAGGCTTTCGCCGTCTTCGCAGCGTAGGGAGGGGTTGGCGAGGCGCCGGGCTCGCCAGGCGCGGTAGGCCGGCGGGTAGGTCTCGGCCGTGCGGCCGAGGACGATGCTCGGGGCGCGCCATTCGGCGAGGAGGCCGGAGGTGGCCACGATCGGCAGGCCCGTGAGATGCGAGACCAGGGTGGCGGTCTGACGGGCACGGGGGATCGGGCTGGTGACGATCGCGGTGATGCCGTCGGGGAGGGGGAGGGCGCGGCGTACCTGGTCGCGGCCCTCCTGCGTGAGGGCGGCTTCGTGCGGGGCGTGGTGGCCGGGGCGGTGGCCTTCGTAGGCGCCGTGGCGCATGAGCCAGATGTCAGCCAAGGATCCAGCCCCCGTCGACGCGCAGGGTCTGGCCGGTGATGAAGCCGGCGTCGTCGGTGGCGAGGAAGGCGACGGCAGCGGCGACGTCGTCCGGGCGGCCCCGGCGCTGGATGCACTGGCGGGCGAGCTGGCGGGCGGTCATGGCCTCCGGGTCGTCGACGACGGTGTCCTCGGCGGGAACACGGATGGAGCCCGGGGCGACGCAGTTGGCGGTGATGCCGGCGGGGCCGAGTTCGCGGGCGAGGGCGCGGGTGAGTCCTTCGAGCCCGGCCTTGGCGCTGATGTAGCCGGAGAGGTCATGGCGGCCCGCCGTGGCCAGGACGGATCCGATCGTGATGATCCGGCCCCAGCCGACGACCGTCATGGCGGGGGTCAGCTGTTGGGCGAGGAGATAGTGGCTGGTCAGGTTGGTGGCCAGGACGTCGTCCCAATGGGCTGGTGTCGTCTCGGGCCACGGTCGGCGGGGGTAGGCGCCGGCGTTGCTGATCAGGATGTCGATCGGGCCGATCCGGTCGTGGGCCTGGTGGCAGAGGGCGCGTACGGCCTCGGCCTCGCGGAGGTCGGCTGCCAGGGGGATTGCGGTGCCGCCGCTGTCGGTGATGTGGACAGCGAGCTCGGCTGCGACCTGGTCGTCGTCGAGGTGGGCGAGGGCGACCGTGGCGCCGTCGGCGGCGAGACGTCGGGCTATGGCCGAGCCGAGGCCGCCGGTGGCACCGGTGACCAGGACGGTACGGCCGTTCAGGGGGCCGGGCATGGCGACTTCAGCGGGCAGAAGTAGGTGGTCGGGTCAAAGGCGGGGCTCATGGCTTCGGCGAGCCGGGCGAGGAGGACGAGCCGGTCCTCAGAGGTCAGGTCGGCCAGGTTGTAGACGCCGAGGATGCGCATGGCGAGGTAGGGGCGGAGCAGGTTCGCCAGGTCCTCGCCGGGCCAGAGACGGTCCGCGACCGGCTGTACGAGCTGGTTCCAGTACGCGTTCACCGCGGCTCGCCGGGGTGCCGAGAGGCGCGGGGTGTAGTTGATGTGGATGGTGCTGGTGGTGTGGTCGATGCCCGCTCGCTGGAGCTCGGGGGTGTTGGCCGGGACGTGGGCGAAGGTGGCGGGGTGGTCGGCGAGGGCGGTCGGGTTGTATGTGGGGACCAGCCAGCCGCCGAGGGCGGAGGTGTACCAGAGGAAGTTGGCGAACTCGCCGGGGATGCTGTTCATCCCGGCGGTGTCGTAGTCGAACCAGGCGAGCGGGTGGGCGAGGTTGACGTCGGTGGGGTCGCCCTGGGTGAGGGCCGCCCAGACCGGCTCGGCCGTGGCGAAGTGGGCGCGGAGCCAGCGGAGGGTGGCGGCCCAGTCGAGATGGTGTCGGCGGCCGTTGATGTTCAGGGTGTAGGTGTCGAGGCGGGAGACCGGGAGGTCGATGAGGCCGTCGGCGATCAGGAAGTCCTTGCCGGCGTAGTACGTGTCGAGTCGCCCGCCGGGTGCCGCGCGGTCCCAGTACAGCTTGCGGACGACGTGCGTCGGATCGGCCGGCCATGCCGTGGTGAGGATGACCTCGCGGTACGCGGCTGTGAGTTGGTCCATGTAGATGTCGAGGTCGCTGCTCGGCTCGTCCGCGTTGAGGAGGTCGAGCAGGAGGCCCTGGTCGGTGCCGCCGGGGAGGCGTTCGTACGCGAGGAGGTGGCCGCCCGGTACGCGCAGATGGGCGTGCAGGGCGGGGACGCGGTAGTGCCGGGCCAGTTGGGCGTGGCCGCGGATCTCCTCGCGGGCCTCGGCCGGGTCGCGGGTGTACTTCAGGAGCAGCGGGCGGCCGAGGAGGTCGACGGGGCAGAGCAGGTTGCGGGTGAAGCGCCGTACCGGCCCCAGCCGAAGGAGAGGCTGGAAGGTCATGGCCTCACCCCGTTGAGCAGTTCGAGGCAGACCTGGGCCAGCGCGGCGGGCGGGAAGGCGTCCATGTGAACGTCCGTGTCCGCGGTGATGGCGTCGCGGACGGGGCAGAGGTCGCCCTGGTGCATGCGGTCGGACAGGGCGGTGGCGACGGCGTGGTGGTGCGGCAGGCCGGTGCGCCACTTGCTGTGGCTGTGGCGCGCGTACAGGCCGATGACGGGCGGGGAGGTTCCGTCCCGGCCGCGGGCCATCGCGGCGAGGTGGGTGAGGCCGGTGTCGTTGCCGACGATCAGGTGGCAGTACGGGAAGAGGTCGGTGAGGTGGTCTGCCGGCATCCCGTCGAGGCGGAGGATCTGCACGTGGCGTCGGGGAGCCTCCGCGGTGATGCGGAGGCCGCCGTCCGGGTTGCCGCCGATGAGCAGCAGCCGGGCCTGGGCCTGGTGGGCCTCGGCGATGTGCTCGGCGAGGGTGATGTAGCGCTGGGCGGTGTAGTCCTTGCGTTCCGGCCAGCTGGTGGCGGTGATGGCGGCGAGGTTCAGGCCGCCGAGCCAGCCCACTGAGCGGAGTTCCTCCACAAGGTTGTTCGGCCCGGTCGCGACGGTGGGAGCGAAGGATGCCGTGTCGGGCAGGCGGATGCCGAGGCGGCGCTCCACCGCCAGGTAGTGGCGGGCGGGTAGGTCCGGGTGGGCGCGGCCGTCGCTCGACCAGCACGGTGGGGCCGCTGGGTCGAGCACCAGGCTCACCGCCGCTTCCGAGCCGTGTGCCTCGATTCCCGTGCGGTCTCCGATCACGGCCCGCCAGCCGCTGGGTGGGGTGGCTTGGGGCCGCGTGATCAGCCCCGTGCGGGCGATCAGCTCCGCGTACGGACCCACCGCCCGAACAGTCACGCGGACTGACCGCAGCCGCAGCCAGTCGAGGACCGCGCGGACACCCGATAGGGCGAGGAGGGTGTCGCCGAGCTTCCCCTCGAAGGCCACCACGACCTCACCGCACCCGCTCAGGCGGTGGACCAGTTCGGCGGAGGCGGCAAGCGGGAGCGGTGCGCCGATGGGAACGCCGTCGCGGTCGTACCCGAGCGGGGTGGTGTGCACGGCCCCGGCGGGGATGACCAGGGAACCGTGGTGGAACCGGATCCCTGCCGGGGCGACCGCGGTCACGCCGTGCCCTCGATCGTGGTGAGGGAGACCAGGGGCAGACCGAGGTCGGTGAGCAGGTCGCGGGCTCCGCGGGTGGTGTCCTCCACCAGGCAGGCCGCCGCCAGCGGGACGGCGCCGGCCTCGCGGAGGCGGCGGGTGAGGTCGGCCAGGGTCCGGCCGGTGGTGATCTCGTCGTCCACGATGACGATGCGCTGTCTGGGAGCGATGCCGTACGCGAAGACGTCGGTGCGCATCGCGTGGGGCTCGCTGAAGCGGACCGCGCCGTCGAGCGGGAGGTGCAGCTTCCAGGCGATCTTGTACGGGAGGTGGGCGGCGCCGGCGAGGGAGACGGTCGGCAGGATGCCGCCGGCGTCCAGGCCGAGGAGGAAGTCCACGGAGTCGAGTCCGTCAGTCACCTGCTCCTGGAGCAGACGCCACAGGTGGGTTCCGGTGTCGGCGAGGGTGGTGGGGTGGACCGGGTCCTCCAGGCCGTCCAGGGAGTGGATGACGCGCTCGCGGCGGCTCGTGGCTCCGACGCTAAGGCGTTCGACGATCCGGGCGGAGAAGGAGGGCACGGCGATGGTTTCGGGCATGGCGAAGCTCCTGTCGGACGGAGAAGGAGGAAGGAGAGGGAGGCCGTTCAGGCGGCGAGCTGGGCGGCGTACCAGGTGAGGAGCTGGTCGACGGCCGCGGTGACGGGCTTGAGGACGAGTTCGGTCTCGCCGTCGCGCCAGGCGCTGGCGATCTCGGCCAGGGAGGGCACCGAGAGGAGGCGCAGGCCCGGCATGCGTGAGGCCACGGCGAGGATCCGGTCGGGGCCGGACTCCCACTGGTTGTGCTCGCGGAGGAGGAGGCGGCAGGCGAGTACGAGGTGCTTGTAGAGCTGCCGCAGCGTCGCCGGCCCGGCTTCGGCGCGCAGGCGGCGCATGGTCAGGACGACCTGGGGGAGTTCGCGGACGGCGGCGAAAGCGAGCTCATCTCGGCTGATCGTCGGCAGTTCGAGGTCGGGTGTGGCGTGCAGGACGGGGCTGCCCTGCTGGAGCTGGTGGAGGACGAACGCCAGGCGCGGGGTGAGACGTCGGCCGGTCAGTTCGCCGGGGGTGACGAGGGTGGGGCCGAGGGAGGTTGTACTGCCCAGGGCGGTCCGGTACTGCTCCAGGGCCTCGTGGACCTGGCAGATGGCTTCGTGTTCGGCGATCACGAGGAGGTCCAGGTCGGACCAGCCGGCGATCCAGCTGCCCTCGCCGGGGCTGCCGGTCAGGGCGGCGAGCCGCACGCCGGGGCCGTACGCCCGTACCGCGTCGGTGAAGTCGGCCGTTGCCGAGGCGATGGCGGCCGGCAGGCCCAGCCCGTACGGGGTAGCCACGCGCAGCGCCGTGGCGGCGGGTGGGGCGGCGATGCGCCGGAGCCGGGCGCGGAGGGCTGCGATGCTTCCGGTGTTGTCGATGACGTGGTCGGCGAGCGCGGCGACCTGGTGGGCACCACGGCTCATCTTGATCTCGTCCTTCGCGGCGACGGCCTGGGCCGGCGTCCCGGACCGCTCGACGCGTACGGCGAAGGAGGCGTCCAGGTAGACGATCTGGAGCGAGTCGCCCATGAGCTGCTTGAGCTCGGCGATCGAGGTGTCGTCGTGGACGGACTCGATGGTGAACAGCTTTGTGTCGACGTGGGCGTCCGCGAAGCGATTCAGCTCGCCGAGCAGCAGCTCGGCCTGCCGACGGGCCGACAGCGCGTACGGGTCCGCAAGGCCCTCCTGGTGGGCCGCCTGCCGCAGCAGGAAGCCGATCTTGAGGCGCTGGGCGCCGCACGTGCGCTGGACGAATTCGGCGCTGGTGCTCTTGCCGCACTCGCTCAGCCCGCCGAAGGCGAGGACCCGGCGGAGGTGTCGGCTCGGCTTGATCTCTGCAGGGGCGGCGTCGTCCCGGCCGTACAACTTGAAGCGGGCCGGTATGGGAAGCCGCCGGTGGCCGGCGACGACGTCGGAGATCAGCGTGTCGAGGGCGGCGCACAGCTCTTCCCGCTGGCTGTGCAGGGCGGGGACACGCCGACGGGCCAGCTCGTCCCGGGCTGCCGCCCGCTCGCTGTGCCAGATCCGCAGCGTCAGCACCGACAGGCGGTCGACGACGGAGGCGAGCGTCTCGGTGTGCAGCGGCGCGTCGGCGCGGCCCGCGTCGGCCAGCGAGCCGAGGACCTCGTCAGCCCGTTCGGCGAGCGCGTTGCGTTCGGCGTTGAGCTGGTCGATCTCGCGCTTGCAGTCGGCGACCTGGGCGGCGGAGAGTAAGGAGCTGCGCACCCGGTCCTCGGTGTGCCACAGGCGCCCGTTGACAGTGTGGAGCCGGGTGATGGCGTCGTCCAGGCGGTGACGGTCCTTGTCCTGAAGCGCGGCGATGGCGCGGGACAGGCCGGGCGGCAAAACCAGGGGCGGGGAGTTCTGGGTCATCGGGGACTCCCGTCAGTGAGTCGGGGGAGGCCGACGTGGCCGAGTACGTCGGCGTGGATGTCGTCCAGGGAGCGGTCCTCGCAGTCCACGACCGCGGTGTACGAGCCGTGGTCGGCCTGGTGGAGCAGGACCGTGTGCAGCGTCTTCTGGTAGGCCGGGTAGATCCCGGTCCAGGGGCTGCCCTCGCGGGCGCTGGCGATGGCGTAGCTGCGCTCGGCGTCGAGTGACGGGAGCAGGAGGATCGCGGTCTCTGCTGCGGTGGCGCGCGAACCGGAGATGCCCGTCACGGTCTTGGACGCCTCGCCGACCGTCAGTCCGTCCTTGACCACGCAGGTTGCGGTGGCCACGGCGAGGAGCATGGGCAGGCCCCGGTCGAGCAGGCCCGTGCGCCCGGCCTCGCGGGCGGCGGCCCGCTTGGCGTGGCCGACGAGCAGCATCTCGGTCAGCTCGACAGTCGTGGACGTCTCGAACCACCACCGGGCGTAGTCGCCGGCGGCCACCCGAGCCCACGGCTCGGGGTCGTGCTCGTGGACCGCGCCCAGCGGCTGGAAGCCGTCCCACCGCTCGGCCAGCCGCACCAGGTGGGTCGTCTTGCCCACGTTGTCAGGGCCGTTGAGGCTGACGAAGTCCGGGACCTGCGCCATCGTTCACGCCTCGCGGATCGGGGTGTCGAGGACGGAGACGATCGCCTCCGTGTTCGCGGCGATGAACTTGGCGAGCTCCGGCGGCATCAGGTTCAGCTCACGGACGGCCTGGGCAGTGAAGGGCACCCGGACCACCTCGTACCCGCCCCGCTCCGGCTTGGCGAACTCCGTCCCCGTCCGCGCGGCCAGGTCCATCGACTCCAGGCGCGCGGCGAAGATGTGCTGGACGCCGACGCCACCATCCAGCTCGTCGGTGATCAGGTGGACGAGCTCGGCGCGCTCCAGCTTGCCGCCCAGCTCCTCGAACACCTCGCGGTGCAGGGCCGCCTCGATGGTCGCGTCGTCCGCCTCGACCCCTCCGCCGACCGACACCCAGTACGGCTCCCTGCCCGGCTTGGTGCGCTTGATCAGGACGAGCTCGTCGCCGTCGAGGAGGATCGCGCGGGCGTTGCGCTTGACGATGTCGGTCATGCCGTTTGCTCCTTCTGGTGGTGGTACAGGAGAGAACGGGCGGAGGGCCGCCTGGTGGCGGTGGGCACCTCCCCGGCTCGGTGGACCCAGCATGGTGGAGGCCGATGGCGGGGTGTGACGTACGGGTGCTGCAGCAATGCCGCAGCGCTGCCGAACAAGGCTGACTACGCTGGGCGTTTCGGCGTTCCACCGGGTGACAGACAGGGGGTACGACGGTGGTCACGGTGCAGCGATGGTCCGGCCGGGAAGCCCGGCTGTTACGCGACGCCCTGCGCATGAGCCTGCGGGACTTCGCCGCCTACCTGGGCGTCAGCGATAGGACCGTGTCGAACTGGGAGGGCGGCGGGTCGAGTTACCAGCCGCGTGCTGAATCTCAGGCCGTCCTCGATACCGCACTCGGCCGCGCGCCGGACGACGCGAAGGCCCGATTCGCGGCGGCGCTGGGAACGAACGGCGCTGCGCCGCCCGTCACAGGCCGGATCGAAGTCGACTCCCACAAGTTCCTGCCGGTCTTCATCGGCGTCGAGCGCGCCGGCCGGCTCCGCGCACACATGACATCGAGCGCGGACGACCAGTGGCTGGAGTCCTCCTCAGCCTGCGTGGACCACCCCGAAGCGCAGGACTGCGTCCTGCACGTCTTCGCGTGCGGGGTAGCCGTCTTCCACCTCGTCCAGCCACACGAGCCCACCGTGCTTACCGAACTCGCCGTCTGGCGCTACCGCTCCTGCGCCTCCGACCTGCCCTGGGCACGAGACAAGCTCCGCGACCTCCTGGACGAGGACCACACCCGCGTCCCCAACCCGGAGTACGTCCTCTCCTTGTACTGGCTCACTTCCGGCCCGTGGGCCGGAGACGTCCATGACACCGCCCTGCGCCTGTTGTCCACGCCCTCGGTTCTGGTCGACCGCGGCGCCCCGGGTGGGCCCGCGCCCTTGGACGGCGCGGTCGAGGCATCGCTCCTCGCCACCGGCTTCGACCACCCGGACATGGTGCCCTTCGGCGTACGGGGTGTCTCCACCGCCTACGCCGGCTGGTCCGGCGTCGCCTACGCCTCCCACTCCCGCGAGCGCAGCCTCACCATCGATGAGCTGGTCACGTGCGAGCTGACCGTCCAGACCCTGTGGTGCTTCACCCGCCAGATCCAGCAGATGATCGAGGACGGCCAAGACCCCTCCATGCCCGAGCAGTACGGCTGGCGTTTCCTGCGCGCCGCCTACTCCCGGCTCACCACCGCCCGCGCCCAGGAGACCGCGCAGCACGTCCTGATGCGGGAGGCCATCATGAAGACCAGCGGACTGGCCGAGCGGCTGCGCGCCGCACAGGACGCGCTGCGCGAGAGCGTCGGCTGAGGACACGGGGCAGGAGAGACAGCGGATGGACATAGGCACCGCCGCGCTGGTCGTGATCGACATGCAGAACGGCTTCGTGAACCACCACAGCCGCCACGCCGTGCCTGCGGTCTCCGACCTAGTCGCCCAGTGGTCCGCCGCCGGCCGACCCGTGATCTTCACCCGGTACTTCAACTATCCAGACAGCCCCTACGAGCGCTTCTTCCAGTGGCACCGGCTCCAGGAAGCGCCCGAGACCGACATCGTTCCCGAGCTCGCAGAAGCAGCCACCCACGCACACGCGGTCGTCGACAAAACCGGCTACACGCTCCTCACCCCGGAGGCTGCCGAGCTGATCCGCCGGGCCGGCTGGACCGATCTCGTCTTCTGCGGGATCGCCACGGAGAGCTGTGTCCTGAAGTCCGCCGCCGACGCCTTCGAGCACGGCTACGCACCCTGGATCGTCACCAACGCCTGCGCCAGCGACGCCGGCCCGGACGTCCACGATGCCGGACTCCTCGTCGCCCGCCGGCTGATCGGAACCGGCCAACTCGTCACCACCGACCACGTGATCGGCCAACTCACTGCGTACGCCGGGGCCCCAGTGCTGGAATAGCCCCATGGCCGACACGCGGTACGACACCGACCTGATCATCATCGGCGGCGGCCCGGCCGGCTGCGCCGCCGCCCGCATGGCCGCCAGCGTCGGCATGCGCTCGATCCTGATCGAGCCGGACCGGCTGTGCCGCAACCTTTACCGGATCCCGGCCCTGAACAACGTCCTCGGCGGCTACACCAGCGGCCCCGAGCTGGCCGACTCCATCGTCGCGGAGCTGAAGAGCACGGAGCTGTGTCGCCTCGAACTCGGCCACCACGTCACCGAGCTCTGCGCCGACGACGACCAGGTGACCATCACGGTGGACACCGGCGCCCGTCTCACCGCCCCGTACGCCATCGTCGCCACCGGAGTCGGCCCCCTCCAGCCCCGCGACGTCGGCTGGATCACCGCCCCCGACGGCCTGACCCTGCCCCCGCTCTGGCAGGCCGAGGCGGACGACGCCGAGGGCCGCACCCTCCTCGTCCTCGGCGGCGACCGCCCGATCGGCACCTTCCTGCGCGCCCACCCGACCACCGACACCCGACTGCTCGTGGCGTACCCGGCGGCCGACGCGTACAAGACCGAGGAAATCCACGAGGACCCCCGAGTCACGCTGCTCCCCGTCGAGCACCTGACGCTGAGCCTGGCAGAAGGCACCACGGTGTCGGCGGAAACAGTGGGCAGGGACGGCGAACAGCACACGGTCACGGCGGATGCCGCCTACCTCAGCATCGGGAACGCGCCGACCGCCCCGTCCGGCGACCTGACCCGTGGTGCGGACGGATACTGCGCGCCTACCGGCCAGCATCCCCGCATCATCGTGGCCGGAGACCTCCGCTCCGCCCGCTTCCAACGGATCATGACCGCCCTGGGCTCCGGCAGCGAGGCCGCGCTTTACGCCTACTACGCGGCCAGGGAAGTGCTCCCCAAGGGGTGAGATGCGGCTGCGCGATGCGGTGACGATGGTGCTCAGAAGGGGGATCTCCGTGACCAGCGAGGCCGAGGCTGCGGTCGCCGCCGCAGTTGTCGTTCGAGGTGGGTGCGTCCTGCTCGTGCGACGACGAGTGCCGGAAGGCGCACTCTCGTGGCAGTTCCCGGCCGGGAAGATCGAATCTGGCGAAACGCCCGAAGAAGCCGCAGCGCGTGAGACCCAGGAGGAGACCGGGCTCCTGGTGACCGCGCAGAGCGTGCTCGGACAACGGGTTCACCCCATGACGGGCCACGAGATCCACTACATCGCATGTCGACCCGTCGGCGGCGAGACGGTCATCGCGAGTCCCGATGAGGTGGCCGGCCTGGTCTGGGCCGCGCACGACGAGATCCCGCAGTACGTGCCGTACGGACTGTTCGAGCCGGTGCAGGACTACCTCGACGCGACCCTGCGTTCCTGAGCGACCTCGGGCCACAGCCGTGCGTGCGGGGAAGCGCGTTGTCGTTGTCGGGTCCGGGTTGGCAGGGCTCACCACGGCCGTCGTTCTCGCCGAGGCCGGAACCTCGGTGCACGTGATCGCCGAGCAGGTCCTGGGCGTTACCTCGCTGGCGGCCGGGGCGATGTGAGGGCTATACCTGGTCGAGCCGAAGGGCAAGGTCGACGAGTGGGGTAGAGGTCCCTGGAGATCTTTCGCACGCTGGCCGAGGACCTGGCCACGGGCGTCCGGCTCACCAGCGGCATCGAGACGTGCCGTACGGCCGAGGCGCCATCGGACCGGGCCACCACTCTGCCGGGCTTCCGGCCGTGCGAGCCCGCCGAAGCGCCGACCGGGTTCACGGCCGGCAACCGGTTCACCGTGCCGCTGATCGACATGCCCACCTATCTCGACTACCTCCTACGTCGCCTCCACGTCGCTGGCGGAACGGTTGCGCAGCGACGCCTGGCCGTGCTCGCGGACGCCGGCTCTGCCCCCGTCATCGTCAACTGCACGGGCCTTGGCGCCCAGGCGCTGGTCCCAGACCCCGACCTGCGGCCCATTCGCGGCCAGCACGTCGTCGTCACCAACCCAGGGCTGACCGAGTTCTTCTCCGAGGACACCGGCCTCGCGCCGGACCTGCTGTGCTTCTACCCCCACGGCGACACCGTCGTCCTGGGCGGCACCGCCATCGACGGCGACGGCAACCTCGCCCCCGACGACAAGGCGGCAGCCGGCATCCTCGCCCGGTGCGCCGAGGTCGAACCCTGCTTCGCCCAGGCCCGCATCCTGGAGCGCCGGATAGGCGCCCGGCCAACCCGGGCCGTGGTCCGCGTGGAGGCCGAGCGTCGGGAGGATGGCACCGTGGTCGTACACAACTATGGGAATTCCCAACGCCGGGATCCTCTATCCGCAGGCGGCCGGGCGCCCCTTCTGTAGTGGATGAGCCGATCAAGCCGAACCGTTTACTATTCGCCGAATGGCCGAATCGGGCTACTCGACAGTATCGAAGGAACCTCAAAGGAGCCTCAGATTCCCATCACGAATCCGCAAACATGACATTCATTCCCTAGGTCCTTACAGACTCCCCGAACGTTGATCACTGCTGGTCAGCGACCTGTGGGTGAGAACTAGCTGCTCCGATTCCATCTCCGTCAAACGGATGCCGGTTGACCTAGATCAACGTGTCGTAGTTGCATTCCACCTGTCCGTGAACACGACCAACACGGACCACATCAATCGGGGAGGAAATATGCGTGCCAGATTCGCGGCAGTAGCCGCTGGCATAGCGTCGGTTGGCCTGCTGCTCGGCAGCGCCACGTCCGCGTCCGCGGTGAGCGACTCGTCGACGACGACGCTGGCCGGGGGAATCACGGTTCAGGCCAACGCCTGGAACTGCAGCCTCTGGTCTAGTGCCTGCGACTGGGCGACGTCTTCCAAGGTGAATAAGAAGGTCACCTGGGTCAAGAACACCGCTACCGTCGCCATCAGCAGCGGAACCATCAGCATCTCGATGGGCGGGGCCAGCTACACCGCCGGCACTAGCACCCCTCGGTCGCGCGTCCTGTACTGGACGAATACCAACGCCAACATCTCGGACCTGCGCGGGCAGGTCCGGGCGAGTGGGGGGCTTTTCCCGACCGTCACGACGTGCTCGGATGCCTACCTTTACAACAGCAGCAACGGCGTGAAGGGTGGGGCTTCGGCCTGCACCTGATCCTGCCGCAGTGAAGGCCCGGCCTGCGGCCGGGCCTTCACTGCCCTTGTGGAGGTCTGCACGGAAACGGATTGACATGAAGAGACCGAGCTGGCCCGTTCTCGCGGGCTGCGCAGCGTTCGTGATCCTGGCGGTGGGTGTTTTCCCCTGGGGCCGTCTAAGTACTGGCGAAGGCAGATCAGAGGAGGCGCTGGATCAGCGTCAGCGTTCGCTGAGTTCGCAGCTGGACGGGTTCCGCGGCGAGAACGGGCTCTTTGTCAACTCGTTTGGAGCGGTGAATCAGCCGGGCCTCTATCAAAGTGCATATGGCCTCTCCGCGCTACGCGCTTCGGGCGATCCGGTGCAGGTGAAACTTCCCGGTCCGGAGATCAGGCAGAAGCTGTCCGCGTCGATCGAGCAGGATCCGCTCTGGGGGCGTTACTACTTCGCTCTGGTGGAACAGGCTACCGGCAAGCGCCTTCATACCGTTGATGATGTTCGGGCACTACGGAAAATGCTCACCGCTGACGGGTACTTTCGGGATCCTGCTCCGGCGAGCCCCCGGGATCCGGCCCTGCCGCTGAAATTGAGCCAGACCACCGCGGCTTTGGAAGCACTTGAACAGTTCGGCTCTCCGGTCACACGCAACGAGGCGGGGCGGATAGCCGGCTGGCTGCGTCGGCTGCCGGCGTCACCTCAGCCGCAGATGGTGGTCGAGTACAACCTGGCTCGAGCCTTCAGGCTCGTCGGCTCACCGCCCCCGGAACAGTCGGCAACCAGAGTCAGGGCTTGGCAGCCGTCCGACGGTGCGCGATCCGCCGAGGAACGTAGCGCCGAGCTGACGGATACTGCCGCCTACGTGCTCGCCGCCGAGCTCACCGATGTCGACCTGTCTTCTCAGCGCGCCAAGTTGGAGGAGACGCTACGTCCTGGCGACGGAGACCTTGCCGATCCACAGATGGCGTGGATCGTGGCGCGGGCTCTGCGTGCGCTGTCCAGCAACGCCGCTTCCTCGATGTCGGCCTCGACCAAGCGGCACCTCCTGCCCAACGGTCTGATGTCCAGGGCCCAGTCTCACCTCGGAACGCTGGGGGCCTCCTACCAGGTCGAGCGTCTACGCATGGCCGAGGGTCTCCCCACCCGGGACGACCGCCTACGGCAGGGCCTGGAGCGCGCTCGGGGGCAACTGTCCAGACGCGCCCCGCTCGACCGTGCCATGTGGCTGGTCACCTACCAGCTGGCCGGAGGCACTGTCGCGGAACAGGACGAGAAGGACATCCGCCAAGCGGTGAGGTCAGCGTTCCCTCGCAGGGTCTCCCTGGCGAACGTCCAGGAATGGTCGTACTACGTCGACGTGCTCCAGCTCATGGACGAACCAGTTCCTGACTTCTCGGTGGCCCGCTGGACGGCGAAGACCCCCGAGGAACAGAGTGCGCGCAACATCCTCCTGTTCAATCTGTCGCGGACCGATCGCATGCATCTGCTCCCTGGACGTCCCACGGGGACAGAACTCATCGCCGAGGCGGTTGAGCAGCTCAAGCGGGGCACGGTCACCGGCGCATCACTCGCCGTGGATGCCGCCAGCTCCGTCGGATGGGTGACCGACGAGACCACCAGCCGGCGGCTGAGGAAACAGCTCGCAGGCCGGACGGGATGCGCCGAAGGGTCGCTGATGGTCCGGGACACCAACGACGGTGACGAGTGCAGCCTTGCTGCCACACTTGCGGCGGCGCGCCTGTCCAATCTGCTTGAGGTGCCCGGCGGGTCCGACCCGTCACATATGGAATCCGAGGACCACGTATGACCGTTCCTTTGTTGCACGCTACCGACCTAGCCCTGCGATTCACCGAAGCCTCTCGGGACATCGCGGCTCTCGAGGGCGGCGAAGTACGAGTCCACAGAGGCGAGGTCTTAGCACTTCTTGGCCGCTCCGGCAGCGGCAAGACCACCTGGATGAACGTCGCGGGACTGCTCCTGCGCCCGGATTCGGGGCGGCTGGTCGTCAACGGGGCGGACGTCCTGTCCCTCGACGACGCCGCCCGCACCGCCTTCCGGCGCGATCACATCGGCATCGTCTTCCAGTCCTTCAACCTGCTGCCGCAGCTGTCCGCGGTGGAGAACGTCGCGCTCGCCTCGACCCAGGGCGTACGGGGAGGCAAGCTCCGGGCGGCGGAACTTCTGGACTCCGTCGGTATGGGACATCGTGCGGCGCATCGCCCCGGTGAGCTTTCCGCCGGCGAACAGCAGCGGGTATCCATCGCCCGCGCATTGGTCAACGAGCCGTCCCTGATCCTCGCCGACGAACCGACGGGCAATCTCGACGAGGAGACCGAAGCCGAAGTCCTCGGCCAGTTCCGGCGAGCCGCTGAAAGCGGCTGTGGTGTCGTGCTGATCACGCACAGCCAGCGCGTGGCGGAGTTCGCCGACACCATCGCCGTGATGAAGTCCGGCCACGTCACCATGACGAGTGCCCAGGAGGTGGCTGAGGCATGAGGAGTCTAACCCTCGGAGCCGTCAACGCGGCCCGATTCGCACGTCGACTGACCGCGTCACTGATCATTCTGGTGCTCTGCGGAGCCATCGCACTGGCCGCCGGCACTCTCTCGGCGGCAGGAACCCAGACAGCCGACGCGAGCATGCGCACGGGATCAGGGCTACGCCAGATCGACGTACAGAATCTGCAAGACAGCGGAGACACGGCGAAGCGGCTCACTCCCAGCAGCCTCGACGTGATCCGCGGCATGCCCGGAGTCGAGAGCGTCGAACCCTCTCTGAACGCCTCCTTCACCGTGAGCAAGAACGGCGACGGGTTCCCCGTTCTGCTCTACGCCAACCTCGCCCGGCCCTCGGTCCTGCCTCCGCTGAAGGCGACCACGCGGGACAAGGTGTTTCCCCTCAAGCCCGGGGAGATCGTGCTGCCGGCCACCGCTGACGGCGAAGACCTGACAGACTTGCTGGGCAAGACAGTGACCGCCGAGTACACCCGCCGCACTTCGGAGAGCCAGGGCACCGGCGCCACCACTCAGGTGACGGTCGTGGGCATCAGCGATCCGAACTGGCAGCTCGACGGTCCCAGCGCCGCCCATGCCGCGCCCGCCCAGGTCGAGACCTGGGCTGCGGCCCGAGCCGGCGAGTCCCCCAAGCACTTCCTGGACACCCAGGGCTACACCGGTGCGACCGTCGTAGCCGCGACGGAGGGCCAGGTCGAACAAGTGGTGGCGAAGCTGACTGATGAGAAGTACTTCGCCGTCAGCGTCCGCGACCGGGTCGCCGAGCTGCCTGGAATCCTCGGCCTGTTCCAGTGGCTGTCCAAGGGACTGCTGGTACTCCTCGCCGTGGTCGGCGTGCTCGCCGGGCTCGGGATCGGCGGTGCCGTCGTCCGCACACGGACTCGGGAGGTAGGGGTTCTGCGCACGATCGGCTACACCCGTGCCGAGGTCTTCCGCTCCTTCGCCACCGAGATCGGCATCCTCGCACTGGCCGCCGGTGCCGTGGCCGCCGTACTCGGCGCCCTGATCGGAGGTGGAGCGGCCCTGGGCCTGGCCACGATGGAGGAGTTCAGTCCGCACCTGCCTGGCGGCTGGGTCTCCCCGCCGTTGTGGCAGCTGGGAGCAACGGTGCTCCTGTCCGCTGCCGCAATTCTGATCGGGGCCTTGAGGCCGCTCCGACGAGCCGCCGCACTCGACCCCGTTACGGTGCTACGGGACTGGTAATCAGCTCGCGGTTCGGCACCTCAGCCCCAGGTGCCCGGCCGTCACCGCACTGCGCGGTGACGGCGCCGTAGTTCGCACGGCGCACGGCTACTGGTCCCTCTTCGGTGCCCTGCGTGCTCCGCCTCAGATCGCGCGTGTCATCGAGGAAGAGGTATGCAGATGAGGGAAGGGAGCCAGCGGCCCATCGCCGCGGCCACGCGGAGATCCCGCAGTACGTCCCGAACGGGTTGCTCGAATCGGCGCAGGAGCACCTCGACGCGGTCCTGAACCGCTGACAAAGGTTACTGACGGTGTCGGAGGAACCTGCGAGGCGATATGGCGCCCGCAGGCTCCTCCAAGCTGGCGGCCGGACGCGTGTTCTCATGGTCTGGCTTGAGTTGGGCCGTCCGACCGGACGGCGGAGCGCGGCCGGTGGCGGGGAGAGCTCCTGACCACCGGCCGCCGGTTCCTGTATGGGACCTGCCTGTGCGCTCAGTCCTTGTGCGGGCGGAGGCTGCTGGCGCCCGCAGCGATGACGGTCTCCAACTGGCCGTACTCGAGCATGTCCTCGTGGGTCATGAAGGGGATGAGGGCTTCACGGTGCGGGAGGACGTACTTGAACAGAAGCTCGGCCATCTGGTGCGCGGCGGCCTCGGCTCCGGCCTCGGGGTTGTGGACGTGGACGCCGGCGGCTTGGAGTTCTTCGAGGGTGGCGTCATCGGCGAGGGCCTGTTCCTCGTCGGTGAAGGGGCGTCCGTCGAGGTGGCGGAAGGTGCGGGTGCCCCAGGGTCGGTTGAAGTCCGTGTCGAAGAGCAGGGCCATGACGTGGGGGCGAGGGGTGGATGCGGGCATAGGGGTTCTCCTTGGCGGGGCGGGGGTGGTGCCGATGTACCCATGGTCTGGAGAATCCCCGGTTAGCCTAACCGGGGATCGTCGGTTACTTTTTGCGGCTCGGTTTTTCGGTTCAGAGTCGCCGCGGGGAACCATTCGCGGGCCTGGTCCCGATTTGCGCTGCCCGTTCCGGTGACGCGACAGAGCGGTATCCGCTGGTTCGCTGGCCCTGGGAGTTCTGGGGATCAGCGGGGAGGCTGGCCATTCGCCGTAGCCGCCACACGAGCACGTCGCTCATGCGTTCCGCCGTGTCCAGTTCCCTTCGGGCCGCTGCCTGGGTGAGCAGGGTGGTGGGGTTGTGGCCGGCGGTCTGGGCCTCGGCGAGGGTGGCTGCGAGGGCGGGCCAGCCGGGCTCGGCAAGGATGTGGTCGGCAAGTTCGGGCAGGGCTTGGCGTACGGCGGCGGTGTGGTGGCGTTGCCAGGCTGGGGCCAGGCGACTTCCCCGTTGGTGGAGCAGCGCCATGGGGTGGCTGGCGGCGGCCTGGTAGGCGGCGCGGAGGTGCGTGGCGGCCTGTTGGGCGGCTTCGGCCTGTTGGGCGTGCTGCTTCTTGGCGTGCCAGTTTGCGGCGGCGATGGCGAGGAAGACCAGCATGTCGATGGCCATGGCTGTGGTAGCGCTGTCCTCGCCTCGGCCGAAGGCCGAGCCACTGCGGACGAGGTCGCGGGCGGCCTGGCGAAGGGCACGGTCGTGGCCGTGTGCGGCGCGGACGTGGGAGCGGGAGGCCCGTTCGAACGCGGTAGCGGCAGCCTGTAGTTCGTGACGGGTGTGGGCGGCGGACGTCGTGGCGAGGGCGTCGAGGACTTCCCCGGTGGCGGCGATCTGCGCGGCGACCATGCCGTCGTCACCGTGATCGATGACGAGCAGCGCCTGCCAGGCGGCAGTGGTGGCGCGCCGACGTGCGGACGCGGGCCCGGTCACCGACGGCAGCGCCGGTTGCTGGATGGCGTCGTCCGGGGGAGCACTCCAGCGCTCGCGGATGCGGGGCAGGGAGAGGTCCGGGGCGAGCTTGGAGCCGGAGTAGAAGACGGGTTCGCCCTTGGCGTTGCGGTCGCCGGGGAGGGCGACGGTGTAGCCGAGGGTGTCGCCTGACGGTGCGATGCGGCGCCGGATGAGCAGGCCAGCTGCGGCGAGGCGGTCGAAGAACTCCTCTTCGCTCGCCGCGCCGGCCACCGAACGGCGGACCGCCTCGCGCAGCTCCTCGCGCGGGGTGCGCTGCTGCCCCCGGCGTTCGGCTTTGTGGCGTTCGGCGCTGGTGGGGCGCTTGGCGGCGGTGCCATCGCCCGGGGTGACCTGGCGCAGGCCGTAGGCGGCCTCAATGAGGCGGGCTTCGGCCTGGGCGCGGCGGGCCTCGTTGTGCAGGCGAGGCCTTCGGCCGTCGTCGCGGACCAGGGTGGCGATGATGTGGATGTGGTCGTCGGCGTGCCGGACGGCCGCCCACCGGCAGGCGGCATCGTCGCCGTCGGGGGCAATGCCGGTGGCGGCGACCATGCGACGGGCGATGGCCGCCCAGTCGTCGTCGGACAGGATCGGGTCTTCGGGGCTGGCGCGCACGGACACGTGCCACACGTGCTTCTGGGGGCGCCGGCCGGCGGGCAAGGCGTTGATGGGCTGGTCGAGCAGGCGCTCCAGCTGCTTGTAGGTGGCGCTGGGGTCGCGGCCCGGGTCGGGGGTGAGCGGGTCGAAGGCGGCCACCAGGTGCGGGTCGACGTGCTCCTCGTGGGTGCCGGGGCCGTACAGATAGCGGATCAGGCCGATCGTCTCGCTCCCGCGTTTGTGGATGCGGGGAATCACGCCGGGGCACCGCCGTCGCGGTGGGTGAGTAGGGCATCGGTGGCGTCCTCCATACGACGGGCCGCGCCCAGGACGGCCTGAGCGGTGGCGTCGAGGTGGGGTGCGTCGGCACCGGAGTTGAGGGCCTTGGCGACCTGGTTGAACAGGCCGTGGATGCGGCCCAAGTGCCGGCGGGCGGCGAAGATCTCGTTGATGACTTCCCGTTCGGTGGCGATCTCGGCGGCGGTGCGGGTGAGGTCGCGGGCTGCCTTGTCCACGGCGTAGGCGAGGAAGGCGGCGTTGCTCATGGCGCAGTGGTCGGCCGCCTTGGTGAAGCGCGCGAACTCGGCGTCGTTCATGCGGCAGCTGGGCTGGTGCAGGCGCTTGCGGGGCTTCGGTTGACGAGCGCGCTGACGCTTGTGCGAGAGGGACTCGGCCGGCCGTCCCCTTCCAGGCTGCGGTCCGCCCTCGGCCGTTGCCTGCCGGTCCGGTGCCCCCTGGCGCCGGGACTCTCCCGCCACCCCTGGGGCGGGAACTCCGGGAGCATTGCTCCCGGGACAACTTGCTCCGCCTGATGACGGGGTGGTGGACAGCTGCTGGGGTGTGGTGGGTCCGTGGTGCGGGTCGTGCATGAGTTTCCTGTCGGAGGGTGGATGGGGCGAGGGGCTTGCTGGCAGAGGTGACCGTCAGCGGTGGCGGGAGGCGTTCAGTTCGGCCTTGATCTCGCGGACGATGAGGCCGGCGTCGTCGCTGGCGACGGTGTATCCGTCGCCGCGTACGACCTCTTCCAGGAGGTCGCGGGACAGGCGGCCGTGCTCGTCAAGGAGCCGGTGGGCGTAGTCGCGAAGGATGCCGTCGGTGGCGCTCGGTTTGCCGCAGGCCCGCTTCGGCTTCGGGGCGGGGCGCTTGGCCGGTGGGGTGTGTGAGCCGCTGCCAGTGGATGGCGGAGCCGCCTCTTGCGGGCGGGTCGCCCGATTCGGGCGGGCCGTCGATTCCGGGCCGGAGCGGGCGGTGGGATTCGGGCGGGCGGATCGCGGGCGGGCGCCCGGGTGGGGTTCCTCGTCGCCCGGATCTGATGGGTGCGGGCGGGCGCGGTCCTCTGCCCGCCTGTCGCCGTCCGCCCGATCGTCGGCGTCTGCCCGGGAGTGGTCGGGCTGTGCTGCGGGCGGGCTGGTGGGCTGCCCGGCGGGCGGGGTCCAGCGCCCGGGCAGGTCGATGGTGGCCAGGGCGGCTGCTTGGCGGCGTGTGGCGAGCTGGCGCAGCAGCTGCTCGTTGCGGCGCGGGTCGGTGTCGATGCCGGAGCGGGCGAGGGCCTTGGACAGGCGGCGCACGGTGCGCCGGCCCGCCCGTCCGGTCCGCTGCTCGGGCGTCATCTCGGCGAGGCGGGCGGCCAGGGCGACGGCTCGGTGTGCGGCCCGGTCGCGGATGATCTGGGCGGCGCCCTGGTCCTGCTGGACGATCCCCAGGCGGGCGAGCAGCCGCTCGCGGGCCTGCCGTGTGAGGACGGCGGCGAGCCCGCGGGAGGCGGCGTCGGGGGTCCGCTGGCGGAGTTCGATGCCCATGGCCAGGTGCCACAGCACGGCGGCCATCACCGGGCCGGTGAAGGCGCGTACGGTGCCGCCGACGGGGCCGGCCTCTGCGTAGGCGGGGATGGTCTGCATGGCGGTGATCACCCAGACCAGGACTCCGGGCAGACCGGCCGCTTGCCTCGGACCGTGAAGGTTCTGGCGGGCCATCAGGGCCATGGAGAACAGGGCGAGCTCGGCGGCGGCGAACATCGCGGTGCGCTCGGCGGTGTTGCGCATGTCGAGGTAGTGGGCGGCGAACCGCCAGCTGGTGTCCGCGCTGTAGGCGGTGCACACGAGCGCCGCCACGGTCGCAGTGACGACGGCGGCCGAGAGGCGTCGCTTCCGATCGCGGGTGCGGTGCTGGCTGCGTCGCGGCCTCAGCAGGCCCGCGAGCAGTGCGCCGGCGGCGACGGCCAGGACGGCAACGGGCAGCAGCGGACTATCGGTGAACGGTAGCGAAGTGGTGGCGAGCATGTCGGTTATGGCAGGGGGCATCTACGGGGTTACTCCGGGGAGAGTGAGAAGGCGATCACGGCGTTCACGGATGGGGGCGTACACGCGGGCCCCCTTCTAAAGGGGGCCCCGCGCGTGATCGCTTGGGTACGTGTACGCCGTGGACGGTCGCGTGATCGCTCTACCTGCGGTCTTGCGGTGAGCGTGTGCGCTGTGAGCGGTTCACGGCGGTCTGCGGGCGGGAGGGCCGCGTGTACGGTCGCGTGAACGCTTTCGGGTGTCGGTGCGGGGTTCAGCCGACAGCGGTGAGGTGGCGGGCGGAGGCGTAATAGCGGGCCTGCTGGCCGCCTCCGGCCCCTCCGGCGGTGCCGTCGACCTTGGTGGCCAGGCCGCTGTCGACGAGGCTGCTGAGGTGACGTCGCGCCTTCTCGATGTCGGCGCGTTCAGGGTCGCCGCCGCCGATGAGGATGGCCGCCAGCTCGCGTGCGCTCAGCCCGTTGGGGGCGTTGCGCAGCAGGGCGGCGGGGTCCTTGGTCGGGTCGACGGTGGTGGTGCCGCGCACGTGATCGTGTGTGACGTCCAGGGGGCCGACTTCACCGGTGGAGGTCTTGAGGTGGTGCAGGGTGACGGCGGGGTCGCCTGCCCGGCCGGTGACGAACAGGACGCTGCCCGCGCCGGAGGTGAACCAGGTGGAGCCGTAGACCTGGTCCAGGCTGGGGCGCTGGCCGCGTGGCGCGTCGGCCGTGGCCTTCCGCTGGTGGTGCAGCTCCATGATCTCCACGCCGTTGCGAATGGCGCGCATGCGGGCGTTGTGGAAGGCGACCGCGAGGCTGTCGTCGACCATCGTGCTGACCGCGTCCTTGAGGCTGTCGATCACGATGGTGTCGGCCTGGTGGGCGGCGGCGAGGTCGGCGAGGAGGTCGGGCTCCTTGTCGAGGGTGGCGGGCAGCGGGCCCTCCCAGACCACGAGCCGCTCGCGCAGGATCTTCTCGTCAGTGGGGAAGACGCGGCGGGCCATGGCTTTGGCGATCTGCTTGGGACGGTCCATCGCGAGGTAGAGCACGCGCCTGCTGGGGGCGACGGGCATCTCCAGGACGGTCTCCTGCAGGCCGATGCGGGCGAAGATCACCTGATGGGCCAGGGTCGTCTTGCCGACGCCCGGAGCGCCGACGATCATCAGGCTCTCGCCGGAGGCCCAGACGGTCTTCTCACGGGTGCCCCACAGGGGCTCGGTGTCCGCGCCGCTCTCTTTGACGAACGACCATCCGTTGGTGGCGAAGCGGGACAGCCGTCCCTGTCCCGAGGCGAGTGCACGCTCGCGTTCGGCGCATACTTCCGCTTCGACCTCGCTGCGGATCGCCTCGGGATCCGCGCCGGGTTCCTGGGCCCGCTGGAGGGTCCGTACAGCGGAGGTCATCAGGCGGCGTAGGTCGGCCTTCGCGCGGACGATCTCCGCGTGGTGCTCGGCGCTGCCGGTGCCGTAGGGCGCGTCGGCGAGCTGGAACACGTAGGCGGGACCGCCGACCCGTTGCAGATCGCCTTGCTGCTGGAGCAGTTCGGTGAGGACGATTGGGTCGGTCGGCTTGTCCTCGCGGTGCTGGGTGAGGAGCGCGCGCCAGATGGTCTCGTGAGCGGGCCGGTAGAAGGCGTCGTCGCCGAGGACGGGCCGGACCGCGTCGATGACGTCGGCTTTGTGCATGCAGGCGCCAAGGACCGCGCGCTCGGCGTCCAGGTTGAACGGAGGTTCCGTCGGGGTGGGACCTCCGTCGAAGCGGGATGGCGTCTGGGATGGCAGGGTCGTACCCTGGGTCACGGAGCTCCTCATCCGGCAGGCCATTACGGGGCGGCAACCCCGGCCTCCGGTTTCGATCGTTCAGGGATGGATGGTTGTGCGGTGGAGCCTCTACTTCGGCCCCGGTGTTCGTAGCACCGGGGCCGCTTGCGTGTGCGGATCCGTCCACCGCTGTACGGCGGACTACGACCATAGCCGAGATTTTCGGTAGCGCAACGCCTTGCATTTCACTCCGCAACGATGTTTAGTTGTGGATGCTGGCCCAAGTGGACCCGTTGTCGCGTGAAGGGAGGTGCGAGTGAGCGGTGAGGAAGGTGCGGAGCGCGCCGGCCCCGGTCGTCCGATGCCGGAGGAGCACGTCGCTGCCCGCATCAAGCTGGAGCGCGAGGTCCGCGGTTGGAGCACGGTGAAGCTTGCCGAGGAGATGGCCGCCGTCGGCCATCCGATCAACCAGTCGGCGATCTGGCGCATCGAGAGTGGCAAACCCCGTCGCAGGGTCAACCTCGACGAGGCGCTCGGCTTCTGCAAGGTCTTCGACATCACCATGCAGGACCTGACGGGGCCGCCAGGAGAGCTGGCCACGCCCCGCATTCGCGAGCTTGTCCGTGAGTACGTCCAGATGACGCGGGAGTACCACCAACTGCGAGCGGCGATCGACCGGAACCAGATGCACCTGCACGAGATCGACATGGAACTCAACGCATACGGGGACAAGGGCCCCGAGCAGAGAGGACAGGTCGACGAACTCCTCCGGCTCGAAGAGCGGGCCTTGCAGAGGAGCCTGCACCCATCGCGGGCGCACCTGCGAAACCAGGGGCAGCCACCCACCGGCGAATAGTCGGCCGCTGCCCCCTCACGGCGCTACGAACGCCGAGAACCCCTATGTGTGGCGACCTCCGTCGCTGACGATCACCCACCGACCCATCCATCCCTGAACGACGCCACCGGCCAGGCCGACGGGAGTTGCCGCTCCCGCGACGCCGCGATGCCGGCGGGAGGAGTACCCCATGCCGCAGCCCGCGCTGCCCATTTCCCAGATAGCCCAGCTCCTGGACGTCCCCGAAGACGCCCTGCGCACCTTGATGGTCGAGCGGCGATCCGCCGGCGACACGACCCTGGTCGCCCTCACCGTCACCGAGGCAGCTCGCCGGATCGGCATCGGCCGCACCAAGCTGTACGAGTACGTCTCCTCCGGCGAGATCGCCTCCGTCAAGATCGGCAGCTTGCGCCGCATCCCAGCGGAGGCGGTGAACGACTTCCTGGCCCGCCGACTGTCGACGTCCGACTTCGGGGCCGCCGCGTGACGCGAGCCTCCGTACCGAAGTCCCGCCAGCCCAACGGCGCCTCGTCCATCTACCTCGGCACGGATGGTCGTTGGCACGGCCGCGTCACCGTTGGAGTCAAGGACGACGGCGCCCCGGATCGGCGTCATGTCAGCCGCAAGACCCGCCCCGAAGTCACCAGGGTCGTCCGCGAGCTGGAGCGCCAGCGCGACAAGGGCGCCGTCCGCAAGGCCGGCCAGTCCTGGACCGTGAAGACCTGGCTCACCCATTGGGTCGAGAACATCGCCGCCGCGCACGTCTCGGAGAACACCATCGACGGCTACCGCGTCGCGGTGAACCACCACCTCATCCCCGGCCTGGGCGCCCACCGCCTGGAGAAGCTCGAACCCGAGCACCTGGAGCGCTTCTACAAGAAGATGCAGGACAACGGCAGTGCCGCCGGCACCGCCCATCAGGCTCACCGCACGATCCGCACGGCGCTGAACGAGGCCGTGCGCCGCAAGCACCTCACGGCGAACCCGGCCTCCATCGCCAAGGCCCCCAAGGTCGAGGAGGAGGAGGTCGAGCCGTACACGGTCGAGGAGGTCCAGCGGCTCCTCGCCGAGGCCGCCAAGCACCGCAACACCGCCCGTTGGGTCATCGCGCTCGCTCTCGGCCTGCGCCAGGGCGAGGTCCTCGGCATGCAGTGGGACGACGTCGCCTTCGAGCTCGGTGTCATCCGCGTACGTCGTGGCCGGCTGCGGCCCCGCTACAAGCACGGCTGTGGTGACCGCTGCGGTCGCAAGCCCGGCTACTGCCCCCAGAAGATCAACACCCGCCGCGAGACGAAGACCGCCAAGTCCCGCGCCGGCCAGCGACCTATCGGCGTGCCCGAAGAGCTGCTCCAGCTCCTGCGCCGGCACAAGGAGGGCCAGGCCCGTGAGCGAACCGTGGCCCGCGACCTCTGGACGGAGAAGGGGTACGTCTTCACCTCGCCCACCGGCGAGCCCCTGAACCCGAACACCGACTACCACAAATGGAAGGAGCTCCTGAAAGCCGCTGGCGTCCGCGACGCCCGCCTTCACGACGCCCGCCACACTGCGGCGACGGTCCTGCTCATCCTCGGCGTCTCCGACGCGGTCGTCGACGCAATCATGGGCTGGGAGCCCGGCAAGTCCGCCCGGATGCGCCGCCGCTACCAGCACCTGACCAGCCGCGTCCTCAAGGACACCGCAGCCAAGGTCGGCGGCCTTCTTTGGGGCACGGACCAGACCGTGGGAAGCGCTGCGTCGGAGGCCGACCAGAGCCCCATCCCTGCAGAGCTGATGGTCCACGTCGCCTGCCTCGGCGATCGGCGCGTGCCCTTTCTCCACCGCGAGCACGCCGACGAGGTCGTCGCACGCTGGAGCGAGGACTGGCCCGACCACACCGCCGTGGTCGAGGAATGGGACCGCTGGCGCTGGGAACACCAGGGTCCCGGCGGCGCGAGCGCCATCCGCGACCGCGTACCGGAGCGGGCCGTGGTCTTCCACGCCCGAGTTCTGTTCCTCCCCGGCGGGGAACGCACAGCGACAGGGGTCCCGGAGCAGTGGTCGGTGCCTGCCTGGGAGTTCGAGACCGACCGCTACACCGACCGAGCCTCGGCCTGGCGCACGGCCCGACGCCCCGGCACAGGCCAGGAGGTAGAGGCCCAGGTGCGAGGCACCGACAAGGCTGCCGTTGAGGCGGCCTTCACTGAGGCGTGTGCACAGGCTGTGGATCGCGCTCGGAATCCGGGAAAGTACGGCGACACCGACGACTGGTAGGGCCCCGGAACGCCGCCCACCAGGGCGAACCACGCTGGCGCGCCGCCCTGGTAACGCCAGGGCGTGTATCAGGACCACATAGCGCGACGAAGCCCGGCTCCCGCTACGGGGCGCCGGGCCTCCGTGCGTTCGTCAGTCGACGAGGTAGTGGGGTCTCCCCCTCCCCGCCCATTCCCCTTGCATGCCAACAAGACTGGCTCCAGCTCTACCGAGCCGGGGTCAGAACCCGAGATTTCAGCAGACTTCTAGTGCGTCAATTCGTCGAACACATCCTCCGGCAGCGTCTTGATGTACGCGATGCGTGCACGGATGGCTGCCTCGAGATTGGCCAACGACAAGCTCACCGACGGTTCGGTGAAGTGTTCGCTGCCTGCCTCGGCGGTGAGTAGAGCGACAGCGTCGTAGTTGCCCTCCTTGACCATGCGTTCGAAGAAGATCTTGTAGCGCCCTATGTACGACGCCCCCTCGAAGATCGGGTCCGCCGGGAATGGCATGTTCTTGGGCACCTTGACCGTGCTCAACGATCCCGGTGCGCTTTCTACGAGCATGATGAAACCGAACCAGGGCTTCAACTGGCCAAACAGGCCGCGCTCCGCGGCCATCTGGGAGTCGGCCGCGAGCCCGAGGGCTTCCTCCGTCCGGTTGTTGAAGTTGTTGCCGAACGAGGGGCCTCGCTGGGACTTGAACTCCATCGCCGCGATCAGGGAGCCGCGGTAGAGCACCAGGAGGTCCCAGTTCTTCGCTGGCCGAAAGTACGCCGGGAGATTGTTGTGACCGGTCGTTCGCACCTCAAGGGTGACATCCGGATTGTCGCGCCATATTTTCGCCACGACTTCTTGCATCGCGTCCATCTGCTTGCCGCCCGTGACGGCTGCCCGGTTGCCAGCGTCCTTGACCCCGGTTGCCTGCCCCTGCTTGGCGGCCTGTAGGTCCAGGCCAGTCCAGTAGCCGAGAACAGCGGCACGCCAGGTCTCGACAGGTGTCAGGTCGCTCATGACCCCTCTTCTTCTATTCGGATCCTCAGATGCTGCCGGCAGGCAGCCCGTACGCTTCTTCGGCCGCACGCGTCGCAGCCGCCCTGTCGCCGGCCCGGAACGCGTCACGGAGCCTGGAGGCGATGTCGTCGGGGATTGCTTCGGGGCGCGGAACGGCGATCTTCCGCAGGTACTGCGCCTGGAATCGCAGCGTGCCGCCACGCATCTTCACGCCGTAGGCACTCACGAAGGCTTCTGCGATCCGGGACAGCAGCAACCCGCCAAGCACTTCCATGTCCCACGACGACGAGACGATGTAGTACAGGTTGTGGTGCGGGTAGTAGCCACCCGGCTCTAGCACCGGTGTGATCTGGGCTTTCATGTCCTGAAGAAGTAGCTTCGGCTGTTCGGCGAGGCCCGGATAGACCTTGTCGATCGTGCGGTGCCAGGTGTTCGGGTTCTTCCTCGCGACGAAGCGCTTCTTGACGTTCGGGTGTGACGCAAGCACGTCCGCGAACTTCGGGTAGTCCGCGAGATCCACGAGCCTGCCTTCGTCGTCCCAAGGGTTCAGCAGCATCTTCGAAGGCGTCGTGAGGCGACCTGCGCGAATGTCGTCGGCCATGACGATGGGTGTCAGCCGATCTTGCTCGACGTCGATGCCAGCGTCTGGGCTGATGATGTAGGCCCTGTCGGCTCCGGTCGCGACCCCAATGCTGATCTTCGTCGTGCCGTCGGCTTCCAGCGTCGGGAAATTCTCCTGCAGGTGCTCCAGCAGCTTGATGGTGTGAGGGGATCCCGCGGGCCAGAAGTCATCGGTCTCGAACCAGCTGGGCAGGCGTGCGCCCTCCCATCCCTGGCCTGAAGCCTCCTCCACCGTGCCTCGCACGAACGCCAGGGCCTCACTCGCGGAGGCCACTCCGAATGCGGCGGTAGTGTCGATGAACGTGGAGCTGCCCTGCTCGGAGTTGGCCAGTACCGTGATCGCCGGATAGGCCGAGACCTCTGCTTCAAATGC
This sequence comes from Streptomyces sp. NPDC037410, assembly GCF_055602235.1. Lineage (NCBI taxonomy): Bacteria > Bacillati > Actinomycetota > Actinomycetes > Kitasatosporales > Streptomycetaceae > Streptomyces > Streptomyces sp. NPDC037410. The sequence continues at coordinate 46,731 of NZ_JBVJWR010000018.1, read as the reverse complement.
GTCCACGTCGTGCATCTGCCACACGGACTCGACCGCGTAGCGTGAGGTCACGAGACCCCGCAGGTGCTTCCCGTAGGCGTTCCGCATCCAACGGTCCGCGCAGATGAACCCAAGCTTCCCGCCGCTTGCGAGCATGGACAGCGATCGCTCATAGAAGCCGACGTAGATGTCCGCCCGTCCACGCATCGTCCGCCATGTCTTGCGGTAGGCAGCCTCGGTCTCATCATCGAGGTCTTCGGTGCGGATGTACGGGGGGTTGCCGATCACGAAGTCGACATCCGTTGGTACCTCGTCGAGAAGGAAGTCGCCGTGACGCAGCCAGCCTGCAGACAGGGCTCGGGCCTCTGCGAGACTTGCCCCAGCGGCTTGGAGCATGTCTGCCGACTTCTTCCGGCAGGTCGCGACATGCTCCTGCTGGAGATCGAGACCGTACAGACAGTCAGCCAGTGCCGACAGCTCCGTGCCATGGACCCTTGCAGACTCGAGCAGTCGCTCTAGTACGGGGATGAAAAACGCTCCGGACCCGAGTGACGGCTCAACGAGCTTCATCTGGGTGAGGTCCTTGTTTGCCGTATAGCCGACCAGATCAAGAATCGTCTCGACGACCCATCGACGGGTGAAGACCTCGCCGTACTCGACCTCGTCGGGGGCAGCTGCAGCCATGGGTTCCTCTCGTCATGGCTCACTGCACGAGCCTTCACTTCAAGGCTATCGGTGGGCACGACCGCCAGAGGACTTCCCGCAACTAGTCGGATTCGTGGCTCCACGGCGGCTCGTCGAAGGTCTCCTCCATGATCGGCGGAGTCCAGCCTCCTGTGCGCCTCCGACAACAGGCACGTGACGCAGCAGGGCAGCCGCTGGCTGATCAACCTCGGACTCACCCGCACCCCAGGCGCGGTCGCGCAGGTTCATGACCGTCCGCTCGCGCCAACTGAGACCAAAACTGAGACCACACACGTCGAAGGGCCCCACCGCGAACGGTGGGGCCCTTCGACAACGTGCCCGGTGAGGCACTGGCGGAGGATACGAGATTCGAACTCGTGAGGGGTTGCCCCCAACACGCTTTCCAAGCGTGCGCCCTAGGCCTCTAGGCGAATCCTCCGTGGAGAACATTACATGACCGGAGAGGGTGCTCGCGCACGTCATCCGGGGCGGGGGTCGGTCGAAGGAAGCAGGTCGGGGGAGGGGGGACGAGTGGGGGTTCGGATCGGGTAGGCTGGGCGGAGCCCCTCACGCGGTGCTATCTGACTGAACTCCCCCAGGGCCGGAAGGCAGCAAGGGTAGGTCGGCTCTGGCAGGTGCGTGGGGGGCGCTTGCGTTCCCCGGGCCGCGTTCCCCGGTCCGCGTGCGCCGGGCCGCCCCCGGTGCGGTCTCGTTTTTCCCGGGTTGTCGGTGGGCGCCTATAACCTCGTATACGTGTCGTCTCTCGCGCTGTACCGCCGCTATCGCCCCGAGTCCTTCGCCGAGGTCATCGGGCAGGAGCATGTCACCGACCCGTTGCAGCAGGCCCTGCGGAACAACCGGGTCAATCACGCGTACCTGTTCAGCGGGCCGCGCGGGTGTGGCAAGACGACCAGTGCGCGGATCCTGGCGCGGTGTCTGAACTGTGAGCAGGGGCCCACGCCCACGCCGTGCGGGGAGTGCCAGAGCTGTCGGGACCTCGCGCGGAACGGGCCGGGGTCGATCGACGTCATCGAGATCGACGCCGCTTCGCACGGTGGCGTGGACGACGCCCGTGACCTGCGGGAGAAGGCCTTCTTCGGGCCCGCGTCCAGCCGGTACAAGATCTACATCATCGACGAGGCCCACATGGTCACCTCGGCGGGCTTCAACGCCCTCCTGAAGGTGGTCGAGGAGCCGCCGGAGCACCTCAAGTTCATTTTCGCCACCACCGAGCCCGAGAAGGTCATCGGGACCATTCGGTCCCGGACCCACCACTACCCCTTCCGGCTCGTGCCGCCCGGCACGCTGCGGGACTACCTCGGTGAGGTGTGCGGGCACGAGGGCATTCCCGTCGAGGACGGGGTGCTGCCGCTGGTCGTCCGTGCCGGCGCCGGGTCCGTGCGTGACTCGATGTCCGTGATGGACCAGCTGCTCGCCGGCGCCGCCGACGACGGTGTGACGTATGCCATGGCGGCCTCTCTTCTCGGATATACGGACGGGTCGCTGCTCGACTCCGTCGTCGACGCGTTCGCGGCCGGGGACGGTGCCGCCGCCTTCGAGGTCGTCGACCGGGTCATCGAGGGCGGCAACGACCCCCGCCGGTTCGTCGCCGACCTCCTTGAGCGGCTGCGGGACCTCGTGATCCTCGCCGCCGTGCCCGACGCCGCCGAGAAGGGGCTCATCGACGCCCCGGTGGACGTCATCGAGCGGATGCAGGCGCAGGCCTCGGTGTTCGGGGCCGCCGAGCTGAGCCGGGCCGCCGACCTCGTCAACGCCGGGCTCACCGAGATGCGCGGGGCCACCTCGCCCCGGCTGCAGCTGGAGCTGATCTGCGCGCGCGTGCTGCTGCCCGCCGCCTTCGACGACGAGCGCTCCCTCCAGGCGCGGCTCGACCGGCTGGAGCGCGGGGCGGCCGCCGCGCCCGCGCCCGTCTTCACGCCCGGACCCCCGGAGCCCGCCATGGCGTACGTGCCCGGGCCCGAGGCCCACACCCCGATGGCCCCGCCCCCGCCCCCGCCGGCTCCGGCCCCCGCCCAGGCTCCGGCCCCCGCCCAGGCTCCGGCCCCCGCCCCCGTTCAGGAGCCCGCCCCCGTGCAGGCCCCCGCGCAGGACGGGCCCCGGCCCGGGGCCTGGCCCGGTGCCGCGGCCCCCGGGAGCGGCACGCCCGGCGCCTGGCCCGGTGCGTCCGCACCCGCGGCGCCCGCCGCCCCGGCCCCCGCCCCCGTGCAGGCGCAGCCCGCCCCGGCCGCCACGGGCGGCGGTGGCGGGGACACGGCCCAGGTGCGGAACCTGTGGCCGCAGATCCTCGACGCCGTCAAGAACCGGCGCCGCTTCACCTGGATCCTGCTCAGCCAGAACGCCCAGGTGGCGGGCTTCGACGGCACGACCCTCCAGCTCGGCTTCCTCAACGCCGGCGCCCGCGACAACTTCGCGAGCAGCGGCAGCGAGGAGGTCCTCAAGCAGGCCCTCGCCGAGCAGTTCAACGTGAACTGGAAGATCGAGGCGATCATCGATCCCTCGGGCGGCTCCGCGCCCCCGCCCGCCGCCACCGGCTTCGGCGGCTCGGGCGGCACCGGCGGCTTCGGAGGCGGAGGCGGCTTCGGCGGTGCCGGCTTCGGTGGAAGCGGTGGCGGTCGGCCCGCCGCGCCCGCGGCCGCCCCCGGCTTCCAGCAGGCCCCGCCGTCCGCCCCCGTACAGGCGCAGTCCGCTCCGGCCCCGGCGTTCCAGCAGGCCCCGCCGCCGGCTCCCACGGCCGCGTACGCGCCTCCGGCGCCGCAGCCCGTCGCGCCCGAGGACGACGTCCCGGAGGAGGACGATCCGGACCTCGTCGACTCCGCGCTGTCCGGGCACGACCTGATCGTGCGCGAGCTGGGAGCCACGGTTGTGGAGGAATACACGAACGAGTAGGGGCGTCTCGCTCGGTGGCCCGCACAAGGGGCATCCCGCCCCGCGGGCTACCCTGGCAGGCGTGAAGGTCCTCGTCATCGGCGGCGGCGCCCGCGAACACGCCCTGTGCCGCTCTCTCTCCCTCGATCCCGACGTCACCGCTCTGCACTGCGCGCCCGGCAACGCCGGAATCGCGGAGGTCGCCGAGCTGCACCCCGTCGACCAGCTGGACGGCGCTGCCGTCGCCGCGCTCGCCACCGAGCTCGGCGCCGACCTCGTCGTCGTCGGCCCGGAGGCCCCGCTCGTCGCGGGTGTCGCCGACGCCGTCCGCGCGGCCGGCATCCCCGCCTTCGGCCCGTCGCAGGAGGCGGCGCAGCTGGAGGGCTCCAAGGCTTTCGCCAAGGACGTCATGGCGGGTGCGGGGGTTCCCACCGCCCGTAGCTACGTCTGCACCACGCCCGCCGAGATCGACGAGGCGCTTGACGCCTTCGGCGCTCCGTACGTGGTCAAGGACGACGGTCTCGCCGCCGGCAAGGGCGTCGTCGTCACCGAGGACGTCGAGGTGGCCCGCGCCCACGCGCTCGCCTGCGACCGTGTGGTCATCGAGGAGTACCTGGACGGCCCCGAGGTCTCCCTCTTCGCGATCACCGACGGCACGACCGTCCTCCCGCTCAAGCCCGCGCAGGACTTCAAGCGCGCGCTCGACGGCGACGAGGGCCCGAACACCGGCGGCATGGGCGCCTACTCGCCGCTGCCCTGGGCCGACCCGAAGCTGGTCGACGAGGTCATGGAGACCGTCCTGCAGCCGACGGTCGACGAGCTGCGCCGCCGCGGCACGCCGTTCTCCGGCCTGCTGTACGCGGGTCTGGCGATCACAAGCCGCGGCGTGCGGGTGATCGAGTTCAACGCGCGCTTCGGCGACCCCGAGACGCAGGTCGTCCTGGCCCGTCTGAAGACCCCGCTCGCGGGCGTCCTGCTGAACTCCGCCAACGGCACCCTGGACGACCAGGCCCCGCTGAGCTGGAGCGACGACGCCGCCGTCACCGTGGTCGTCGCCTCGCACAACTACCCGGGCACCCCGCGCACGGGCGACCCGATCGAAGGTCTGGACGCGGTCGCGGAAACGGACGCCCCGCACGCGTACGTGCTCCACGCCGGTACGAAGCTGGGCGAGGACGGCGCGGTCCTGAGCGCCGGCGGACGCGTCCTGTCGGTCACCGCCACCGGTTCGGACCTGGCGCAGGCCCGCGAGCGCGCGTACGCGGCGGTCGGCCGCATCCGCCTTGACGGTTCGCAGCACCGCACGGACATCGCGCGGAAGGCCGCGGAGGCCTGATCCCGCCCGATTCCAGCTGAATCAGTCCGATTCCTCTTGTGGCCGTGTGGTGCGGAATACGTGAACCACACGGCCACACGTGCGCCATCACCTTTACCCAAAGCCATTCCATCGAGTGACGGCTCGGCCATACGGATGACGCCCGCCACGGCCCCAACTAGGGTGCGGCGAAGGCATTCCGGCACTTGGCCCACCGGCATTGCGATGTCAGTGGCGGGTGCCACAGTGGGGGAGTGAGCAACACCGCCACAGGCAGTCCCGTCGAGGGCAGGAGGGGGTGATGAACGGCGTGTCCGGTACCGGTTCCGTTGTCGGCGAGGAGTGGGGTGCGCGCGCCGCGCACTCCCGGGCCCTCGCCGTCCTCCGCGTCCGCGGCAGGGCGCTGGGCCTCGCGGTGCTCCCCGCCGCCGTGGCGATCGTGCTGTACGCGGGCGGGGTCACCGGCCACTTCACCGGGGCGGCCTGGGACACGGCCCGCTGGATCGTGACCGTCCTCGCCGTCGTCGTCCTCCTCGCCGCCACGGCCGTCGCCCTCGTCGTCGCCCGGGCCCGCCCCGCGGCCACGCCGACCGTGGAGCTCGCCGAGACCGCGGCCCCCGATCTGTACCGGCTCGTCCGCGACCTGGCCGACCGGCTGGGCGTCCCCGCGCCCGCCGCGATAGCCCTGACCCCGGACTGCGACAGCTGGCTGGAGGACCGCACCCACCGCGCCCACCGCCTCCGCCGGACCTCCGGCGACGCCCCGGTCCTGGTCATAGGCTCGCCGTTCCTGTGGTGGATGCGCGTCGGCGAGCTGCGGGCGGTCCTCGCCCCCGTCGTCGCCGGTACGGGACCGGCCGCCCACCCCGACATAGCCGCCGCCCGCCGCTTCGTCCGCGGCCTGGATGCCGCCGTCGCGGTGCCGGAGGCCCCCGGCCTCGACCCGGTCCGCCGGCTCGGCGCCCGCGGCGTCGGGCAGGTCGCCCGCGTGCTGCTGCGCGCCTGTCGCGGGCACGCCGGCGAGATGGAGCGCGGGGTCGCCGCCGCGGGCTCGGAGCGCGCGCAGGCCGTGGACTACGGCGTACGGATCGTCGCCCAGGAGCAGGTCGGCCTGGCGTACGCGGGCTGGGACCGCCTCCTCACCCGGGTCGCGCTGCCCGCCTGGCGCATGGGCCGCTGGCCCGCCAAGCTCGACGCGGGCGTGGTCTCCGCCCTGACCGAGCTCTCCCGCCGCGACCGGCTCGCGGAAGGCTTCTCCTCCCGGCTCGGCGAGCGCCCCGCCTGCGACCTCCTGGAGGAGCCGGGCGCCGTCGACGAGGCCACCTCGCTGCTCGCCGCCCGCCTCTTCCACGGCGGCCCGGCCGAGCCCGGCCCCGACTGGGCCCCGGTGGAGTGGAGCCAGTACCCGGAGGAGGTCGTCGACCGGAAATGGCGCACCGACGCGGCCCGCCTGCACCGCGTCCTCGACGACCTGGGCGTGACGGCCACCGGCGCCACCCCGAACGCCGCCGACGCCCCGGGCCCGACCCTGACCCGAGTGATGGCCCACCTGACGACGCCACGGCCGGGGGCCGACGAGGACCAGGAGGCCGACCCGGGCCCGGGGGCTGGTGCGGGCCGGGGGGCCGCGGCGGCCCCCGAGGCCGCCGCTGACCCCGCCGACGAGGCCGCCACCGGCCACCCCGGCGCCACCGGGCCCGGCACCAGCACGGGCCCCGGTACCGGAACAGACCCGGACCCCGGCACGGGCCCCGGTACCGGAACAGACCCGGACCCCGGCACGGGCCTCGGCTCCGGCACGGGCCCTGAGGCCGACCCGGGCCCCGGCCCCGAGGCCGACGCGGGCGCCGAGCTCGGCCCCCTCGTCGAGGACGACGACGACCCGGTCAACCCCGCCGCCGAGGCGCTCGCCGGGGCGCTCGGTGCGCTGGTCGCGCGGGAGGACGCGGCGCGGGAGGCGCGGGTCGCCGCGGCGGTCGAGCAGACCTCGCGTGCCGCCGAGCAGGGGACGGCCGTCAGCGGGCCGGACGGGCCCCTGCCGCTGTTCCCGCTCCAGCCGCCCCGTACCGGCCGCGAGCTGCTCGCCGACCACGTGACCGCGATGGTCTGCTGTGCGGCCGTGGACACCGCCGAGGCCGCCCCCGGCCTCGACTGGCTCGACGGCCCCGCCCTGCTCGTCGGCGGCGAGCGCGCGGCCGACCTCGGCCCCCGGATCCTCGCGCTCGTCGAGGACGGCGACCCGGAGCCGCTGCGGGTCTGGCTGCGCCGCACCGGGGTGCGTCCGGAGAAGCCCGTACGCCTGGTCTGAGGCCCGCCCGAAGCCCCGTCCGAGGCTCGTCCGAGGCCCCTCCCGAATCGGCCCCAGGCGGAGCCCCGTCTTCCACTCTCGCCAATTCGCGACGAACGGTGACGGAGTGCGTGCGTTATGTGATGTGCTGGAGACCATCACTGACAGAGGCACGAGCCACAGGCACTGACCGGCCGACCGGGGGAGTCGAGGGAGGGGCGCACATGGGGGCGGAGCAGATCAGACGGTGGGAGTCGGGCGCGCTCGCGCACGCCGTCTCCGATCCCTTCGGACAGGGCCCGCTGCCCTGGCTGCGCGGCTCGGAGAACTACTTCGACGACACCGGCCAGATGGTCCCCTGGTACGCGGACGAGATCCTCGCCCGGGGCGGCAGCGGCGGCCCGCGCACCGCGGACGACGTCCGGCGCCAGATCAAGGGCTTCGCGTCCGGCGGGGCCGTGGCGCCGGGCGAGTCCATCGACTTCCACGTCACCGTGGACCCGCCGCAGCAGTTCTCGGTCGACGTCTACCGGATCGGGCACTACGGCGGCGACGGCGCCGCGAAGATCACCACCAGCCCGCGGCTCTCCGGGATCGTCCAGCCGGCCCCGCTCACAGCCGACCGCACGGTCTCCTGCCACCACTGGTGGCAGTCCTGGCGGCTGCAGGTCCCCTCGTACTGGTCGATCGGCGCGTACGTCGCCGTGCTCACGACCGCCGACGGATACCGCTCGCACATCCCCTTCACGGTCCGCGACAACCACCCGGCGGACCTGCTCCTCGTCCTCCCGGACGTGACCTGGCAGGCGTACAACCTCTACCCGGAGGACGGCCACACCGGCGCCAGCCTCTACCACGCCTGGGACGAGGAGGGCCGGCTGCTCGGCGAGGAGGAGGCGGCCGTCACCGTCTCCTTCGACCGGCCGTACGCGGGCGCCGGGCTGCCCCTGCACGTCGGGCACGCCTACGACTTCATCCGCTGGGCCGAGCGCTACGGCTACGACCTGGCGTACGCGGAGACCCGCGACCTGCACGCCGGCCGGGTCGACCCGAGCCGCTACCGGGGCCTCGTCTTCCCGGGGCACGACGAGTACTGGTCGGCGCCGATGCGCCGGACCGCCGAACTCGCCCGCGACCAGGGCACCTCGCTCGTCTTCCTCTCCGCCAACACCATGTACTGGCAGGTGGAGCTGGCTCCTTCGCCGTCCGGGGTGCCGGACCGCCTCCTCACCTGCCGCAAGCGCCGCGGCCCCGGCCGCCCGGCGCTGTGGCGCGAGGTCGACCGTGCCGAGCAGCAGCTCCTCGGCATCCAGTACGCGGGCCGGGTGCCCGAACCGCACCCGCTGGTCGTGCGGAACGCCGACCACTGGCTGTGGGAGGCCACCGGCGCGGGCGACGGCGACGAGCTCCCGGGCCTGGTCGCGGGCGAGGCCGACCGGTACTTCCCGCGCACGGCGCTGCCGGAGCACCAGGGCCGCATCCTGCTCGCGCACTCGCCCTACCGGGACGGCGAGGGGGCCCTGCGCCATCAGGAGACGAGCCTCTACCGGGCCCCGTCCGGCGCCTGGGTCTTCGCGTCCGGCACCTTCGCCTGGTCGCCGGCGCTTGACCGGCCGGGCCATGTCGACGCCCGGGTGCAGCGCGCCACCGCGAACCTCCTCGACCGGATCTGCAAGAGGGAGTGACGCAGGAGGGACCGGGGCAGGGGGCGACTGAGCGCGGGCTCACAGGGTTCAAGGACGGGATCCGTCCTGACGTGCGAGAGAATCGGACTCGCTCCTGGATCAACCTACGCGGAGGAACCGTGTCCGGATTCGTAGAAAAGCCCGAGCCCGTCCAGGTCCCGGGCCTCACCCATCTCCACACGGGCAAGGTCCGCGACCTGTACCGGAACGAGGCGGGCGACCTCGTCATGGTGGCGAGCGACCGCATGTCGGCGTACGACTGGGTCCTGCCCACCGAGATCCCCGACAAGGGCCGGGTCCTCACCCGGCTCTCCCTGTGGTGGTTCGACAAGCTCGCCGACCTGGTCCCGAACCACGTCCTGTCGACCGAGCTGCCCGCCGGCGCCCCCGCGGACTGGGAGGGCCGCACGCTGATCTGCAAGTCGCTGGACATGATTCCGGTCGAGGCCGTCGCCCGCGGCTACCTCACCGGCTCCGGCCTGCTCGAGTACGACGAGTCCCGCACGGTCTGCGGCCTCGCGCTCCCCGAGGGCCTGACCGACGGCTCCGAGCTGCCCTCGCCGATCTTCACCCCGGCGACGAAGGCCGCCGTCGGCGACCACGACGAGAACGTGTCGTACGAGGAGGTCGCCCGCCAGGTCGGCGCCGAGACGGCCGCGCTGCTGCGCCAGACGACCCTCGCCGTCTACTCCCGGGCCCGGGACATCGCCCGCGAGCGCGGGATCATCCTGGCCGACACCAAGTTCGAGTTCGGCTTCGAGGGCGACACGCTCGTCCTCGCCGACGAGGTCCTCACCCCGGACTCGTCCCGCTTCTGGCCGGCCGCCGAGTGGGAGCCGGGCCGCGCCCAGCCCTCGTACGACAAGCAGATCGTGCGGAACTGGCTGACCTCCCCGGCCTCCGGCTGGGACCGCAAGAGCGAGCAGCCGCCGCCGGCCCTCCCGCAGGAGGTCGTGGAGAAGACCCGCGCCAAGTACATCGAGGCGTACGAACTCCTCACCGGCCAGGCCTGGTCCTAGGGAACGAGAAAGCCCCCGGTCGATTCGACCGGGGGCTTCTTCATGGAGCGGACGACGAGATTCGAACTCGCGACCCTCACCTTGGCAAGGTGATGCTCTACCAACTGAGCCACGTCCGCATGCGCCGTAGCGCGCTGCTAACTATACCCATCCTTTGGACCGCGCGAGACGCACCGCCGTGTGACGGTTCTCGGCGCCGAGCTTCGCGGCGGCCGAGGAGAGGTAGTTGCGGACGGTTCCGGGGGAGAGCGAGGTGCGCCGGGCGATCTCCGCGACGGGCGCCCCGTCGGCCGCGCATTCGAGCACTTCCGCCTCGCGCGCGGTCAGCGGCGAGTCCCCGGCGGCGATGGCGTCGGCCGCCAACTCCGGGTCCACGTAACGGTTTCCGGCGTGGACGGTACGGATCAGCTCGGCGAGCCGCTGGGCGCTGACGGTCTTCGGGAGGAAGCCGCGGACGCCGGCGGCGAGGGCCCGCTTGAGGTGCCCGGGGCGGCCGTGACTCGTCACGATCATGGTGCGGCAGGAGGGGAGTTCGTCCCGGATCGATGTGGCGACCGTCACGCCGTCCGCCCCTGGCATCTGGAGATCGAGCACCGCGACGTCGGGACGGTGGGCCCGGGCCATGGCGAGCGCCTCGGGCCCGGTGGCGGCCTCGGCGACGACGACGAGATCGTCCTCCAGGGCGAGCAGGGCGGCGAGCGCGCCCCGGATCAGGTGCTCGTCGTCGGCGAGCAGCACCCGCACCGTCATGGGGTTCTTTCCTCCCGAATCGCGGAGTTCGTGGCGTTCATGGTGTGCGTGATATTCGTGGCGTTCGTGGCGTTCGTGGCGTTCGTGGCGTTCGTGGCGTTCGTGGCGTTCGTGGTCGTACGGGGCAGTGGCACGCGCGCCGTCACGCGGAACCCGTCCGGTCTCGAAGGGCCCGCGTCCAAGGTGCCGTCCACCGCGCCGAGCCGTTCCCGCAGCCCGGCGAGTCCGGAGCCCGCGCCCGCCGCCGACCCGTCCCGTACGGCCAGGACCGCCGCCTCCGCGCCGTCGTTCTCGACCGTGAGCAGCACTCCGCCGGCCTCCGCGCGCAGGGCGATCGCACAGCGCCGTGCGTCGCCGTGCCGCAGGACGTTCGTCGTCGTCTCGCGGACGACCCAGCCGAGCGCCGACTGCACCCCGGCCGGCAGGTCGAGCGCGGGCGCGGTCACCTCGCACGCGATCCCGGCCGCACCGAGCACGCCCCGCGCGCCCTCCAGCTCGACCGCCAGGTCGGCCTCGCGGTAGCCGCGGACGACCTCGCGCACCTCCCGCTGGGACTCGCGGGCGATCCGCTGCACCTCGACCATCTGGTCCACGGCCTCCGCGCGGCCGCGCCGGGCGAGCTGGACGGCGAGTTCGCTCTTGAGGGCGATGACGGACAGGTTGCGGCCCATGACGTCGTGGAGGTCGCGGCCGAAGCGGAGGCGTTCCTCGGCGACGGCGAGCCGGGCCTTGAGCTCGCGCGAGCGCTCCAGCTCCTGGACGACGCCGAGGAGCCAGGAGGAGAAGCCGCAGGCCACCGCGATGCCGCTGCCGCCGATGAAGACCGCGACGGCGGTGAGGGCGCCCACCCCGAGGCCGTGGCCGAGGGCGGCGACGGGCATGGCGGCGGCGAGGGCGGCCCCGGCGACGACGTACAGCATGTGCCGGACGCGGTCGACGCAGAGGACGATCGCGCCGACCGTGAACGTGGTGGTGCCGCTGACGACGCTGCCGTTGAAACCGCCGTCCGGCAGCACGCCGGCCGTCCACAGCGCGAGCACGAGGACGTTGGCGGCGGCGGTGGCGGAGCCGACGGCGACCGCGAGCCGCACGGGCCGGGCCCGTCTGCCGGTGGTGTGGTCGAGGGCGCGGGAGGAGAGCACCGCGCACAGGGCGGCGTGGACGAGGACCCACAGGGCGAGGCCGGCGGCGCCCGTCGGCCCGAGCGTGCCGTCCTTGCTTCCGGCCAGCGGGAGCACGCCGAGGGCGAGGAACTCGATCGGCAGGAAGAGGTGGAAGGTCCACCGGGTGTAGAGCTCGACCTTTCCGGCGGTGCTGCGCCGGGACCACCAGCCCGTCATCCCCGCCATCCGCCCCGTCCCCCTCCGTCTTCCGCTAGCGCCGGGGTTCCCAGCGGAACCGGCGGCGGACCGCCCACCCCGTCACGACGCCCCAGGCCACTGTATTGAGCGCGGCCGTCAGCAGGTTCCCCGCGTGTGCGGTGCCGAGCCAGCCGGCCCGTACGAACTCCATCACGCCGCTGAGCGGCAGCAGTTCGGAGAGGTCGGCGGCGAGGCCGGGCAGGGCTTCGCGGGGGACGAAGAGCCCGGAGCCGAAGGAGGAGACGAGGAAGAGCGGGAGGGTGGTCAGACCGGCGCTCTCGACGGTCCGGGTGATCGTGGTGGTGAGGGCGGCGAGTCCGGCGAGCAGGGCGACGGTGGCGGCGAGCCCGAGGAGCAGCAGGTCGGGGCGGGCGGGGGCGTCGGCGCCGAGGACGGTGACGCCGCCGGCGACGAGGACCGCGCACTGGGCGACGGAGATCGCGGCGGCCGGCAGGGCGGCGCCGACGAGGATCTCGGTGTCACTCGCCTCCCCGGTCCGCAGCCGCTTGAGGACGAGTTCCTCGCGGCGGGCGACCAGGCTGGACGTGAGGCTCATGTAGACGACGACCAGCAGGATCATGCCGGTGCCGCCGACGAGGGTCGCGGGTCCGGCGCCGATGGCGAGGGTCTTCGGGTCGAGCCCCTTGAGGGAGGAGCGCAGCAGGACGACCAGCATCAGGGGCATGACGGCCGCGATGAAGAGGGCGTTGCGGTTGCGGCCGAGGAGGGTGAGCTCGGCGCGGGCGAGGGCGGTGAGCCGGGTCCGGGTGGTGGACGGCCGGCCGCCGGCGCCGATGTCGCAGGAAACGGTGGTGGTCGTCATCGGCCTGCGGTCCCCTGAGCGGGGGTACGGGGAGCGGTCGCGGGGGTACGGGTGGCGGTCCCGTCGTTGCGGGAAGCGGTCCCGGGGGTACCGGAAGGGGCGCCGGAGGTACGGGAAGCGGTCCCGTCGTTGCGGGAAGCGGTCCCGTCGGTACGGGAAGCGGTCCCGTCCGTACGGGAAGGGGCCCCGGAGGTACGGGAAGGAGCCCCGGACTTACGGCCGGCGGTCCCGGGCGCTTGGGCCGTGCCGGTCCCCTCGGTGCGGGACGCGATGTCGAGGAAGGTCTCTTCGAGGGAGGCCGAGCGGGCGTCGAGTCCTTCGAGCCGGGTGCCGGTCTCGCGGGCCCAGCCGAGGAGTTCGCCGAGGTCGTCCTGGAGGGCGTGGGTGCGGATCTCGATCCGGCCGCCGTCGTCGGCCGCCCTCAGCCGCAGCGGCAGCCGGGCCGCGGGCGTGTCGCCGGGCAGGGTGAAGCGGATCCGGGCGGGCTGGGCGGCGGTGACCTCGGCGGGGGTGCCGGAGAGCACGAACCGGCCCTGGTGCATGATCGCGAGCCGGTCGGCGAGCGACTCGGCCTCCTCCAGGTAGTGCGTGGTGAGCAGGACGGTGGTGCCGCCCGCGCGCAGGGCGCGGACGAGGTCCCAGGTGTCGCGGCGGCCTTCGGCGTCGAGTCCGGTGGTCGGTTCGTCGAGGAAGAGGACCTCGGGGCGGCCGAGGAGGGCGAGCGCGAGGTCGAGGCGGCGCCGTTCGCCGCCGGAGAGCTGCTTGACGCGGACCCGCTCGCGGCCGGTGAGGCCGACGGAGTCGAGGGCCTCCCCGGTGGGGCGGGCGCCGCTGGTGCAGCCGGCCCACATCCGTACGGTCTCGGCCACGGTGAGGTCGGAGGGGAAGCCGCCCTCCTGGAGCATGACTCCGATGCGGGGGCGGACGGCGGCCCTTTCGCGGTACGGGTCGTGGCCGAGGACCCGGACGGTGCCGCGGGTCGGGGCGGCGAGACCCTCCAGGAGCTCGACGGTGGAGGTCTTCCCGGCCCCGTTGGTGCCGAGGAGGGCGAAGATCTCGCCGCGGGGGACGGTGAGGGAGAGGCCGGCCACGGCCTCGTATCCGCCGGAGTAGGTCCGGCTCAGGTCGGTCGCCTCGATCGCTGGAGTCATGCCTCCAGGTTTTCGCCGCTTTCCGCGCCCGGGCAGTGCGCGCTGTCACCGGTCCCGCTGACAAATGTCATGGGGAGAGAGAGGTGGAGATACGACGAAGGCCCCGGTTCCTGAGAACCGGGGCCTTCGTACTCCCTGAGCGGACGACGAGATTCGAACTCGCGACCCTCACCTTGGCAAGGTGATGCTCTACCAACTGAGCCACGTCCGCATTGCTACCGGTCAGCTTTCGCTGCTCGGTGCGAGCACCACTCTACCTGATCCACCGGAGTGGTCGGTAACGCGTTTCTCGCAGAGCGGGTGACAGGGATTGCACACTGCGCCTTCCCCCTGGAAGGGGGCTGTTCTGCTACTGAACTACACCCGCACGCTGCTGGGGACTCGGCTTTTTCGGCCTCGCCCCTCGGCGTGATCCAGACTCTACCGGATCATGGGGGGTGCAATGCAAATCGCCTCCGGCCCCCCGGCCGGAGCCGGGGGTCGCCCCCCGGTGGCCGCCCGTTCAGCTCGCCGCGCGGAAGGCCTCGTAGACGCGCTTCGGGATCCGGCCGCGGGCGGGCACGTCCATCTTGTGGGACTGGGCCCAGGCGCGGACCGCCGCCGGGTCGGGGGCGAGGGCGGTGTGCGTGTACGAGGCGGCGGAGGCGCCGCGGCCGGCCGTCACGCGGGCCGGCAGCTTGCGGCCGGCGGCGAGGTAGGGCGCGAGGGCCTTGCGGAGTTTCTTTGCATTGGCAGCATTCAGGTCGATCTCGTACATCTTCCCGTCGAGGCCGAACGCAACCGTTTCAGCCGCTTCTCCGCCGTCGATGTCATCGGAGAGAGTGACCACCACACGCTGAGCCACGGATATCGGTCCTTTCCTGCGGCCGCCGGGGCCGGTGGAGCGCTTGTGGCGCCCCTGACGTGCGGCGATGCCAACCGTACGGCTGCGCCGGGACAATGCTGCTTTCTTCTTGATTCCTTTGTACAGCGGCAGGCGTCGCAGGGGGAAGCCCTGTCAATTGTTTCAGCGTGTCCCGGCGCAATGCGGTCCGCAATATTTCACTGGAATTTGCGGGGAGTGTGTGCTGGGCGCGTGGAGGGTGTTCGTGTGACGCACACCGCTCTGAACCGGGCTTTTGTAGGATCCTTCAGATCTCTACCCGCGTAGAATTTGGAGGCAGGTACGCTGAGGGAACCGCCCACGCAACACACCACCGGGAGTGCCAGTGGCACGCGTCGTAGTCGACGTCATGCTCAAGCCGGAGATCCTCGACCCTCAGGGGCAGGCGGTGCAGCGTGCACTGCCTCGCCTGGGATTCGCCGGAATCGCCGACGTCCGTCAGGGGAAGCGCTTCGAGCTGGAGGTGGAGGGACCGGTCGACGACGCCGCCCTCGCCCGCATCCATGAGATGGCCGAAACCTTCCTTGCCAACACCGTGATCGAAGACTTCATCGTGAAGGTGGAGTCGTGACCGCACGCATCGGCGTCGTCACGTTCCCCGGAACGCTCGACGACCAGGACGCGCTGCGTGCCGCCCGCCTCGCGGGCGCCGAGCCCGTGTCGCTCTGGCACCGGGACAAGGACCTCAAGCAGGTCGACGCCGTGGTCCTGGCCGGCGGTTTCTCCTACGGCGACTACCTGCGGGCCGGAGCCATCTCCCGCTTCTCGCCGGTGATGGAGACGATCATCGAGCAGGCGAAGGCGGGCATGCCCGTCCTCGGCATCTGCAACGGCTTCCAGATCCTCACCGAGGCCCATCTGCTGCCGGGCGCGATGCTGCGCAACAACCACCTCCACTTCATCTGCCGCGACCAGAAGCTGCGGGTGGAGAACGCGGAGACCGCCTGGACCTCGGACTACACCGAGGGCCAGGAGATCGAGGTCCCGCTCAAGAACATGGACGGCCGGTACGTCGCCGACGAGCACACGCTCGACGAGCTCGAGGCCGAGGGGCGGGTCGCCTTCCGCTACCTGGACATGAACCCCAACGGCTCGCTGCGCGACATCGCGGGCATCACCAACGCCGCGGGCAACGTGGTCGGCCTCATGCCGCACCCGGAGCACGCCGTCGAGCCGCTGATCGGCACCGGCAAGACGGACGGCCTCGGTTTCTTCACCTCGATCCTCAAGAAGCTGGTCAACGCCTGATGAGCCTCGACACCGTCAAGCACGCGAGCGAGACGCCGGACAGCGAGCAGCCCTGGAAGGAGCTCGGCCTCAAGGAGGACGAGTACGCGCGCATCCGCGAGATCCTCGGCCGCCGTCCCACCGGCGCCGAGCTCGCCATGTACTCCGTCATGTGGTCCGAGCACTGCTCCTACAAGAGCAGCAAGGTCCACCTGAAGCAGTTCGGTGAGAAGACCCCCGAGAACGACGCCATGCTCGTCGGCATCGGTGAGAACGCGGGCGTCGTCGACGTCGGCCAGGGGTACGCGGTCACCTTCAAGGTCGAGTCGCACAACCACCCCTCGTACATCGAGCCCTACCAGGGCGCGGCCACCGGCGTCGGCGGCATCGTCCGCGACATCCTCGCCATGGGTGCCCGCCCGGTCGCGGTCGTCGACCCGCTGCGCTTCGGCGCGGCCGACCACCCCGACACCAAGCGCGTGCTGCCCGGTGTCGTCGCCGGCATCGGCGGCTACGGCAACTGCCTGGGCCTGCCGAACATCGGCGGCGAGGTCGTCTTCGACTCCTGCTACCAGGGCAACCCCCTGGTCAACGCCGGCTGCATCGGCGTGATGAAGCACGAGGACATCCACCTCGCCAAGGCCTCAGGACCCGGCAACAAGGTCATCCTGTACGGCGCCCGCACGGGCGGCGACGGCATCGGCGGCGTCTCGGTCCTCGCGTCCGAGACCTTCGACGACTCGAAGCCGGCCAAGCGCCCCGCCGTCCAGGTCGGCGACCCCTTCCAGGAGAAGCTCCTCATCGAGTGCACCCTGGAGATCTTCCAGGAGAAGCTCGTCGCGGGCATCCAGGACCTCGGCGGCGCCGGGCTCTCCTGCGCCACGTCCGAGCTGGCCTCCGCCGGTTCCGGCGGCATGCGGGTCGACCTGGAGAAGGTGCACCTGCGCGACGCGACGCTCTCTCCTGAGGAGATCCTCATGAGCGAGTCGCAGGAGCGCATGTGCGCGATCGTCGAGCCCGAGCACGTCGACCGCTTCCTGGAGATCTGCGAGAAGTGGGACGTCATCGCGGTCGTCATCGGTGAGGTGACGGACGGCGAGCGCCTGGAGATCTTCTGGCACGGCGAGCAGATCGTCGACGTCCCGCCGCGCTCCGTCGCCCACGAGGGCCCGACCTACCACCGGCCGTTCGCGCGCCCGGACTGGCAGGACGCCCTCCAGGCCGACGACGCCGGCAAGCTGCCCCGGCCGCAGGACGGCGCCGAGCTCAAGGACCAGGTCCTCAAGCTCGTCTCCTCCCCGAACCAGGCCTCGAAGTCCTGGATCACGGACCAGTACGACCGGTTCGTGCAGGGCAACACGGTCCTGGCGCAGCCTGAGGACGCGGGCATGGTCCGCATCGACGAGGAGACCAACCTCGGCGTGGCCATGGCGACCGACGGCAACAGCCGGTACGCCAAGCTCGACCCGTACACGGGTGCGCAGCTCGCGCTCGCGGAGGCGTACCGCAACGTCGCCGCCTCCGGTGCGAAGCCGCTGGCCATCTCGGACTGCCTGAACTTCGGTTCGCCCGAGGACCCGGCCGTGATGTGGCAGTTCGCCGAGGCCACCCGTGGTCTCGCGGACGGCTGCCTGCAGCTGGGCACCCCGGTGACGGGCGGCAACGTCTCGCTGTACAACCAGACCGGTGAGGTCGCGATCCACCCGACGCCCGTCGTGGCCGTCCTCGGTGTGATCGACGACGTCAACCGCCGCACCCCCATCGCCTTCGCGGAAGAGGGCCAGCTCCTCTACCTGCTCGGCGACACCAAGGAGGAGTTCGGCGGTTCGGCCTGGTCCGAGGTGATCCACCAGCACCTCGGCGGCCTGCCGCCGGCCGTGGACCTCGACCGGGAGAAGCTGCTCGGCGAGATCCTGATCTCGGCCTCGCGCGACGGCATGATCGACGCGGCGCACGACCTGTCCGACGGCGGTCTCGTGCAGGCGGTCGTCGAGTCCTGCCTGCGCGGCGGGAACGGCGCGCGTCTGGTCGTCCCGGAGGGTCTGGACGCCTTCACGTTCCTGTTCAGCGAGTCGGCGGGCCGTGCGGTCGTCGCCGTCCCGCGCAGCGAGGAGCTCCGCTTCACCGACATGTGCGGTGCGCGGGGTCTGCCGGCGACCCGGATCGGTGTCGTCGACGGCGACGCGGTGGACGTGCAGGGCGAGTTCACGCTCTCCCTGACGGAGCTGCGCGAGGCCCACGAGGCGACGATCCCGGGCCTGCTGGCCTGATCCGACGCCGTATCCGTACGGAATCGAGCCCCCGCCCTCTCCCGGGCGGGGGCTCGATCGTCCTTCTCAGGCCTGGGAGTAGAAGGCGTCGAGCTCGGTGATGTCCTCGACGCACTCGTCGACGTCCGAGACCTTGCCTCCGATGATCGTGAAGAACATGGCGCCGCTCATCTCGATCCCGCGATCGCCGTGTTCGGCGTAGAACTTGTGGGTCGAGATCACATGGCCACGGCCGTCGGGGTAGATCCCCCCGAGCTCGACGCGCATGCTGCCGCCGGTGTACTCGAACATCTCGCCGAACATGGCCAGGACGTTGTCCCGGCCCTTGAAGTGCCCGCCGAACCGGGTGCTGCCGGGTGCGTGGTGGATACAGTCGCTGGTCATGGTGGCCCCGAGAGCCTCCATGTCACCCTTGGTGAACGCTTCGTAGCCCCGGCGCACGAGTGCGGCATCGGGGTGCTCGTGATGGGTCATGGTCCCGTCGCCTGCTTTCGCTGCGATTGGCTCCGTTCCTTCCAGTCTCGGGGCTAGCCTCTGCCCATGCCACCCGCCAGGAAGCGTCCCCGTACGTACGACTCCGCCAAGACCAGGGCCGCCGTGCTCGCCCAGTTCGGGCACGTACGGGAGGCGGTCGCCGCGCTCACGCCCGAGCAGCTCGACGGGCCGACGCGCCTTGGGGAGTGGACGGTACGGGACCTGGCGGCGCATCTGACGATGGTGCTCGCGTCCCTGTCCCGGAAGCTCGCGGAGCCCGAGCCCGAGCGGCGGGAACTCGCCCTGGTCGACTGGCCCCTGGCCACGGCGACGGCGGCGGGGAGCATCGACGAGGACACCCGGGCGATCGACGCGGGCGACCTGCCGACGCTGTACGCGGAGACCCTCGCGGGGTACGAGGAGGCGATCGGGGCCGCCTCCGACGAGCGGCTCGTCCCGACCCGCTTCGGCGCGATGCGGCTCGGGGACTTCCTCGTCACCCGGACCGTCGAGCTCGTCGTCCACACCGACGACCTGAACGCGGCGACCGGCGCCGGCATCCCGTACGACCGCCAGGCCCTCGCCGCCTGCACCCGTCTCCTCGCCGACGCGCTCGCGGTGAAGGCGCCGGGCGGGGCGGTCGAGGTGCGGATCCCGCCGTACGCGGTGGTGCAGTGCGTGGAGGGCCCCCGGCACACCCGCGGCACCCCGCCGAACGTGGTGGAGACGGACCCGCTGACCTGGCTCAGGCTCGCCACGGGCCGTACGGAGTGGGCGGCGGAGCTGGACGCGGCCCACGTCAGCGCGAGCGGGGAGCGGGCGGACCTGGAGGACCTGCTGCCCCTGATGGGCTAGCCGGAGGAACCGTACGGCCGCTCCCTCCGTCCCACCGGCATGCCGAAGCCACGCGCACTCGCCGTCCTGGTCCCCCTCCTCCTGCTCACGGCCTGCGGTACGGAAGGAGGGGCGGGGAGCGGTGCGGGCGAGCCCGATCTGCCGGTCGCCGGCACGCACTGGGCGGTGAACGCCGTCACGGTCGACGGCGTGAGGTCGGTCGCGCCCGACGGGGCGCGCGTCGACTTCGAGCAGAAGGGCCGTGCCGGGGGGAACGCCGGCTGCAACACCTTCGGAGCCCCCGTCCTGCTCCGCGGCGACACCCTCACCGTCACCGTGGCCGAGGTGACCGACATGGCCTGCTCCGGCGACCGGGGGCGTTTCGAGACGGCGTTCCTCAAGGCCTTCTCGGGCCCGCTGAAAGGGACGATGAAGGGCGACGGCCTGCGGTTCGCCTCGGTCGACGGGCGCAACAGCGTGGAGCTGACCGCCGAGCAGGCCGTCCCGCTGCTCGGCACCACCTGGAAGGTCGACGGCCTCGTCTCGGGGGACACGGCCTCCTCCCTGCCCGCCGGCAGCGGTGCCAAGGCGCGGTTCACGGTCGGCGCCGACGGCCGGGTCACCGGCAACCTGGGCTGCAACAACTTCTCCGCGCACGCCCGCGTCGACGAGAAGGCCCGCACCCTCACCGTCGAGGGCCCGGCGGCGACGACCCGGATGATCTGCACGCCCCCGCAGATGACGCTGGAGACGCGGCTGTACGAGCTCCTCGACGGCCCGCTCACCTATCGGCTGAACCACCGAACGCTGACCCTCACCGACGCCTCGGGAGAGGGCCTCACGGCGACCCCGGCCGCCCGCTGAGCGGCCGCCGACTGCGGCGTCCGTCACATCGCGGGACCACCCCGGGCCTGGTACGAGCGTCCGCTCTCCGGGGCCCGGGGGCCGGAATCCCTTACCCCGCCTGCTTTGTAGCCCTCTCCAAGCCAGAGTTGATCATTTCGTGCGATCGCACGAGGGCAGCCACCTCCACATTTCCTCAATTCGGACCAGTGGTCGAGCCCGTCTACACTCGGAAACGTGCCACGCGGAGACGGTCGACTCAATCACGATCTGCTCCCCGGTGAGAAAGGCCCCCAGGACGCTTGTGGCGTCTTCGGTGTCTGGGCTCCGGGTGAAGAGGTCGCAAAGCTCACGTACTTCGGGCTCTACGCCCTCCAGCATCGGGGCCAGGAATCCGCGGGAATCGCGGTAAGCAATGGCTCCCAGATCCTCGTCTTCAAGGACATGGGACTCGTGTCCCAGGTCTTCGACGAGACTTCTCTCGGTTCCCTCCAGGGTCATATCGCGGTCGGTCACGCCCGCTACTCGACCACCGGGGCTTCCGTGTGGGAGAACGCGCAGCCGACGTTCCGGGCGACCGCCCACGGCTCGATCGCGCTCGGCCACAACGGCAACCTCGTGAACACGGCGCAGCTCGCCGAGATGGTCGCGGACCTCCCCAAGAAGGAGGGCCGGACCAACCGGGTCGCTGCCACCAACGACACGGACCTCCTGACGGCGCTCCTCGCCGCCCAGGTGGACGAGGACGGTACGCCGCTCACCATCGAGCAGGCCGCCGCGAAGGTCCTCCCCGACGTCCGGGGCGCCTTCTCCCTCGTCTTCATGGACGAGCACACCCTCTACGCGGCCCGTGACCCGCAGGGCATCCGCCCGCTGGTCCTCGGCCGTCTGGAGCGTGGCTGGGTCGTCGCGTCCGAGTCCGCCGCCCTCGACATCTGCGGCGCCAGCTACGTCCGTGAGGTCGAGCCGGGCGAGATGATCGCGATCGACGAGAACGGCATCCGCACCTCGCGATTCGCGGAAGCGAAGCCCAAGGGCTGTGTCTTCGAGTACGTGTACCTGGCCCGCCCGGACACGGACATCGCCGGACGGAACGTGTACCTCTCCCGCGTGGAGATGGGCCGCCGCCTCGCGAAGGAGGCGCCGGTCGAGGCCGACCTGGTGATAGCGACGCCGGAGTCCGGCACCCCGGCCGCCATCGGCTACGCCGAGGCCTCGGGCATCCCCTTCGGCGCCGGCCTGGTGAAGAACGCCTACGTCGGGCGCACCTTCATCCAGCCCTCCCAGACCATCCGCCAGCTGGGCATCCGGCTGAAGCTGAACCCCCTCAAGGAAGTCATCAAGGGGAAGAAGCTCGTGGTCGTCGACGACTCGATCGTCCGCGGCAACACCCAGCGCGCCCTGGTCCGGATGCTCCGCGAGGCCGGTGCGGCCGAGGTCCACATCCGGATCTCCTCGCCGCCGGTCAAGTGGCCCTGCTTCTTCGGCATCGACTTCGCGACCCGCGCGGAGCTGATCGCCAACGGGATGTCGGTCGACGAGATCGGCAAGTCGCTGGGCGCGGACTCGCTCTCGTACATCTCCCTGGAGGGGATGATCGAGGCGACCACGATCCAGAAGCCGAACCTCTGCCGTGCCTGCTTCGACGGCGAGTACCCGATGGAGCTGCCGGACCCCGAGCTGCTCGGCAAGCAGCTCCTGGAGACCGAGCTGGCCGCCGGCCCGGCCGCCACCGCGGCCTCCGACGCGCTCCGTCGCCCGTAAGACCCCCACCGCCCGCGCCGCGACCCGCGGCGCGGGCGGTACGAGCAGCACGAGCTGTAGTACGACGACACGAAAGTTCTCACCCCATGACTGAGACCACCGGTGCCTCCTACGCGAGCGCGGGCGTCGACATCGAAGCGGGCGACCGCGCCGTCGAGCTCATGAAGGAGTGGGTGAAGAAGACGCAGCGCCCCGAGGTCCTCGGTGGCCTCGGCGGCTTCGCCGGCCTCTTCGACGCCTCCGCCCTCAAGCGCTACGAGCGTCCGCTGCTCGCCTCGGCGACCGACGGCGTCGGCACGAAGGTCGACATCGCCCGCCAGATGGGCGTGTACGACACGATCGGCCACGACCTGGTCGCGATGGTCATGGACGACATCGTCGTCTGCGGCGCCGAGCCGCTCTTCATGACCGACTACATCTGCGTCGGCAAGGTCCACCCCGAGCGGGTCGCCGCCATCGTCAAGGGCATCGCCGAGGGCTGCGTCCTGGCCGGCTGCGCCCTGGTCGGCGGCGAGACGGCGGAGCACCCGGGCCTCCTCGGCCCGGACGACTTCGACGTCGCCGGCGCGGGCACGGGTGTCGTGGAGTACGACCGGCTGCTCGGCGCGGACCGCATCCGTACGGGGGACGCGGTCATCGCCATGGCGTCCTCGGGCCTTCACTCCAACGGGTACTCGCTCGTCCGTCACGTGGTCTTCGACCGCGCCGGCATGACCCTCGACCAGCAGGTCGAGGAGCTCGGCCGGACCCTCGGCGAGGAGCTCCTGGAGCCCACGAAGATCTACTCGCTGGACTGCCTGGCCCTCACCCGGACCACGGACGTCCACGCGTTCAGCCACATCACGGGCGGCGGCCTGGCCGCCAACCTGGCCCGGGTCATCCCGGACGGGCTGCACGCCACGGTCGACCGCTCGACCTGGGCGCCGGGCGCGATCTTCGACCTGGTCGGCAAGGCCGGTCAGGTGGAGCGCCTGGAGCTGGAGAAGACCCTGAACATGGGCGTCGGCATGATGGCCGTCGTGCCGGCCGAGTCCGTGGACGTGGCCCTGGCGACGCTGGAGGACCGCGGGGTCGAGGCCTGGGTCGCGGGCGAGATCACCGAGCGCGGGGCGCACACGAGCGGTGCAGAGCTCGTGGGCGACTACGCGAAGTAAGACGAGCCAGTACGGACGGGGCGCTCCTGAGGGGGCGCCCCGTCCGCGTATCCACGCCTCTGCGCCCGCCGTAGGCGGACAGCACAGAAACCCGGACGGGTGACCCCGGTCCGGGTTTCTGCGTTGCGATTCAGAAGGTCAAGCGCGACGCGGGGACGAACTAGGACCGGACTCGTCGTCCTCGTCCTCGTCGTCCGTGTTGTAGAGATCCGCGTACTGGGCGTACGGGTCGTCTTCCTCGTCGTCGTCCTCGAACGGCTCGCCATTCGGCGGCTGGCTCGAAGTCGAAGCGCCCAGCTCATTGGCCAGACGCGTCAGGTCTGTCCCGCCGCTGCTGTACTTCAGCTGGCGGGCGACCTTGGTCTGCTTGGCCTTTGCCCGGCCGCGCCCCATGGCTCGACCCCCTCGGTGACGGGGCTCTTCGGCCCCAGAGTCTTGACACGCGTTCATGATTCGGAACGGACTCTCGGTAGAGAGACCGGTCCGTAGGGCTTCAACGGTACCTGTTTCCGTGGGTCTACGGTACGCCGCGCGCATCACATACCCCGGTACAGAACCTTCGAGGTGCCCTCTCCTCGCTGGTCAATCGCGATTTTAACCTCTTCTGGAGTGCCGACCCGCCGAGGGGCGTGAGCGAAGTCTCTCCATGGACTTCCCGTGGTCGCCCCGGCGGCGGGCCGGCCTCCGTGCCGCGGTGCGCGCGGATCAGGCGCGGCGGGCGTCCGCCATGCGCTGCTCGGCGATCCGGTCGGCCGCGGCGGCCGGCGGAATGCCGTCGGCCTTCGCACGTGCGAAGATCTCCAGGGTGGTGTCGAAGATCTTCGTGGCCTTCGCCTTGCAACGGTCGAAGTCGAAGCCGTTCAGCTCGTCCGCGACCTGGATCACGCCACCGGCGTTGATCACGTAGTCGGGCGCGTAGAGGATGCCGCGCTCCTCCAGGTCCTTCTCGACGCCCGGGTGGGCCAGCTGGTTGTTGGCCGCGCCGCAGACGATCCTCGCGGTGATGGCCGGGACGGTGTCGTCGTTCAGGGCGCCGCCCAGCGCGCAGGGCGCGTAGACGTCGAGGCCCTCGACGCGGATCAGCGCGTCGGTGTCGGCGACCACGGTGACCTGCGGGTGCTTGTCGGTGATCCGGCGCACCGACTCCTCGCGCACATCGGTGATCACGACCTCGGCGCCGTCCTCCAGGAGGTGCTCGACGAGGTAGTGGCCGACCTTGCCGACGCCCGCGACGCCGACCTTGCGGCCGCGCAGGGTCGGGTCGCCCCAGACGGTCTGCGCGGCGGCGCGCATGCCCTGGAAGACGCCGAAGGCGGTGAGGACGGAGGAGTCGCCGGCGCCGCCGTTCTCGGGGGAGCGGCCGGTGGTCCACTGGTTGGTGCGGGCGATGACGTCCATGTCGGCGACGTAGGTGCCGACGTCGCAGGCCGTGACGTAGCGGCCGCCGAGGGAGGCGACGAAGCGGCCGTAGGCGAGGAGGAGCTCCTCCGTCTTGATCTTCTCCGGGTCGCCGATGATGACGGCCTTGCCGCCGCCCAGGTCGAGTCCGGCCATGGCGTTCTTGTACGACATGCCGCGCGACAGGTTGAGCGCGTCGGCGATCGCCTCGGCCTCGGTGGCGTACGGGTAGAAACGGGTGCCGCCGAGGGCGGGGCCCAGGGCGGTGGAGTGGAGGGCGATGACGGCCTTGAGGCCGGTGGCGCGGTCCTGACAGAGCACGACTTGCTCGTGGCCACCCTGCTCCGAGTGGAACAGGGTGTTGAGTACGTCGACAGGAACGCCGGTCACATCGGTCACGGTGGTGACTCCCAAGTACGAAGCGGCGGTTACGGCCCTCCCTAGGGGTGGGGGAGGACCAGTTCGGCAAGAGGGTAAGTCCTACCTGTGCGTAGATCGGCCGCAGTGCTGAGGATCACCCCCTCCCGGAGTACCTCCGTGGAAGGATTTGCGACATGTCGGTCGCTCCCACGGTCCCCGTTCCCTACGCGTCCTATCTGCGGGTGTACGAGCCGCTGGCCGCGTTCCCCGAGCCGGAGCGGTCCCACTGGGCCCGGTACGCGCGCCGGGCCCGCGTCCCGGGGGCGCAGGAGGAGCTGCGCCGCTCGCTGGCGGACCTGCTGCCGACGCCGCCGGTGCCGGTGCCGGTCCACGAGAGCGGGGAGGCCTTCGTCGCGCATCTGGACGGGGTGGTGGTGATCTGCCCGTGGCGGACCCGGCTGCGCGGCTGGCTGGCCCTGGAGGAGCTGGCGGCGGAACCGTATCCGGCGTCGGTCCTGGACGCGATGCTGCCGCCGGTGGTCCGGTCGCAGGTGGCGGGCGACTACGAGCGCTGGCTGAGCCGGAACCCGGACGCCCGGCCGTGGATCCGTACGGGGGTCTGGCAGGTGCCGCTGCGCTGGTTCGCGCTCTTCGGGGACGAGGACCGGGAGTACGAGCCGGGGGAGCGCGGGAGCACGGAGGCGGGCCGGGCGCCGGTGCTGCGGTACCGGACGACGATGGCTCAGGCGCGGCGGCGTCTGGCGCGGGCGCTGAAGGCGCTGCGGGAGTCGATCGACGACGGTCCGATGACGGAGGGTCTGATCGAGGTGGGGCGCTGGCTGGAGGAGTTCCATCCGCGGGCGCTCGTGGAGCTGGACTTCGGCGGTCTGGTGCACGTGATGCCGGCCGGGTGGCTGGCGGAGGACCGCTCGGCGGCGCAGCTGGCGGAGGGGATCGCCGCACTGCGGGCCGGGGACGGCGAGGCGGCGAGCGAGGTGTACGGGCGGCTCGCGGAGCGCTGGCGGACGGTCAGGGACCTCCGTTACGCGAACTGACATCAGTCGGACAAGTTCGTCAGGTAGGTATCGACAAGACATGTCCGGCGGGTGTAAATGATCTTGAGGGTGTGGCCGGTTTCCGTTGGCCGGGTCTTTCGCACCGGTCGGGTGAGGCCCTTGGTCCCGATCCGGGCCTTTGGCTCAAGCGTGACGGACAGCACGTAACGCACTCTTGCGCCCATCACCCACCCTCGTGCCAAAATAGGACAAGGAGTCCGGGGAGGGTTCCTTCCGCCCAAGTTCGGGCGGAACGCTCAGCATTGCACTCTATGGGGGGTCTGAGGACTCCTGATCGCTCTGTGACTGATCGTCACAGTGGCGTGACTGTCCGTTATGGCATGGTCAGTCGACTTCCGCCGCTGATGAACACCTGCGAGGGCAATTCCATCGGTTTGGCCGACGCGGCTGGACGGATGGTGTAGTTGTAGTGCCGAGGACAAGCCGTTCGTCCTATAACCGACTCGGCCCGCTTCTGCCATTTCGGGCAAGGCGGGTCAAGGTGCAGAATTTAGAGGAAAGAACCGAGATTGGTTCGGTTCTCCCGAGGAGGCCGCTCATGACCGCTCGCACCCCTGATGCCGAGCCGCTGCTGACCCCTGCCGAGGTTGCCACGATGTTCCGCGTGGACCCGAAGACGGTGACCCGTTGGGCCAAGGCCGGCAAGCTCACGTCCATCCGCACCCTGGGTGGACACCGCCGGTACCGCGAGGCCGAGGTTCGCGCTCTGCTGGCGGGTATTCCGCAGCAGCGCAGCGAGGCCTGAGGTCGCGCAGAACCCCGCAGCACCCCGCAACACCCCGTAACACCGGGCCCGTCCGGATCCCCCAATCCGGTCGCCCACCCCTAGTACTGCCGACGGGCACCTGCCCCAACAGGTCTTCGTCAACGATCGCGCTGGACTCCGCCGGGTCCAGCGCGATCTTTTTTGTGCCCCGCGCCACACTCTCTCCAGGGTGGTGCAATTGCACATATTAAATCCGGGCGGTGTAGGGAGGGTGTAAGTGCAGGGGTTTCTGAAACTCTTTCAGTGACACCCGTCACACTGACGAAGTCTTGCCAAGGAACAGCCTCCCACTTCACGGAACGCCGCCAACCCGCCGTTGGTCATGGGTCGGTGGGACTTTCGTCCCCCGCGGTCTCCTCGGTGCGGTCCGCCGGCTCCTCGGGCTCCGGGACCTCCATGGCGAGCCTCAGGAGGCGATCGCAGACCGCGCACTGACGGGTGAGGTGTCCGTACCGCGAAGCGGCCGCCAGATGGGCGCGCAGCAGCGCGCGAGTGTCGTGCCGAGCTACGGACGCCGCGGCCATGCGCGACCACCTCCGGTGTGGGCCCCCGATTCCCTGAAGTCCGGGGTACTCGCGGGCGCGCGGCCCCGTCAAGACACGGGAACACAACGAAGGCCCGCATCTCGCGATGCGGGCCTTCGTGAAAGCGACTCTGACGGGACTTGAACCCGCGACCTCCACCTTGACAGGGTGGCGAGCTAACCAACTGCTCCACAGAGCCTTGCTCGCAGCCCCTCGTAAGCGGCTGCGAGCAAGACTGTACAGCAGGTCAGGGGGTCTGGTCGAACTCACCGGCGGCGAGGTCCCGCGCACCGGTCCCGTCCCTACGGGGCCGCCGCGTCGATCGCCTTCACGATCCGCTTGTCCGAGATCGGGTACGCCGTCCCCAGCGCGTGCGCGAAGTAGCTCACCCGCAGCTCCTCGATCATCCAGCGGATGTCCGTGACCTCCGACGGCACCGGACGCCCCTTCGGAAGCTGCTCCAGGAGCCAGGCGTACTCGTCCTGCATCTCCTGGACCTTCTCCATCCGGGTGGTGTCCCGCTGGACCCCGGTGGGCATCTGCTGGAGCCGCCGGTCCACCGCCACCAGGTAGCGCATCAGGTCCGGGAGCCGCTTGAGCCCCGTACGGGTGACGAAACCGGCCGGCATCAGCCAGGCGAGCTGCGTCCGCACGTCGGTCAGGTTGTTGATCAGGGCCAGGCTGTTCGTCGACTTCAGCCGGCGCTCGCACGCCTGCCAGGCCGCCAGGATCTGCTGGACCTGCCCCACCGTCCGTACCGTCGTGTCGACCAGGTCCGCGCGGACCCGGTCGTACAGCTTCCGGAAGGACTCCTCGTCCCAGGCCGGGCCGCCGTGGTCCGCGATCAGCTTGTCGGCCGCGGCGGTCGCGCAGTCGTCGAAGAGGGCCTGGATCGAGCCGTGCGGGTTCGACGACAGGGCCAGCTTCTGCTGGTTGGTCAGCTTGTCCGAGGCGAACTTCGCCGGGTTCACCGGGATGTTCAGCATGATCAGCTTCCGGGTGCCCCGCCACATCGCCTGCGCCTGCTCGGCCTCCGAGTCGAAGAGCCGCACGGCCACGGAATCGCCCTCGTCGACCAGCGCCGGGTACGCCTTCACCGGCTGCCCGCCGCGCTTGGTCTCGAAGACCTTCGTCAGCGTCCCGATCGTCCAGTCCTTGAGGCCCGTGCGCTCCAGGGAGGGCCCGGAGCCGTCCGGGCCGGCCGTCGCCGCCGCGGCGGCCTTGGAGAGCGCCTGACGGGCCTTGGGACGCAGCCTCAGCCGCAGCGTCTCCAGGTCCTTGTCCTCGGCCAGCTTCCGGCGCCGCTCGTCGACGATCCGGAACGTCACCTTGAGGTGCTCCGGGACCTTCGTCCAGTCGAAGTCCCCGTCCGTGACCGGGACGCCGACCATCCGCTGGAGCTCCCGCGCCAGCGCGCCCGTCAGCGGCTCCTGGACGGGGACCACGTGGTCCAGGAAGCGGGTCGCGAAGTTCGGCGCGGGCACGTAGTGGCGGCGGATCGGCTTCGGCAGCGAGCGGATCAGCTCCGTGACGACCTCCGTGCGCAGACCCGGGATCTGCCACTCGAAGCCCTCGTCGGTCACCTGGTTGAGCACCTGGAGCGGCACGTGGACGGTCACGCCGTCCGCGTCCGCGCCCGGCTCGAACTGGTACGTCACCCGGAACTTCAGCGCGCCCTGGCGCCAGGAGTCCGGGTAGTCGTCCTTGGTGATCGCCCCCGCCTTCTCGTTGATGAGCATCTCGCGCTCGAAGTCGAGGAACTCCGGCTCCTCGCGGTGCTTGTGCTTCCACCACGAGTCGAAGTGGGCCCCGGACACGACGTGTTCGGGGACGCGCTTGTCGTAGAAGTCGAAGAGCGTCTCGTCGTCGACGAGGATGTCCCGGCGCCGGGCCCGGTGCTCCAGCTCCTCGACCTCGGTGAGCAGCTTGCGGTTGTCCGCGAAGAACTTGTGGTGGGTGCGCCAGTCGCCCTCGACGAGCGCGTTCCGGATGAACAGGTCGCGGGAGACCTCCGGGTCGATCCGCCCGTAGTTCACCTTGCGGTCGGCGACGATCGGGACGCCGTACAGCGTCACCTTCTCGAAGGCCATCACGGCCGCCTGGTCCTTCTCCCAGTGCGGCTCGCTGTACGTCTTCTTCACCAGGTGCTGCGCGAGCGGCTCGATCCACTCCGGCTCGATCCGGGCGTTCACCCGGGCCCAGAGCCGCGAGGTCTCCACCAGCTCGGCGGACATCACGAAGCGCGGGGGCTTCTTGAAGAGCGCGGAGCCGGGGAAGATCGCGAACTTGGCGTTCCGCGCGCCCACGTACTCGTTGCGGGTGCCTTCGCGCTTCGAGCCCTGGCTCTCCTTGTTCTCCTTCACGTCCTTGAGGCCGACGTGGGAGAGCAGGCCGGAGAGCAGGGAGACGTGCACGGACTGCTCCGGCGCGTCCTCCTCGTTGAGGTGGATGCCCATCTGCTTGGCGACCGTCCGCAGCTGGGCGTAGATGTCCTGCCACTCGCGGATCCGCAGGAAGTTCAGGTACTCCTGCTTGCACATCCGGCGGAAGGAGCTGGAGCCGCGCTCCCGCTGCTGCTCGCGGACGTACCGCCACAGGTTGAGGAAGGCGAGGAAGTCGCTCGTCTCGTCCTTGAACCGGGCGTGCTGCTGGTCGGCCTGCGCCTGCTTCTCGGACGGCCGCTCGCGCGGGTCCTGGATGGACAGCGCCGCCGCGATCACCATGACCTCGCGGACACAGCCGTTCTTGTCGGCCTCCAGGACCATCCGGGCGAGCCGCGGGTCCACGGGCAGCTGGGAGAGCTTCCGGCCCTGCTGCGTGAGCCGCTTCTTCGGGTCCTTCTCCGTCGGGTCGATCGCGCCGAGCTCCTGGAGGAGCTGCACGCCGTCCCGGATGTTCCGGTGGTCCGGCGGGTCGATGAAGGGGAACTTCTCGATGTCGCCGAGGCCGGCCGCGGTCATCTGGAGGATGACGGACGCCAGGTTCGTACGGAGGATCTCCGCGTCCGTGAACTCCGGGCGGGTGAGGAAGTCGTCCTCGGAGTACAGCCGGATGCAGATGCCGTCCGACGTACGGCCGCAGCGGCCCTTGCGCTGGTTGGCGCTGGCCTGGCTGACCGGCTCGATCGGCAGCCGCTGCACCTTGGTCCGGTGCGAGTAGCGGGAGATGCGGGCGGTGCCCGGGTCGATCACGTACTTGATGCCGGGAACGGTCAGGGAGGTCTCGGCCACGTTCGTCGCGAGGACGATCCGGCGGCCCGAGTGCGCCTGGAAGACCCGGTGCTGCTCGGCGTGGGACAGCCGCGCGTAGAGGGGGAGGATCTCGGTGTCGAAGAGCTTCTTCTTGAGCAGCGCGTCCGCCGTGTCACGGATCTCGCGCTCACCGGAGAGGAAGACCAGGACGTCGCCCGGCCCCTCCTTCTGCAGCTCGTCGACGGCGTCGCAGATCGCGGTGATCTGGTCCCGGTCGGACTCCTCGGAGTCCTCTTCGAGGAGCGGGCGGTAGCGGACCTCGACCGGGTACGTACGGCCGCTGACCTCGACGATCGGGGCGTCGCCGAAGTGGCGGGAGAAGCGCTCCGGGTCGATCGTCGCCGAGGTGATGACGACCTTGAGGTCGGGGCGCTTCGGCAGCAGCTGGGCCAGATAGCCGAGCAGGAAGTCGATGTTGAGGGACCGCTCGTGGGCCTCGTCGATGATGATCGTGTCGTACGCGCGCAGCTCGCGGTCCGTCTGGATCTCGGCGAGCAGGATGCCGTCCGTCATCAGCTTCACGAAGGTCGCGTCCGGGTTCACCTGGTCGGTGAAGCGGACCTTCCAGCCGACGGCCTCCCCGAGGGGGGTCCTCAGCTCCTCCGCGACGCGCTCGGCGACCGTGCGGGCGGCGATCCGGCGCGGCTGGGTGTGCCCGATCATGCCCCGGACGCCCCGGCCCAGTTCCAGACAGATCTTCGGGATCTGCGTGGTCTTGCCGGAGCCCGTCTCACCGGCGACGATCACGACCTGGTGGTCGCGTATCGCCTCCAGGATCTCGTCCCTCTTCTGCGAGACGGGCAGCTGCTCGGGGTACGTGACCGCGGGCACGCGGGAGGCGCGCCCGTCGACGCGCTCCTTGGCCTTGGCCGCCTCGGCGGCGATCTCGTCCAGGACGGCCGCGCGGGCCTCGGGCTTGCGGATGCGGCGGGCGCCTTCGAGACGGCGGCCGAGCCGGTGGGAGTCCCGCAGCGAGACCTCGGCCAGGACGGACTGGAGGGCGGCGAAGGAAGTAGACATACGGAATCCAGGATCGCACCTGCGGACGAGAAGCAGCGAACCGATTTACGAAGGGGGCGGAGCGGCCGTGCGTAGTATTTCGGGCATCTGGCCCGGACCGGAGGGGTTTCGCATGTTCCGCACCACCCGCGCGGCGGCGGCGTTCGCCGCGCTTCTGGGCCTGGTGCTGGGCCTCCTGGCCTGCGGTGCCTTCGCTCCGAGCGGTGGGGTCCCGGCCTCGGCCCGGGTCGCCTTCGCTCCCAGCGGTGGGGCCCGGACCTCGGCCCGGGTCGCCGGTACGGCCTCGGCACCGGTCCCCGCCGCCGGTACGGCCCCCGTCGTCCTCGGCGCCGCCGTGCCCGGCTGCGATCCGGGCCACCCCGCCGACGAAGGGGCCGGAGGTCCCGTCGTACCGCCGCGCGCGCACGGCTTCGCCGAGCTCCTGCCGGCGCTGGCCGCCGACCGCGCGGCGCCCGGGGTCCGGCAGCCGGACCCCTGCGAACCGGCCGCGGCGGCGGGCCGTGAGCCACCCGCGCGCGTACCGCTGTCTCCCGTGGAGCTGTCGGTCCTGAGGGTGTAGGCAGACGGTTCGCCTCCGCCGTCCTTCCCTTCCCACTCCTCCAGGAGCGCTTCCGCATGTCCAAGTCCAAGCCGATTCTGATCGTCTCCGGGGTCGCGGCCGCCGCCGTGCTGCTCGGCGTCGTCTCGTACACGGCCACCAAGCCGGCGGCCCCCGGCACCTCCGGCTCCTCGGCCGTCGCCGAGGTCTCCGCCGACCCCTCCGCCGGCGTCTACGCCGAGCTTGAGGCGTACGCCCGCCGCGACGCCTCCGACAAGCTCGCCCTCGGCCGTGCCGACGCCCCCGTCGTGCTCATCGAGTACGCCGACTTCAAGTGCGGCTACTGCGGGAAGTTCGCCCGCGACACCGAGCCCGTCCTGGTGAAGGAGTACGTCGAGAAGGGCACCCTGCGCATCGAGTGGCGGAACTTCCCGATCTTCGGCGAGGAGTCGGAGGCCGCCGCCCGCGCCTCCTGGGCGGCCGGGCGGCAGGGCCGGTTCTGGGAGTTCCACAAGGCCGCGTACGCCGAGGGCGCCAAGGAGAAGGGCTTCGGCAAGGAGCGTCTCGCCGCCCTCGCGACCGAGGCCGGCGTGCCCGACCTCGCCCGGTTCGCCAGGGACGGCGACAGCGCGGCGGCCCGGGAGGCCGTACGGAAGGACCAGGAGCAGGGGTACGAGCTCGGCGCCTCCTCCACCCCGTCCTTCCTGATCAACGGCCGGCCGATCGCGGGCGCCCAGTCCCTGGAGACCTTCACGGAGGCGATCGAGGCGGCGGCGAAGGCGGCTCCGAAGGACGCTCCGAAGAACGCTCCGAAGAACGCTCCGGCTCCGAAGAAGGCCGGGCAGTGACCTCCGGCATCGGCTACTTCGCCGCCTTCCTCGGCGGCCTCCTCGCCCTGCTCAGCCCGTGCAACGCCCTGCTCCTGCCCGCCTTCTTCGCGTATTCGATCGACACGCGCGCGAAGCTCGTCGCCAGGACCGGCATCCTCTACGCGGGTCTGGCGACCACCCTCGTCCCGCTCGGCGCGGCCGGCTCCCTCGCGGGCCGGTTCTTCTACGGCCACCGGGACCTGCTCGTCACCGCCGGCGGCTGGCTGATCGTCGGCCTCGGCGTCCTCCAGATCCTCGGGCTCGGGTTCACCTCCCGCCGGATCGCCGAGGCGAGCGGCCGCATCCGGCCCACCTCGGCGCTCTCCGTCTACGCCCTCGGCCTGGTCTACGGCCTCGCGGGCTTCTGCGCGGGCCCGATCCTGGGCAGCGTCCTGACGGTGGCGGCGCTGAGCGGCAGCCCGGCGTACGGCGGACTGCTCCTGGCCGTGTACGCGCTCGGCATGGCGGTCCCGCTGTTCGTCCTGGCGCTGCTCTGGGAGCGGTACGACCTGGGCCGGCGGCGCTGGCTGCGCGGCCGCCCGCTCCGTATCGGCCGCTTCGAGGTGCACTCCACCTCGCTGCTCTCGGGCCTCTTCTTCATCGCCCTCGGGACCCTGTTCCTGGCCTTCGACGGGACGACCGCGCTGCCGGGCCTGCTGTCGGTGGACGACTCCTTCGCCGTCGAGGAGCGGGTCGCCTCGCTCGGCCGGGCGGTGCCGGACTGGGCGCTGCTCGTCGCGGTGCCGGCCGTGGTGGCGGGGGCGCTCGCGGTACGGGGAAAGCGGAGCAAGGAGAGCTGACGGTACGGGGGAGGGGCGCGGGCCCCTCCCCCGTACGGCCGCCCCTTTCGGCGTACACGAAGAAGGCCCCGTTCTTTCGAACGGGGCCTTCTCTCTGTGGCTGGGGCCGGGGTCGAACCGGCGACCTATCGCTTTTCAGGCGATCGCTCGTACCAACTGAGCTACCCAGCCACGAAGCTGTTTCCAGCTTCAGCGACTCTGACGGGACTTGAACCCGCGACCTCCACCTTGACAGGGTGGCGAGCTAACCAACTGCTCCACAGAGCCAAGCTTGTGTGCGATCACTAGTCTCGCACACGGTAATGCGTGCCCCCAACGGGATTCGAACCCGTGCTACCGCCTTGAAAGGGCGGCGTCCTGGGCCACTAGACGATGAGGGCTAGAGGCTCACCTGCGCACTTCTCAGTGCGTCGGGGACGTGAGAAGCATATGGGATGGCGGCCGGTATCGCCAAAACGGTTTCCCGGAGGGGGAGAATGGGCCCGTGCTGGAGATGACGCGCGAGGAGTTCGAGGAGCTCGTCGCCGAGGCCCTGGACCGGATCCCGCCGGAACTGACCCGGCTGATGGACAACGTCGCCGTGTTCGTGGAGGACGAGCCGTCGCCGGACGATCCCGAGCTGCTCGGGCTCTACGAGGGGACGCCGCTGACCGAGCGCGGTGAGTGGTACGCCGGGGTGCTGCCCGACCGGATCACGATCTACCGGGGCCCGACGCTGCGGATGTGCGAGTCGCGCGAGGACGTCGTGGCCGAGACCGAGATCACCGTGGTCCACGAGATCGCCCACCACTTCGGCATCGACGACGAGCGGCTGCACGCACTCGGCTACGGCTGAGCGGGCCCCCGACCGGATCGGGTCGCTGTATGGGGGCCGGGGTTCGGGGGCTGGCTGGATCGGGTCGCTGTGTGGGGGCCGTGTCCCTTGTGGTGCCTGGGGAGTTGGGCAGGGAGACGCGTTCCGTTCCTGCTTGTTGTGTCCTGGAGGTGCCCCCCGTGCGCCATTTGCCCACCCCGGTGAGATGGGCCGCCGCCGCGCTGGCCGTCGCGGCCTGTGCCGGTCTGAGCGGCTGTATGAGTGTGAGTGACGAGGGGGCGAAGCCGGCGCCCGGTGCGTCCGGGGGGAAGCACGGCGTGGCGGCCGAGAGCGACGGCGGTGGCGCGGACCAGGGTGGGGGCTCCGGGTCCTGGAACGGCCGGCCCGGGAGGGGCGGGCCCGCCGCGGCCGGCGGCGGCAAGGAGACCCCGGTCCCGAGCGGCTCGCCGTCCGGCACGGCGAAGCCCTCGCCGGGCGCGGTGCTGCCGGTGGAGGGCCCGGGCGGGTCCGGGGGGCCGTCGAAGCCGCAGCCGGACGGCGGCGGCCACGAGGTCCAGGGCGGCGGCTCGGGCGGTGCCGGCGGGAACGGCGGCAGCGGGGGCGCGGGCGGCGGGAGCGGCGGCGGTGCCGGGGGGCCGGACGGCGGCGGGGCCACGCCCACGCCGGACCCGACCCAGCCGAGTCCCGATCCGACGCCGGAGCCCACCTCGAACCCGACGCCCGAGCCGACCCCGGAGCCGACCTCGAACCCCACTGATCCGCCGAGCACCGGCCCCGGCACCCAGATGGGTGCGATGCGGGCGGCGGACGGGCCTGGGGCGCCCCGGGAGCCGGCGGCATCGCCGCAGGCGGAGCCGGTGTGACGCAGTCCGATTTGCCATAGGTGGGGGAGGGTGCGTATGGTGGTAGATCGTTTGATCCCATTGCCCGGCGCCGATACCGAAGAGCGCCGTGTGGCGCGTACTCTCCCTAGCCGTGACTGACCGCATTGAGGCGGTCGATTTGCGAATTCACGGAGTTGACGGGCGCGTGCCGAGACTCCGGAAGGTTTCGCATTTCGCATGTCCATTTTCAGTTCTGACCACGCCGTCATGCCCGAGAACGACGAGATCGTCGAGGCCGTAGAGGCCACCGAGACCGTCGAGACCGAGGCCGACATCACTGTCACCGACGACATCACCGTCACCGACGAGGTCACCGACGCCGACGACTCCGCCGAGGAGCCCGCCGAGCCCACCATCACCTTCGGCGACCTCGGTCTGCCCGAGGGCGTCGTGCGGAAGCTCGCGCAGAACGGCGTCACCACCCCCTTCCCGATCCAGGCGGCGACCATCCCGGACGCCCTGGCCGGCAAGGACATCCTCGGCCGCGGCCGCACCGGCTCCGGCAAGACCCTCTCCTTCGGTCTGCCGCTGCTCGCCACCCTGGCGGACGGCCACACCGAGAAGAAGAAGCCCCGCGGCGTCATCCTCACCCCGACCCGTGAGCTCGCGATGCAGGTCGCGGACGCCCTCCAGCCCTACGGCGACGTGCTCGGCCTCAAGATGAAGGTCGTCTGCGGCGGTACGTCCATGGGCAACCAGATCTACGCCCTGGAGCGCGGCGTCGACATCCTCGTCGCCACCCCGGGCCGTCTCCGCGACATCATCAACCGCGGCGCCTGCTCCCTGGAGCAGGTCCAGATCGCCGTCCTCGACGAGGCCGACCAGATGGCCGACCTGGGCTTCCTGCCCGAGGTCACCGAGCTGCTCGACCAGGTCCCGGTCGGCGGCCAGCGCCTCCTCTTCTCCGCCACGCTGGAGAACGAGATCGACAGCCTGGTCAAGCGCTACCTGGTGAACCCGATCACGCACGAGGTCGACCCCTCCGCCGGTGCCGTCACCACGATGACCCACCACGTCCTCGTCGTGAAGCCGAAGGACAAGGCGCCGGTCACCGCCGCCATCGCCGCGCGCAAGGGCCGCACGATCATCTTCGTCCGCACCCAGCTGGGCGCGGACCGCATCGCCGAGCAGCTGCGCGACTCCGGTGTGAAGGCCGACGCCCTGCACGGCGGCATGACCCAGGGCGCCCGTACGCGCACCCTGGCCGACTTCAAGGACGGCTACGTCAACGCGCTCGTCGCGACCGACGTCGCCGCCCGAGGCATCCACGTCGACGGCATCGACCTCGTCCTGAACGTGGACCCGGCCGGCGACCACAAGGACTACCTGCACCGCTCGGGCCGCACCGCTCGCGCCGGCCGCTCCGGTGTCGTGGTCTCCCTGGCCCTGCCGCACCAGCGCCGCCAGATCTTCCGCCTGATGGAGGACGCGGGCGTCGACGCCTCGCGCCACATCGTCGGCGGTGCCGGCGCGTTCGACCCGGAGGTCGCCGAGATCACCGGCGCCCGTTCGCTGACCGAGGTCCAGGCCGACTCCGCGAACAACTCGGCCAAGCAGGCCGAGCGCGAGGTCGTCGACCTGACCAAGCAGCTGGAGCGCCTCCAGCGCCGTGCCGTCGAGCTCCGCGAGGAGGCCGACCGCCTGGTGGCCCGTGCCGCCCGCGAGCGCGGTGAGGACCCGGAGGCCGCGGTCGCCGAGGTGACCGAGGCCGCCGAGGCCGAGGTCGCGGCCGCCGCCGTCGAGGCCGAGCGCGCCGCGAAGGCCGAGGAGCGCCGCGAGGAGCAGCGTTCGACCTACCGCGACGAGCGGGGCAACTTCGAGCGCCGTGACCGCGGTGACCGGGGTGGCTTCAACCGTGACGACCGTGGCGGCGACCGTGGCGGCTTCCGCCGCGACGACCGTGGCGACCGTGGCGGCTTCCGTCGTGACGACCGTCCGTCGGGTGGCTTCAACCGCGATGACCGTGGCGGCCGTTCCTTCGAGCGTCGTGACAACGACCGTCCGTCCGGCGGCTTCCGCCGTGACGACCGTCCGTCGGGTGGTTTCCGTCGTGACGACCGTCCGTCGGGTGGCTTCAACCGCGATGACCGTGGCGGCCGTCCGTTCGAGCGTCGTGACAACGACCGTCCGTCCGGCGGCTTCAACCGTGACGACCGTCCGTCGGGTGGCTTCAACCGCGATGACCGTGGCGGCCGTTCCTTCGAGCGTCGTGACAACGACCGTCCGTCCGGCGGCTTCCGC
>NZ_JBVJWR010000018.1:0-8703 GCF_055602235.1 Streptomyces sp. NPDC037410 | reverse complement strand
GCCGCGACGACCGTCCGTCGGGTGGCTTCCGTCGTGACGACCGTCCGTCGGGTGGCTTCCGTCGTGACGACCGTCCGTCCGGTGGCTTCAACCGTGACGACCGCGGCGGCCACCGCGGCAGCGACCGTCCGTTCAACCGCGACCGTCGCGACGACCGCCCCGCCGGCGGCTTCCGCTCGGGCGGCGACCGCCCGTACGGCCGTCGTGACGACCACCGCGGCAGCACCGGCTCGACCGGCGGCTCCTTCGGCCGCCGCGACGACAAGCCGCGCTGGAAGCGCAACGGCTGATCTCGCCTGAAACCCTGACCAGGGCCCGTACGACACTTCGGTGACGTACGGGCCCTGGCCGTTTTCGAACGCTGACCGTACGGACGGGGACCGGCACCGGGTGAAGATCGGCGGCGGCCGGCAGATGTACAAGACCCTGTCCTGACCCGTGCCCGACCGGGGCCCGGCCACGACGGCCGGGCCCGCGGCGCGGCCGGTGTCGGATACCCGATCGGTTCCGGGGCCCTCTCGGGCTATGCTGCTCGGGTGTGCTTGTCCACGGGCCGTTAGCTCAATTGGCAGAGCAGTGGACTTTTAATCCATTGGTTGTGGGTTCGAGTCCCACACGGCCTACCGAGCGGTGGGGGAGGGGAGACCCTCCTGCCTGCCGCGGAGCGCCCCGACCGGTTTGTTCCGGTCGGGGCGCTCCGTCGTTCCCGGGTATGGGCGTCGGTCGACGTAACGTGCCGGCTGGTCCGCGTAGTTGGGGGGGCGCAGGTGCGCGCGCCCCGGTTGCCGTTCGCGGCCTGACTCCGTATCACTCCGCGTTCCCTGAGAACCTTCCGTGTACTGCCGCTGTCTTGTTCTCCGAGGGCTCCGTCCTCCGAACGGGGCCGTCCCGGGGGCGGCGGTGGGGAACGTGGGGAAGCGTGGACGCGGAGTGTGGAGGTGGGGTCGGTGACGGCGAGCGGTTCCGGTGATCCGGCGGGGGAGGCCCAGCGGCTGGCCCGTTACGCGCTGGTCGCCATGGGGGGTGCGGGCGCGGCCCTGCTGACCGCGCTCGGCAGCGGTCTCGTGATCCTGCTGAGCGGGGTCGTGGGGCTCGCCGCCACGGCCGCGGGCGTCTGGTGGTTCCTCGCGCACCGGGGGACCCTGCGGATGCTCGGGGCGGCGGTCGCGGTGGCCGCGCCCCTCGTCACCCTGGGCCTGTACGTCGCCTGGGGCGTCTGGGTGAACGCCCTCGTGGCCCTGGGGCTGTGGGGCCTGGCGCTGTCCTTCGCGCGGGCCGCCCTGCGCCGCCCGGAGGACGAGCGGGACGCGCTGATGCGGGGCGTCCCGGTCGCCCCGCCGCGTCGGCCCGTCCTGATCATGAACCCGAAGTCCGGCGGCGGGAAGGTCGCGCGGTTCCGGCTCGTCGAGCGGGCGGAGGCGCTCGGCGCCCGGGTGATCCTGCTCGATCCGTCCGCCCCGGCCGATGTCGCCGGGCTCGCGCGCGAGGCCGTGGCCGGGGGCGCCGATCTGCTCGGCGTGGCCGGCGGCGACGGCACGCAGGCCCTGGTGGCCGAGGTCGCCGCCGAGCACGGCCTGCCGTTCCTGGTCGTGTCGGCCGGCACCCGCAACCACTTCGCCATGGACCTGGGCCTCGACCGCACCGATCCGTCGCGCTGCCTCGACGCGCTGCGCGACGGCGAGGAGCTCCGGGTCGACCTCGGCTCGGTCGCCGGGCGCCCGTTCGTCAACACGGTCTCCTTCGGGGTGTACGCGGACGTGGTCCAGCGCCCCGAGTACCGCGACGCGAAGGCCGGCACCGCGCTCGACGTCCTGCCCGATCTGCTCCAGGGGGGTGAGGGCGACCGCCTCGACGCGCTCGCCGACTCCACCCCGCTCCTCGGGCAGCAGGCGCTCCTCGTCAGCAACAACCCGTACGCGGCGCCCGATCCGCTCGGTGCGGTCGCCGCCCGCAGGACCCGCCTCGACGGGGGTGAGCTCGGGGTGATCGGCATACGGGTGGACGGGGCCGCCCAGGCGGCGGAACTGGCCGTCCTCGGCACCCAGGCGACCGGCCTGAACGTCCTGACGGCCCGTAGGGTGGAGGTCGGGGGCGGCCCGGGCGCCGCGATCTCCGTCGCCGTGGACGGCGAGGCGCTGACCCTGCCCACGCCCGTCGTCTGCACCCTCAGGACCGGCGCCCTGCGGGTCCTCGTGCCCCGCACCCGGCCGGGGTCGCCGGTGCCGCCGCCGCGTCTGGACTGGCGCCGCCTGACCCGCCTCGCGTTCCCCGAGGAGCCGGACCGGAGAGCCCCCTGGGACTCCCGTACGCCGTGAATCCCCGTACGCCTTGAACTCCCGTACCACCCACCCCGCTAGGAGCGGCGCATGACCACCGACACGACGACGCCCGGGATCCTCCGGGCGATGACGCACGATCTCCGGGCCGTCGACGGGGCCGTCTACGCCGCCGTGGCCGCCACCCCCACGCCCACGCTCGACACGGCGCTCCGCCGGCTGTCCACGGCGGCGAACCACTCCAAGATCTCGTTCTCGGTCGCGGCCGCGCTCGCGCTCGTGCCGGGCCGGCCGCGGCGGGCCGCGCTCGCCGGGGTCGGGGCGATCGCGGTGGCCTCGGCCTCGGCGAACCTGCTCGGCAAGCGGCTGGTCCGCAGGCCGCGGCCGGACCGGGAGGCGGCCCGGGTGGTGGTGAGCCGCCATGTGCCCATGCCGGAGTCGGCGTCGTTCCCCTCCGGGCACACCGCGTCGGCGGTGGCCTTCGCCGCCGCCGTGGGGGCGGTGCTGCCGCCCGCCGCGCTGCCCCTCGCGGCCCTGGCGTGGACCGTCGGCTACTCCAGGGTCCACACGGGGGTGCACTACCCGGGCGACGTCGTCGCGGGCGCCTTCCTCGGCCTCGCGAGCGCGGGCGTCTCCGCGGCGGTCACGAGCCGGCTGGCCGCCAGGCTCACGTGACCCCCGGCCGGTCCCCCAGGCGTACGAGGGCGTACGAGGGCGGGGGACCGTGAGCCGCGGGAGCCTGGCCGCCGTCGAGGTCAGTACGTCGCGAGGGCCAGGTCCTCCTCCGTGAGACCGAGCGCGGCGATGCGCTCCGGGTCCGCCAGGACGTGCAGCGCGACGATCCGGTCCCCGGAGATCGTGAACGTCATGAGCGAGCCCGGGCGGCCGTTGACGACCGACAGGACCGCGGGCTGGCCGTTGGCCACGAGGCGCAGCGAGCCCCTGCGGAACTTCGCGTACATGACGGCCTGCGACATGACGGCCTCGGCGCCCCGGACGACCTGCGAGAGGGCCGCGAGGGTCCGGCCGCCGTCCGCGCGCAGCACCACGTCCGGGTCGAGGACGGTGAGCAGTCCCTCGAAGTCGCCGCCGTTCGCCGCGGCGAGGAAGGCGTCGGCGATCTCCCGCTGCCGCCGTGCGTCGGGGCCGGGGGCCGGGGTGGCGTCCTGCACGCGGCGGCGGGCGCGGCTGGCGAGCTGGCGGGTCGCGGCCGGGGTGCGGTCCACGATCTTCGCGATCTCGTCGAAGGAGACGGCGAACATGTCGTGCAGCACGAACGCGAGCCGCTCCGCCGGTCCGAGCGTGTCCAGGACGACGAGCAGTGCGAGCCCGACGGACTCGGTGAGCTCGGCCGCCTGCTCCGGGGCGGTGGTGTCGGCGACCCGGACGACCGGATCGGGGACGTAGTACTCCAGCGGGTCCTCGCGGCGCGAGGCGCGCGAGCGCAGCATGTCCAGGCAGACGCGGCCGACGACGGTGGTCAGCCAGCCGCTGAGGTTCTCCACGCCGCTGACGTCGCTGCGGCTGAGCTTGAACCAGGCCTCCTGGACGGCGTCCTCGGCCTCGCTGATCGAGCCCAGCATCCGGTAGGCGACCGCCCGCAGATGGCCGCGGTCGGCGTCGAAGCGCCGGGCCAGGAATTCCTTGTCGGCGCTGTCGAAGACTTCCCGGCCGACTTCGTTCTCGTGGTCCACTCGTCGATCTCCCCGTTCGCGTCCCGTCATGTCGTCATGACGGATGAAGTCCTGCGGATGTGACAGCGCAGACCGGGGTCTCGGGATCCGGTACGTGAGATCCCCGCCGTCTCGTGGCGAACGCCCGGGATTCCCCGGCCGAAGCCCCCGACCACCGTGGATCCTCACTTCAGCACGGTGATCATCGTCCGTAGATTGATCACCATGACGACGACAACGCCCCAGGTCAACCCCGTACTTCGCACCCCGCCGGCCTCCCCCGCCGCCGCGGCCGCCTACTTCTCCGCCAGCCTCGCGTTCCACGCCGACGTCTCCGACGTGGCCTCCGCGCTGGCCACCGCCGCCGCCGAGGGCACCGACCCGGGCTTCGTGGTGATCGACTCCCGGTCCACCGCCTCCTGGGACCAGGGTCACGTGCCCGGCGCGGTCCACCTGCCGACCGCGCTCATCCCCGAGCAGGCCGAGCAGCTGCTCGACAGGTCCGTGCCGGTCGTCACGTACTGCTGGGGCCCCGGCTGCAACGGCGCCACGCGCGCCGCGCTGGCCCTCGCCGAGCTGGGCTTCCAGGTGAAGGAGATGCTCGGCGGCTTCGAGTACTGGGTGCGCGAGGGCTTCGCGTACGAGACGTGGGAGGGGCCCGCGCACAAGGCCGCCGACCCGCTGACCGCGCCCGTCGACTCCGACGACTGCGGGTGCTGAGGAAACCGATTTCGTGATTGCCCCGGTCATGCCGTAGAGTCAGGTTCACCGACGCGGGGTGGAGCAGCTCGGTAGCTCGCTGGGCTCATAACCCAGAGGTCGCAGGTTCAAATCCTGTCCCCGCTACTCAGTAGCAACGAAGGCCCGGATCCAGTCACTGGATCCGGGCCTTCGTCGTGTATCCGCCTGCTTCGCTTGACCTTTACGCAGCGTCAAGATCTAGCGTTCTCGGCATGGAGTGGTCGATCCAGGAGATCGCCAAGAAGGCCGGCACCACCAGCCGCACCCTCCGGCACTACGGAGAGCGCGGACTGCTTGAGCCGAGCCGGATCGGCGCGAACGGTTACCGGTACTACGACCAGGCGGCGCTCGTGCGCCTGCAGCGGATCCTGCTGCTGCGCGAGCTGGGGCTCTCGCTGCCCGCCATCGCCGAGGTCCTCGCGGGGCAGCGGGACACCTCCGCCGCCCTGCGCACCCATCTCGCCCTCCTGGAGCAGGAGCGTGAGCGCATCGGACGCCAGATCGCGT
Source organism: Streptomyces sp. NPDC037410 (assembly GCF_055602235.1). Classification (NCBI taxonomy): domain Bacteria; kingdom Bacillati; phylum Actinomycetota; class Actinomycetes; order Kitasatosporales; family Streptomycetaceae; genus Streptomyces; species Streptomyces sp. NPDC037410. The sequence continues at coordinate 3,506 of NZ_JBVJWR010000018.1, read as the reverse complement.
CGGTGCGGACCACTCTGCGGAAGACCGGGAGAGGAGAGGAACTCATGGCCGACGAGGTGTTCGACGGTTTCGACCACACGCGGTACGAGGAGGAGGTCACCGAGCGCTGGGGCCGCGACGCGTACGAGAAGGGCGACCGCTGGTGGCGCTCGCTCACCGACGCCCAGAAGAAGGCGTTCATGGACGAGCAGGCCGCCATCGCCCGCGACTTCGGGCGGGCGGCGCGGGACGGCCTGGCCGCCGACGGCGACGACGTGCAGGCGATCACGCGGCGCCAGATCGCGTGGCTGTCCACGACCACGACGCCGAGCAGGGAGTACGTGATCGGACTCGGGCAGATGTACGTCGACGACCCGCGCTTCACCGCCACCTACGACAAGCACGGCGAGGGCACCGCGGTCCTCGTCCGGGACGCGATGAAGGTGTACGCCGAGCGGCACCTCTGACGGACCTGTCTGAAGTAAACGGTGGCCAAAACCGTGCATGCCTCTTTGGAGCCGTGCCGCATCCCACCGTAGTCTCGCGCGCACCATGAGTGATCAGCGTGTGACCGAGATGAGCCGGCGGGCGCCCGCCGTGCTCGTCCTGCTCGCGCTCCTCGCCCTGATCGTGAGCGTCTGCCACGGTTCCCACGGCCACGTCCTGCCGGCCTCCGGCACCACGACCGTCTCCGCCCCCGCGCTCCCGCACGGTTGCGAGCGGTCCGGGGACGCCTGGACCTTCGACGCCCACCTCCCCGCACAGGCCGCCGCCTCCCCGCTCGCCGTCCCCGGCGCCGGCGGAGCCGCGGTCCTGCCGTACGCGGCGGACCACCGCACCGACCCCCGCGCGCGCTGCGTCCGGGGCCGCGCGGGCCCCGGCCCCCGGCCGGGCATGCTGCTGATCGCCCTCGGAGTGGACCGGAACTGAGCCGGGTCCCGCACTCGCGTGACCAGGTTCCCTTTCGCGTACCGACCCGAGGACGTACCCCCCCATGACCGCACCACTGACGCTCTCCGTCGACGGGCAGACCGTCGGCAACACCCCCGTCCTGTGGACGGACGACGGCTACTGGGCCAAGCTCGAAGGCTTCAACTTCGGCGGCATCAAGGACCGCGCCGCCCTCTACATGGTCGAGCAGGCCCGCCGCCGCGGTGAGCTGCGGCCCGGCGCCCCGATCGTCGAGTCGACCTCCGGGACCCTCGGTCTCGGCCTCGCCCTCGCCGGCGTGCTCCACGGCCATCCCGTGCACGTCGTCACCGACCCCGGGCTCGAACCGATCGTCGAGCGGATGCTCGTCGCCCACGGCGCCCGGGTCCACGTCGTCCCCGAGCCGAGCCCGCAGGGCGGCTGGCAGCAGGCCCGGATGGACCGGGTCGCCGAGCTGCTCGCAGGACTCGACGGGGCCTGGTGGCCCAACCAGTACGGGAACCCCGACAACCCCGCCGCGTACACGGGCCTCGCCGCCGAACTGTCCGCGCAGCTCGACCGGATCGACGTCCTCGTCTGCGCGGTCGGCACCGGCGGCCACTCGGCCGGGATCTCCCGGGCGCTGCGCGCCACCTCCAGCCCGGCCCTCGAACTGGTCGGCGTGGACTCCGTGAACTCCACCGTCTTCGGCCTCCCGGCCGGCGAGCGCCTGATGCGCGGCCTCGGCTCCTCCATCCACCCGGGGAACGTCGACCACGGCGCCTTCGACGAGGTGCACTGGGTGGGCCCGGCGGAGGCGGTCCGGGCGGCCCGCCGGCTGGCCTCCCGGCAGTTCGCCACCGGCGGCTGGAGCGTCGGCGCGGTCGCGCTCGTCGCCGGCTGGCTGGCCCGCACACGGCCGCGCGGCACCCGGATCGCGGCCGTCTTCCCGGACGGGCCGCAGCGGTACTTCGACACCGTCTTCAACGACGAGTTCTGTGCGGCCCACGGGCTGCTCGACGGACCCGTACGGGAGGACCCCGCCGCGTACGTCTCCGACGACGCGGTCAGCGGCTGGACCCGCCGGGTCCTGGAGCGTGTCCGGTGACGACGACGACCGCGCCCGCGAAGGGCCGGGGCGGCATCTGGAGGCAGAGCCGCACCTTCGACCCGGCCGTACGGCTGCTCTTCCTCAACCAGCTCACCATCAACCTCGGCTTCTACATGCTCATGCCGTACCTGGCCGCGCACCTCGCGGACGGGCTCGGGATGGCGGCCTGGGCCGTCGGTCTCGTCCTCGGCGCGCGGAACCTGTCCCAGCAGGGCATGTTCCTCGTCGGCGGGGCGCTCGCCGACCGGCTCGGCTTCAAGCCGCTCATCGTCGCCGGCTGTGCGCTGCGGACGGTCGGCTTCGGGGCGCTCGCCTTCGCGCAGTCGCTGCCGATGCTGATCGCCGCCTCGCTCGCGACGGGCCTCGCGGGCGCGCTGTTCAACCCGGCCGTGCGGGCCTGTCTCGCGGCGGAGGCGGGGGAGGAACGCCGGGTGGAGGCCTTCGCGCTGTTCAACGCGTACTACCAGGCGGGCATCCTGCTCGGGCCGCTCGTCGGGGTGGCCCTGACGGGGGTGTCGTTCCGGCTGACGTGCGTGGTCGCGGCGGTGCTGTTCGCCGGCCTGACCCTCGTACAGCTCCGGTACATGCCCGTACGGGCCGTGTCCGAGCCGGCCGCGCAGGGGGAGCGGGGGCAGTTCCGCACGGTGCTCGCCCACCGGACCTTCTGGCTCTTCTCGCTCGCCATGACCGGCTCGTACGTGCTGTCCTTCCAGGTCTATCTGGCGCTGCCGCTCGCGGCGGGCGGTACGGGGGTGACGACCGCGCTGTTCGTGGTCTCGGCGCTCGTGGCGCTCGCCGGGCAGCTGCGGATCACGGCCTGGACCCGGCGCCGCCTGAGCCGGGAGCGGTGTCTGGTCCTCGGGCTCGCGCTGATGGGCGGGGCGTTCCTCGTGCCGGCCGTCCTGGGGCGCGGCCTGGTGGGGCTGCTGCTGTGCGCGGCCGTCCTGGCCGTCGCGAACGCGGTGCTCTACCCGTACGAGATGGACACCGTCGTCGCCCTGTCCCGGGGGCGCTGGGTCGCCACCCACTACGGGCTCTACAACACGGTGTGCGGGATCGGGATCACCCTGGGGAACCTGGGGACGGGTGCGCTCCTCGACGTCACCGGCTGGTCGGCGGTCCCGTGGCTCGCGCTGTGCGCGGTGGGCCTGGGGTGCGCGGCGGCGATGGCGCTGCTCGCCCGGGGCGGACGGCTCGCGGAGGGCGGGACCCCCTAAGGGGCCCTGGGGGTGTCTCGCCGGGGTGTCTCGCCGGGGTGTCTCGCCTGGGCCTGTCCCGGGGGGTGTACGCCACTCGGCCCCGTGGGAGTCGCCGCCCCGGGCGGCGGCGGCCACCCTGGGAGGGGGGGGGGGGGGGGGGGGGGGGGAGGGGGGGGGGGGGGAAGGGGGGGGGGGGAAGAGAGGGGGGGGGGGGGGGGGGGGGGGTCATTGACGTCGTGGAGGACTGCTATGTGAGCGTGTGCGGTGTACTTCGTAGCCATGCTGCGGCAGAGGCGGACGGGCGGGGC
>NZ_JBVJWR010000017.1:86645-192433 GCF_055602235.1 Streptomyces sp. NPDC037410 | reverse complement strand
GCAAAACCGACACCGCCACGTCCCGGAACAAGAAGTCGACGACCCCACGGCCTCGCCGCACAGGTTAAAGATCAAGCTAGGGCCTGTCTGACAATGCGCGTCGGATCAGGCCGGGTCGTCCGGTGCGTGCGATCGGCGTGCGGCCGGGACACCCTCGATGGGGGTCCCCCGCTCGAGCGAAGCCGAGAGTGGGGGAGGAGCTACTTGGGTGTTTCGGCCGTGCGGCGAGCGTGCGTGCCGGGCGGGCCGGACCCGACGGGAATTGTCAGACAGGCCCTAGCCCTGAGGGCCCTGCGTCGAAGACCGCCCGCACCAGGTTCCGCTCCACGTGCTTCCGTGCGCTGGGGTCGCCCAGCAGCACTGCCCATGCGGGAGTCCAGGACAGCAAGGTCCAGTCGGCACTGAACACACCCACGGGGAAATCCCCGAGGCGAGCCAGCATCCGTTGGACCCCCGCCGGCACATGCGTGGAGATCATTCCCTCCTGGGGAGGGAGGAGGCCGGCCAGCCGGTAGGCGTGATCGCGCTCCATGGGCTGCAGTTGCAGGGCCCGGGCCAGGCTCGCGACGACCTGTGCCGAAGGGCTCGTCGCACGTCCCTGCTCCAGCCGCACCACATCATCGACCCGCCGTTCGCCCTCGGCCACGAATGCGTCGCCCGCACCGACGTCGGCGACGACGACGTGACCGCCGTCGCTCCTGGCGACCTCGTGGTCGTGCCCTGGTCCATCAGCTGCGGCGCCTGCGACCACTGCCGCACGGGACTGACCGCCCACTGCACCTCGGTCCCGCACATGGCGAGGTACGGGGCTCCGATCGGCGGCAGTTGGGGCGGCCTCTTCTCCGACCTGGTCCGCGTCCCGTACGCCGACGCCGTGCTCGTCCCGCTGTCCGCCGGCCTCGACCCGGTCGCGATGGCCTCGGCGAGCGACAACTGGTCGCTGTCCTGGCGCCTGGTCGCCCCCCACCTCAAGACCCGGCCCGGTGCCCGGGTGCTGGTGGTCGCCCACGGCAGCATCGGCCTGTACGTCTGCGGCATCGCCCGCGCGCTCGGCGCCTCCGACGTCCTGTACGTCGACCCCGACCCCGAACACCGCAAGGTCGCCGAAGGCTTCGGCGCGCGTACCGCCGAGGCGATCGAACCGATCCGGCACGGCTTCGACCTCGCCGTCGAGGCGACCGGCCGCGTCGACCAGCTCACCCTCGCCGTCAGATCCCTCGCACCGGAGGGAGTCCGCGAGTCGGCCGGCAACCACTTCCGCCCCGGCGAACTGCCGCTGCTCGACATGTACCTCACCGGTGTCACCCTGCGCATCGCCCGCGACAACGTCCGCGCCCACATCCCCGACGCCCTCGCCCTGGCCGCCTCCGGCACCGTCGACCCCGCCCGCGTCGTCTCCCACGTCCTCGACTGGGAGCAACTTCCCGACGCCCTGCCCGAGAAGCACCTCAAGCCCGTCTTCGTCCGCGACACCACCCCGCCGGCCGCACGCTGACGACGCCACCGTCCGCACCGCGGCCTCCCCCGGGGGCGGAACACGAGGATTCGGGTACCTGGACCTGGGCCGGGCCGGCCCCGCAAGAAGCCGGACGGCCTCTCGGCCGACAGGGCATACGGCAACGGCCCCATCCGCTGGCCCGGGCGGTCGCCACTCGCTGCGACAAGCACGGCTTTGTCTTCCTCGGCACGGCCACCTCGGCGGCCGTCGCCATCCGGCTCCGGACATGAGCTCCTACGCGACCCAGCAGTGGACGCTCTGGCTCTGGTGCCGGGCGCTACTGACGAGAGCAGCCAGATCACCCAAGATCGTCCGCGATCGTCACGATGCTGCTCATCCGGGCACCATGCCCGACCTGCCCACAGCCATGATCGACCGGACAAGTCCCAGGTCCCGAGCCGGCAGACAGGCCTCGGCCCTCAGCGCAGTCGGCGCGCGCGGAGCACCAGGTCGTGGGTGTGGTGCGCGCCGGCTCCGCCCTCGGGGACCACGCGGGGCCGTTCCTCCTCGACGTCCACCGTCCAGTCGTCGCCGAGCAGGGCCGCGACCATCGAGGGCCAGACGTAGTCGGCCGGGTCGAAGCCGCTCTCGTCCGCCTGCCGGTTCTCCATCCCCGCGTGGTGGACGAGCAGCAGTGTGCCGCCGGGCGCGACGGCCGAGATCAGCGCACGTTCGGCGGCGGCGTCGGGGGTGCGCAGCAGTGCCGGGTACTGGGCGGAGACCAGGTCGAAGGAGGCCGGCGGGAGCGCGGCCTCCGTCAGGGTGGCGTGGACCCAGCGGACGGTGACGCCCGCGTCCCGCGCGTGCCCGGCCGCCCGCTCGAGGGCCACTCCCGACACCTCAAGGGCGGTGACGTCCCAGCCGCCGCGGGCGAGCCAGACGGCGTCCGCACCCTCGCCGCAGCCGACGTCGAGCACCCGGCCGGGGGTGAGTCCGGTGGTCTCGGCCACGAGCGCGCCGTTGGGCCGGCCGCTCCACAGCTGCTCCCGGTCGGCGTACAGGTCGTCCCACTTGGCCCGCACCGCGGGGTCTCCGACGTATCCGTCGGGGGGCGAGGGCGTACGGGTGGAGGCGGGCGTTCCCGCCGCGATGTTGTCGGTCACGCAGGCACCGTCGCCCACCGCGTCCGGGTCGCGCCACCGTTGTTGCCGGTCCGGCAAAGATCCTCCACACCCGGGGGGGATCCTCACTGCCCCAGGATTTAATACCCAGGGGGGTATTTGACTTCGCTGCGGGAGCACCCTTACGGTCGAGTACGTAAATACCCGTGGGGGTATCGAAGGGATGGCCGTGTTCTTCGCCCAGTACTACCTGGACTGCCTCTCCCAGGCGTCCTACATGATCGCCGACGAGCGCACCGGCCAGGCCGTGGTCGTCGACCCCCGCCGAGACGTCTCGGAGTACCTGGCCGACGCCGCCGCGCACGGCTTCACGGTCGTCGGCGTGATCAACACCCACTTCCACGCCGACTTCGTCGCCGGCCACCTGGAGATGGCGGACGAGACGGGCGCCTGGATCGGCTACGGCCGGCGCGCCGAGACCGAGTTCCCGATCCGCAAGCTCGCCGAGGGCGAGCGGATCTCCCTCGGCGACGTCACGCTGGAGATCCTGGAGACGCCGGGCCACACCCCCGAGTCGATCAGTGTCCTCGTGTACGAGCGGGCCGAGGACGAGGTGCCGTACGGCGTCCTGACCGGCGACGCGCTGTTCATCGGCGACGTCGGCCGCCCGGACCTGCTCGCCTCGGTGGGCGTGACCGCCGAGGAGCTCGGCGCGATGCTCCACGACAGCGTGCAGAACAAGCTGATGGGGCTGCCGGACGAGGTGCGGGTCCTCCCCGCGCACGGCGCCGGGTCGGCCTGCGGCAAGAACCTGTCGACGGAGAAGCAGTCGACGATCGGCGAGCAGCGGGCGACCAACTACGCCTGTGCGCCGATGGGCCGCGAGGAGTTCGTCGCGCTCGTGACCGCCGGCCAGTCGGCCGCCCCCGGCTACTTCGCGTACGACGCCGAGCTGAACCGCAAGGACCGCGCCCGCTACGACGCGTCGGCCCCTCGCCCGCTGGCGCTCGCCGAGTTCGGCGAGCTGCGGGCCGGCGGCGCGATCGTGGTGGACGCGCGCGACCCGCAGGAGTTCGCGGGCGGACATCTGCGCGGCGCGGTGAACGTCCCCGCCGACGGCCGCTTCGCCGAGCAGGCCGGCACCGTGCTCCCCCCGACCGCCGAGCTGGTCGTCATGGCTCCGCAGAACCGGGAGGAGGAGGTCGTCACCCGCCTCGCCCGGATCGGCTTCGACCGGGTTGTCGGCTACCTGCGCAACCCCGAGGACGCCCTGGAGGCGCTGGCCGACGAGGTCACCCCCGCGAGCCGGATCACCGTCGCGCACCTCCGTACGGCCCTCGCGGGCGAGCGGCCGCCGGTCGTCGTGGACGTGCGCGCCTGCGGCGAGCGCGCGGCGAACGGCTTCATCGCCTCCGCGCTCCACATCCCGCTCAGCGAACTCCCCCACCGTGCGGCCGAGCTGCCCGCCGACCGGCCCCTGGTCCTGCACTGCGCCGGTGGCCACCGGTCCTCCATCGCCGCGAGCCTGCTGCGGCAGCGCGGCTTCCAGGACGTCTCCGACATCCTCGGCGGATACGCCGCCTGGGCCCTGACGGAGCAGGCGGCCGAGCCCGCCGGCGCCTGAGCCTCACGCCCCCTCTCCCTCCCCCCTCCCCCTCCCCCCTCCCTCCGGGGCCCCTCACACCCTCTTGCATACCCCCCTGGGTATACAAAGACCGACTCGAAGTGGAATCCCATGAGCACCACCCCCGCTCCCGCCTCCTCCCTCACCCCCGCCGCACTGCACCGGCTCGTCCAGGAGGGGCGCGCCCCGCGCCTGCTCGACGTGCGGACGCCGGGTGAGTTCCGTACGGCGCACATCTCCGGCTCGTACAACGTGCCCCTGGACACCCTGCGCGAGCACCGCGCCGAGCTCCTGACCCACCTCGACGAGGACGTCGTCCTCGTCTGTCGTTCCGGACAGCGCGCCGGCCAGGCCGAGAAGGCCCTGGCCGAGGCCGGACTGCCGAACCTCCGCGTCCTGGAGGGCGGCATCGTCGCCTGGGAGGCGGCCGGCGCGCCCGTCAACCGTGGTCCGGAGCGGTGGGACATGGAGCGCCAGGTCCGGCTTGTGGCCGGTTCGATCGTCCTGGCCACCGGCCTGGTCGGGGTGTTCGTTCCGGGCGCCCACCTGATCGGCACCGCGATCGGCGCGGGCCTGACCTACGCGGCCGTCAGCAACTCCTGCGCCATGGGCGTCCTGCTGTCCAAGCTGCCGTACAACCGCGGGCCGCGGGCCGACATCCGCACGGTGATCACGGAGCTCCGGAGCGCTTCGTGACCGCCCTGGTCGTCGCGGCATCCCTGCTCGTCGGCCTCAGCCTCGGCGCCCTCGGGGGCGGCGGCTCGATCCTGACCGTGCCGATCCTGATCTACCTGGCCGGGCAGGACACCAAGGAGGCGATCACGACCTCGCTGTTCGTGGTCGGCGTGACCAGCCTCGCCGCGCTGGTCCCGCACGCCCGGGCCCGACGGGTCCGCTGGCGCACCGGGCTGCTCTTCGGCGGGTTCAGCATGGCCGGCGCGTACGGCGGGGGGCGGCTCGCCGCGTACGTCCCGGGTACGGCCCTGCTCGTAGCCTTCGCCCTGATGATGCTGGCCACCGCGGTCGCGATGCTCCGCAAGCCCCGGCGCGACCGGGAGCGGGCGCCGGGCACCCAGGCCGAGCCGCCCGTGAGGCAGATCGCGGCGGAGGGTCTCGCCGTCGGCGCGGTGACGGGCCTGGTCGGTTCGGGCGGCGGTTTCCTCGTCGTCCCGGCGCTCGCCCTGCTCGGCGGGCTGCCGATGGGCATGGCCGTCGGCACCTCGCTCCTCGTGATCGGCATGAACTCCTTCGCCGGGCTCGCCGGGCACCTCTCGGGCGTCAGGATCGACTGGGGTCTGGCCCTGACCGTGGCCGCGGCGGCGGTGATCGGCAGTCTCGTGGGAGGCCGTCTCGCGGGCCGCATACCGCAGGACGCCCTGCGCACGGCGTTCGGCTGGTTCGTGGTGGTCATGGGCGTCTTCGTGCTCTCGCAGCAGATCGACACCGCCGTGTGGGCCCACCCGGCCACATGGGCGGTCCTGGCGGCCGTACTGACCGGTGCGATCGCGCTCCGGTGGTGGACCTGGAGAAGCACCCATTCGCACTCGCCCTCGCGCTCGCCCGACCCGGGCCGCCCGACCCTGGACGGCGGCACGAGCGGGTGATGCCGTGCGGCATCACCCGCTGTCCCGTGTCAGTGCCGCTCGGCGTGGTACTTCTGCGCGAGCCGGGCGAGCGCGACGGCGCCGAGGAGCAGCCCGAAGTCGCGCAGTGCGATGTCGTAGTACCCCGGGATGGTCAGCAGGTCGACGATGATCCCGGCCAGCCAGCCGGCCACGAGCCAGCCGCCGAAGCGGGGGGCGAGCGCCACGGCGATACCGGCCACGATCTCGATCACGCCGACCACGTACATGGCCGTCTGGGCGCTGCCGGGGACGATGTCGTTGATCCACGGCGCGAGGTAGGTGGGCCAGTCCACGAGCAGGTTCGCGAACTTGTCGAGACCGAAGAGGATCGGCGCGACCGTGAACCCCGTACGGAGGATCACGAACGCCTGGTAACCGGGGTCGGCGAGCGCGGCTCGCCGCCGGGCGGTGGAGCTGCTGCTGGTGGTGGTGACGGAGGACATGACCCTCTCCTTCTATAGGCAAGTTTCATTTCCTATAGAAGACCTCCTTCGCTCTTTAGTCAATGGGAGTGGGTTTTACACTGGTGTTCGTGGACACCCCGAAGGAAGTACGCGAGCCGCACGCACGCGAGCCCGAGGCACGCGACCCCGACGTCTCCGCCGTCGCGGCACTCGACGAGCCGACCCGCAGGAGGCTGTACGACCACGTCGTGCGCGAGCCGGCCCCGGTGAGCCGGGACGAGGCCGCCGCCGCGCTCGGGCTCGCCCGCAAGACCGCCGCGTTCCACCTGGACCGGCTGGCCGACGAATCCCTGCTCGACGTCGTCTACGAGCGTCGCAGCGGACGCTCGGGGCCCGGTGCGGGACGCCCGGCGAAGCTCTACCGGCGCTCGGCGAAACAGGTCACCGTCAATCTTCCGGACCGCCGCTACGAGCTGGCGGGGCGGCTCCTCGCCCAGGCGGTGGAGGAGTCCGACGCGACGGGTGAGCCCGTACGGCGGGTGCTGCACCGCAAGGCCGAGGAGCTCGGCACGCAGCTGGGCGAGCAGAACCGGACCGACGTCTTCGAACTCCTGGAGCGGTACGGCTTCGAGCCGCACCGCGAGGACGCGGCGATCACCCTCGCCAACTGTCCCTTCCACGCGCTCGCCCAGGACCACACCGAGACGGTCTGCGGCATGAACCTGCACCTGCTGCGCGGTGTGCTCACGGGCATCGCGGAGACCGGGTTCGAGGCGTGCCTGGCCCCCGGCCCCGGGCGATGCTGCGTGCGGCTGCGGCCGGCCGCGGAGGAAACGCCGCAGCCGACCGCGGAGTAACCTCGGCGGCCGGCTGCGGAAGAACGACGACTACAGGGTGAGCGCGTCCTCGGCGTTGTCCATCCACGCGGTGACGGAGTTGTCCGGGGAGACGTTGAAACCGGGCGTCGAGGCCTTGAGCGGCACCTGCTCGAGGTCGGACTCGGTGTTCATGGTCATCGCGATCGAGGAGACCGTCTTGCTCGTGGCCCCCTTCAGGCCGCCCATGAGCCCCGCGTAGGCGGACTCGCCCGGGGCGAGCCGGATGGCGTCCTCGATGCCGGGGGCGGCGCCGTGCTCGTTCGCGTGCCCGTCCAGGCCGCCGAAGGTCACGATCGGGTGGTCGAGCACTCGGCACGGCTTGCCGGACTTGTTGGTGATCTTCAGCAGGTAGCTGCTGGTCGTGGCGTCGGCCAGACTCGCCGTGAACGTCACGTCGTACGTGCTGCACGGGAAGACGTCGTAGTCGGGATCGGTCGACGGCTTGGCCGTCTTGCCGGGCGCCGACGGCTTGACCGGCTTCGACGGCGTGCCGGGCGCCGACGGCTCCGCCGACTCGGCGGGCTTCGTGGGCGTCGGCTTCACCGGCGCGGACGGGGCGGTGGAGGCGGGGGGCGTCGCGCTCGGCGCACCGGCGCCGCCCGCGGCTCCGTCCTCGGAAGGCCCACAGGCGGTCAGGGCCAGCGCGGACACGGCGACCAGGACGGCGGCGGCTCTGCGAACGGAACTCATGGTGGTACTCCCCCCGATGGCAGCGCACGTGCTGCGCTGTGGTGGACACCAGCTTCGCGCGCGTGGTTCACGGTTCTGTGACGGAGTCTTTCCGAATTCACCACGGTTCGCCCCGGGGCCCTGCCCCCGCGGGGAAAACAGTTCGATCATCGATGCCCCCTCCCCCTAGGGACGGAGGCGTGGCAACGAAACTCAACCGAATCATCTCCACCGGGCCGTGGGTGGTCTTGGCCTCGGCCGTGGCGCGGCCGGAGAGGACTGCATGAGCCGCTGCTGCCGCGTCGATCGCGCGGGTGTTGCCGCGTCGGCGCCGTACGTCTCTATCCGGTTGGTCGACCTCGGTGACCGCGAGATCCTCGCTGAGCAGGTAGCGGGGGCCAGTGAGCCCTTTTCATCCTGAATAGCTGCAGGTCAGCAGGGTAACGGTCGGGCGGTCGCCGGAGACGGTGGCGTTCCTGCGGTCGACGGTGGAGGAGTTGAAGGCGAACGGCTTCCTCGCGGAGTCGCTGCGCCGCGCGGGCCAGGACCCGAACCTGGTGGCGGCGCCCTCAACCCATGTGACCCCCTGAACCGGATGGTCAACTTCCCTTATTTCCACTCATATTGACGCCTCCCGCACCTGATGGGACGCTCGTCGGCGGTATCGGCGCATTCGGCCGCCGGTGCCGCCGATGATCCCGAAGGAGAGGTTCCCGTGGTTTCTCCGGTCTTACCCGAAGGAACAGCATCCGAAGGAACAGCACCCCCCGCCAGACGGACCTTCCTCACCCGCTCGCTCGGCGTGGCCGCCGGTCTCGCCGGCGCCGTCGTGGCCGGCGGGGCGCTCGCCACCCCGGCCTCCGCCACCGCGTCCGGCACGTCCGGCATCCAGTCGACGCAGGACAACTGGCGCTTCTGCCAGAAGTGCTTCTCGATGTACTTCTGGGGCTACCCGACGGACGGCGTCTGCCCGGCGGGCGGAGCCCACTACGCCCAGGGGTTCAACTTCTGCCTCCCGCACGACATCGCGCCTTCGCCGACCCAGCAGGACAAGTGGCGCTTCTGCAACAAGTGCTTCGCGATGTTCTTCTGGGGCTACCCGGCCAACGGCGTGTGCGCGGCGGGCGGCGCACACTACGCCCAGGGGTTCAACTTCTGCCTCCCGCACGACATCGCGCCTTCGCCGACCCAGCAGGACAAGTGGCGCTTCTGCCAGAAGTGCTACTCCATGTACTACTGGGGCTACCCGACCGACGGCGCCTGCCCGGCGGGCGGAGCCCACTACGCCCAGGGCTACAACTTCGTGCTCACGCACTACTGATCCGGCCGCTCCGGCGGCGGTCCGTCGCCCGCCTCACGCTCCTCACGCTCCTCGGCGACGAACCGCCGCAGCGAACAGTGCGCCCCCACCCGGGCATCCAATATGGAGCCAGGGCACGGTCTCGGGAGCGGTGGCTGCGGGCGGTCGCGGTCGAGCTCGGAGGTCGGGCCGGCGGACGCCTGTGCCGCGCGATCAACGTACGGGCCGGACGCACCCGTCTGCTCGGACTGCTGGAGGCTCCGACGGTGCCGGCGAGGGCGCCACGGGTTCTCGGGGTGGACGAGTTCGCCTTCCGCAGGGGCAGGACCTACGGCACAGTGCTGGTGGACATCGAGGCCGGCCGCGTGGTGGACGCGCTGCCGGACCGCACCTCGGCGACCTTCGCCGCCTGGCTGCGCGAGCACCCGGGAGTAGAGGTCATCTGTCGGGACCGAGCCAGCGCCTACACCAAGGCGGTCAAGGAGGCCGCGCCGAACGCCATCGAGGTCGCGGAACGTTGGCATCTGCTGCAGAACCTGGCCACCGCAATCGAGAAGACCTGCCATCAGTACCGCTCCTGCGTGCGCAGACACACCGATCAGGAGGAACCGGCCCCCGAGCCCCCGGCGATCGATCTGCCCGCTCCCGAGCCGCCCCGGACCCCGATCGTCGAGGGCACCCGGGACCGCCACAGCGACGTCCACCGGCTGCTGGAGCAGGGGTGGACGATCAGCGCCATCGCACGGCCCATCACCCGGTGCCGTAGACCCTGCCGGACTCGTCCGGCAGGGTCTACGGGACGGGCACGCCCCGGTGGAAGGAGAACGCACGGCAACAACGGGAAACGGCCGGCTCCCTGCTCAGTCCGCTGCGGCCAGCGGGTGAGGCAGTCTGCTCAGTACAGCAGCGTACAGCCGTTGCGGGTGCAGAACTTCTCGGTCAGTGGGTTGACGTTCCCGTCGTACATTGCGATGTAGACCCCCTGGACGCCGCCGGGCAGCGCGATCTGCAGCGATCCACTGAAGGACTGGTTCGGCCCGCCCGCATACGCCCACGGGCTGCAGATGGCGCTGGTCGTCACGTTGCCGTTCTCTCCCCAGGCGCAGACCATGCGAGAGCCGCTCGCCGCGTGGACGACGCCGGACACGCTGGCGGAGTACCCGTCGGTGAAGTGGATCGTTCCGGAAGCGGTGCTGTTGCCGTAGATCAGGCTGAAGGGCCTGTCCACGCTGTTCACGGTGGCTTGCGCAGGGGCGGCGAAACCGATGGCCGCCATCACGGCCACAACCATCACCATCAGGGACTTGCGCACGACTCTTCCTCTCCGTCTGACGAGCATGGAGCGAACAGGAGCTTCCGCCATGCTAGTTGCGATGGCCGTGAACGCGTCAATATCGCCTCCGGGTGCGATGTTCCGCCTTCATGACAGGTTCCCAAGCCGGCGGTGCTGCCCGCGTCGGTGGCCCCGTCCACCCCTCCGCGCCCTTCGCTCCGCCGTCGAGGTACAGCAAGCCGTGGCGGATCTGCCGCCCTGCTGACGGTCCGGCAGATCCGCCGCCTGGCGCTCGCGCATGTTCAGGCGGTCGGCGCGGGCTTGGCCAGCGGGCGGGCACGTTCGTGCAGCTCGCGCGCGTGAGCGTTGCGCCGGTGCGGACGGATGGCGGCGAGCATCGCCCGGTAGCGGTCGTCGGCCCGGCCGGACTGGACGTGCGGGTAGTCGTCCAGGCGCTCGTCGACGGCCATGTACCCGGTCAGGTACAGGTGGTCGGCGGCCGCGGAGAGCATCGCCCGGCGGACCTCGTCGGAGGCGTCGGCCTTCAGGTACGGGGCGATGTTGTTGACCACGAAGGCAGCAGCCATCGGCCGGGCAGTCCGACCGCCGAACTGGTCGTCGAGCTCGCTGATCTGCTCGGTCAGCTGGATGACCGCGTCGACCTCGGCCATGCCGATCCGGGTGTGCGGGTCGGTCCTGATCCGCTCGAACCGCCCGAGGACGTCCTTGCCAAAGTGGCGGACGGTGACGCGGGCCTGCAGCTCGATGGTGCAGTCCTGCTCGTCGGCGCGGCGCTGATGCCGATCTCGAATTGTGGCTCTGCCCGGAGCTTCGTGAAATCCCAGGTCAGCAGCATGCATGCAGGATCGTTTCCCTGCGGGATCACCTGCGAGTGGTTCGCCGCTCGATCGAAGATTTCTGTTCCCCGGAGTCGATGTTGAACTGGAACGGCTGACCGCCGGCCCGGAGGTCGTGCTGGTGGAGGTGGCCGCGTGAGGCCCGCCAGCCCGTTGCCCGAGCTGCGGAAGCCGGGGAAGACGGAGGCACTCCTCCTACGGGCGAACGCCGGCCGAACGGCCGCTTGCCGGAAGGAGGCTGGCGATACGCCTGCGTGTGCGCCGCTTCTTCTGTGACCGCGCTCGGTGCCGACGGACGACCTTCGTCGAGCAGGTTCCCGGGCTGAGCGAGCGCCACGTGCGTTCCAGCGTCGGGCTGAAGCAGCCAAGAAGTCCCCGTCCGATTCGAGGATCGCACGGCCGCCATAAACGATGCCCGCAAGGAGAGGCAACGCCTTCCCCTGTGTCCCTGGACGCCGTCACCACGGAGGCGACCCTTCCCCAGGTTCAGGCCGGTGGATCTGCGATCCGGTACGGCATGAAGCTGCTGGTGTTCTGGTCGATGCGGAAGGGGTGGCCGAGGGGCGGGGCGGCGCGCTGGCGGGCAGTCGGGGCGTTCTCAGACGCGGCAGCCCATGCCGATCGGGGTGGCGGCCCCGCGCACCACCCCCGGTCGGACAGATGTCCGAAAGGCGTGCTGCCAAGGAGCGAGTGACCACGTGGCTATCGTGATGCCCTCCCGCAAGACCTCCGGAGCGGCCGTGAACGATGCAGAAGGACTCATGCAACGCCTGGCAACCGCCCCTTCTCCACCGTCCGAGGCCGGTCGCTCCCCCAAGCATCGTGCGCCCGTGTCAACGCTGCTCATCGGCACGGTCTCACTGCTGCTCGTCGCCGGGCTGGCCTGGTCGACGGGGATGGGCTCGTGGCTGCACCACCCCGCCTTCCGGGCCTGGCAGACGGTCTGCGTGGCGATCACCGTACAGGCCCTGCCGTTCCTCATCCTGGGGACGCTGATCTCGGGGGCGGTCAACGCGTTCGTACCCGCGCGCGCGTTCAGCAGAGCTCTTCCCCGGAACCCCGTGCTCGCGGTACCGGTGGCCAGCGTCGCGGGCATCGTGCTGCCCGGCTGCGAGTGCGCGTCCGTCCCCGTGGCGAGCAGTCTCATCCGGCGAGGAGTGGCACCCGCCGCGGCCTTCGCCTTCCTGCTGTCCGCGCCCGCCGTCAATCCGATCGTGCTCGTCGCGACCGCCGTTGCCTTCCCCCAGAGCCCGAAGATGGTCGCGGCACGGCTTATCGCGTCGCTGGCCACCTCAGCGGCCATGGGATGGCTGTGGCTGAAGGTCGGGCGGCCGGACTGGCTGCGCATGCCCACCCGACACCGTGGCCATGAGGACGGGCAGAGCCGCTGGGAGGAGTTCCGGCAGGGTTTTCAGCACGACTTCCTGCACGCGGGCGGATTCCTCGTCTTCGGAGCGATGGCGGCGGCCACTTTCAACGTCACCGTGCCGCGCTCCGTACTGGACACCTTCTCCGGATCGACCTGGCTGTCGGTGGTGTTCCTCGCCGTCCTGGCCATCGCGCTCGCCGTCTGCTCGGAGGCCGACGCCTTCGTCGCCGCGTCGCTGACGGGCTTCTCCCCCACCGCTCGACTCGCCTTCATGGTCATCGGCCCCATGGTCGACCTCAAACTCATCGCCCTGCAGGCCGGCACGTTCGGCCGCGCCTTCGCCCTGCGCTTCTCCGCCGCCACGGCCGTGGTGGCCGTTGTGTGCAGCGCCGTCACCGGGTGGTGGCTTCTGTGAACCGCGGCCGCCAGTCGATGCTCCTTCTCGTCGCCGGAATCGCGGTGCTGCGCATCTCGCTGTTCAGCGGCCTCTATCTGCGCTACGTCAAGGAAGGGCTCCAGCCGCTCCTCATCGTCTCCGGAGCCATCCTGGTCATTACGGGCCTGGTCGGCGGCCTGCGCGACGTGCTTCCCTCCGCCAGGTGGTCACGCTCGCGTCGTACGGCCCCATGTGCCACCACCGAAGACGATCACGGGCATGACCACGGGCACAGCCACGCCCACGGTCCACGCGTCGCCTGGCTCCTCGCGCTGCCCGTGCTGGCTCTGCTGCTCTTCCCGCCACCGGCTCTCGGCTCCTACAGCGCCGCACGCGACAACCCGGTGACCGTCGAAGAGATCTCCCGCTTCGACCCGCTCCCAGCTTCGGATCCGGTCCCCCTGTCCCTGACCGAGTTCATCACCCGCGCCCAACAGGACCGAAAGGAAAGCCTCAAGGGACGAACCGTGGTCATGGAGGGCTTCGTCACCCCCGGCCCGCACGGCACCTGGTCGCTGACCCGCCTGCTCATGTCGTGCTGTGCGGCCGACTCACAGTCCCTGAAGATCGCCGTGTACGGCACCGAGGCACCACCCGCGGACACCTGGGTGAGAGTGACGGGCACCTGGCACCCGTCCGGCACCCTTGGAACCCCCGGCGCGGCACTGGCCGTGGACGCTGCCACCCGCGAACGGATCCCCGAGCCTCCGGTCCCGTATCGGGACCGGGCGCCGAAAGCACCCTGATGCCATGCCCGGCGCGTACGGGCGCGGCCTGCTGCGCCCCGAAGGCTGACGGAAGACCGAACCGCCGGCCGTCCGTCCGGCCGACGGTGCCGTGCGGGAGGGCGTCTACAGCCACGCCCGGAACGCGGACACGACCGCGTGTTCCCCGGCGGATACGACGCGCGGCCGCCGCCACGGCGGCCGCCTGCTGTCTGATCCCGCCGAGCGCCTGCAGTTCACCCGACGACTCCGACGGCGCTCCACCGCGATCCACCCCGCGCGGCGCACAAGACATCAACGCCCGGCCGACGTCCGAGCTACGGGACGGCGGCGAACTCCGGGTCCCCGTGGACGCGTTGCCGACCAACTACAACCCGATCCAGGTCAACGGCGCCCGGGTGGTCACCTGGCAGCTCGCGGGGCCGATCCTGCCGCGCGCCTGCGACGACGGCGCCGACGGTCAACCCGCCCCGAACCGTTCCTACTTCGCGTCGGCCGACCTGACCTCGACCTCGCTGCAGCTCATCACGGCGGGGCCGTTCGCCGCCGAGCGGATCGACAGACCGGGAAGACGATCACGCTCCGGCGCAACCCGTCCTGGTGGGCGCACACGCCGCCCCTGGACCGGATCCTGCTGCGGGTGCTCGACCCGGCCGCACGCGCCGACGCTCGCCACCCAGGTCGACCCCGACTTCCAGCACGGACCCGAGGCCCCCCTGAAACCCCCACCCAGCGCATGAACAGAACCACAGAGCAGGACAGCCTTTCATTACGCTCGACCAGCCGCCCGCACGAAACGGGCCTGTGGTCCCAGGCCGGCCCCGTGGCCCGCTTCGAGCCCTCCGCCGCCCGTGACACCGACAGCCCGGCCGGCCAGGAGCTGGTCTTCATCGGCACGACTCGTGGCGCGGGCCCAGGAGAGCAGCTACCTCACCGGGATCCAGAACGGCACCCGGTCGATGGAACCTGGACCGTGCCGGCCGCGTCCTAGCGTCGATCGGGCTGCTCCGTACGGGAGGACGTCGGATGCGCGGGCATGTAGGTGTGGTTCTCACTGTCCTGCTGGTCACGGCCGGTTGTGGTGCGAAGAACACGGTGGATCAGGTGCCAGGGGCGGCAGGGGCGGGATCCTCGTCATCGGCCGGTTGCGTGAACAGCAGCGAGGTGGTCGTCACGACGGCCGACAACGGTCATCGGGTCTGCCTGGACCTGCACGGCACGGTCCGGGTGTCGCTGCCGGGATCCGCCGACACGCCGGTGATCGTGACGGGGAAGGCGCTTGCCGCCGTTCCGGATCACGTCTTCCGAGGCGAGTCGGCCGGTCAGGCGGTCCTCACGTCCGCGGTCCGGAACTGTCCCGCGTCGGCCGCGCCGGGCGCGATGAGCTGTACGGCGATCTCGCGCTGGCAGGTCACCGTGGTCGTCGGCTGAACCGCCCTGGGAGGCGCCCCGCGGACGGACGGGCCCGGACCGATGCCTTCGGTCCGGGCCCGTCGTTCACGGAGCGGTCAGCTGATGTCGAGCGCCGTGTCGTCGATCACGAACGAGGTCTGGAGGCTGGAGTCCTCGGTTCCGGTGAACTTGAGGGTCACCGTCTGTCCCGCGTACGAGGACAGGTCGAAGGTCTTCTGCACGTAGCCGGTGTTCTTGTCGAGGTTGGAGTACGAGGCCAGGGTCGTGGAGTTGGCCTGCACCGTCAGCTTGTCGTAGGCGGTGGCGGTGGTCGACTCCGCGGTGTCGATGTGCAGGTAGTAGCTGAGCGTGGCGTGGCAGCCCGCCGGGATGGTCACCGACTGGGAGAGCGAGTCGGTGTGCGTGGAGCCGTAGCCGTTCAGCCAGGCCTTCCAGGAGCCGGAGTGCGCCGCCTCCCCGCTGCCGCTGTCGACCACGCCCGCGGAGGCGGTCCAGGGACTGGCGCTGCCGGTCTCGAAGCCGGGGTTGCCGAGCAACTGGTTGGCGGTGCAGCCGCCGCCGACCGGGGTGACGGTCCAGGTGAACGATGTGGCGCCGCTCGCGTTGGTGGTGTCCTTGGCGGTCACCGTCACGTTATAGGTGCCGGCGGTGGTCGGCGTGCCGCTGATCAGGCCGGTGGAGGTGTTGATCGACAGACCGGGCGGGAGTCCGGTGGCGCTGTACGTGAGGGTCTGCCCGCTCGCCGAGTCGGTGGCCTGGATCTGCAGGGAGGCGGCCGTGTTGACGGTGGTGGACCGGCTGCCGGGGTTGGTCACCGTGACGGTGTTGCCTCCGGTGGAGCCGCCCGCGAAGGCTGCCGTGCCGTTGGGGGTGCCGAGACCGGTCGGGCCGTCGTAGCCGGACTTGGCGGTGCAGAGATAGCTGCTGCCGCAGGAGCCGTTGGCGCCGCTGGTCACATCGTTGAGCGAAGTGGTGTGGGCGTACGGGTAGGACGACGGGTAGGTGCCGGCGGCCGGGGTGCCCGCCAGGGCGTAGACGGAGGCGATGATCGGCGCCGAGGCGCTGGTGCCGCCATAGACGTTCCAGCCGCTGGCCTGGTAGCTGTCGTAGACGGCGAGGCCGGTGGCCGGGTCGGCTACGGCCGAGACGTCGGAGACGGTGCGCTTGGCGCAGCCGCTGTCACTCTGCCAGGAGGGCTTGGTGGTGTAGGCGGAGCAGCCGGAGCCCGCGCCGTTGCCGCCCGCGCTGGTGCCCCAGACCGATTCGGACCAGCCGCGGGTGGTGCCGCTCGCACGGGTCAGTGAGGTGCCCCCGACCGAGGTGACGTACTGGGAGGCCGCCGGGTACTCGACCCCGTAGCCGCTGTCGCCGGAGCTGACGGTGATCGCGACGCCCGGGTGGTTGAAGTAGGAGGCGTCGGAGCTGGGGTCGGTGGAGTCCTCGCCGCCGCCGTAGCTGTTGGACACGAATTTGGCGCCCATGGTCACGGCGCGGTTGACGGCGGCGCCCAGGTCCGCCATGGACGGCTGGTTCGCCTCGACGAGCAGGATGTGGCACTGCGGGCAGACCGCGCTGACCATGTCGACGTCGAGGGAGATCTCGCCGGCCCAACCTGAGTCGGCCGTCGGGTAGTTGGTGCCGCCGTTCTGGTCGACCTTCTTGAAGCAGCCGTTGGCGGTGGTGCAGGCCGGCAGACCGTACTGGGAGCGGTACGTCGCCAGGTCGGACTCGGCGTTCGGGTCGTCGTACGCGTCGATGATGGCGACCGTCGCACCGGCACCGGCGGAAGCCGAGAGGGCGTACGCGCCTTGCAGGTCAGCGGGTCCGTAGCCGGAGGGAAGCAGGTTCGGCGCGAGGCTGATGTGCTGCTGGACGTCGGTGCGGGCGAGCGCATGGCAGGCCATGTAGCCGGGCTTCGTCGGCTCCGAGCAGAGCCGCTGGGTGTGCGCGGCCGTGACGCCTGAGGCGCCGGTGGGGGCGGACGAGGCGACGGACGGGGAGGCGGCTGCCAGCATGCCGCCCGATATCAGGGCCACCGCGGAGAGTATGGCGGTGGCGCCGCTACGGGTCAGCCGTCTGGCTCGTTGGGACATGGTCGATTGCAATGAACGGCCCTCCATGGGGGGTTGACTCCCCGCGACGCGGAACAGTTGCAGCTTGACGCGTCCATGACATGTCAGACGGCGACGTCGACGCGGGATGGTGGGTGGCACGGGTTCACTGGTGCAATTGCCACCACGTGCAGTGGTGGCCACTGCAGAACGTAGTGACGAACGAGCCCAAGGGAATACCCTCTGAGGGCAAAGGATTTCTTTCGGTAAGTGATCTCCGGGTATACCTTGTGCTGCCATGGAGTTGGATGACAGCGCGGTCAACGACCTTGTCGCACTGGGGTTGTCCCGTTACGAGGCACGGGTCTACCTCACCTTGGTCAGGCGCGAGTCCTTCACAGCCGCGGAGGTGGCTCGCGCCGCAGACGTCCCCCGCCAGCGCGTGTACGACGTACTGGACGCGCTCGTCCGTCGACGCCTCACCATTCTGCGTCCCGGACGGGTGGCCACCTTCTCCGCCGTGGCCCCCGAGTTGGCTCTCACCAGCCTGATGAACCTTCAAAGGGAGTCACTGGCACGGCTGAACGAGGTGTCGACGGTGCTCGCCGCCGCCTTGACGCCGATCTGGTCCGATGGACAGACACACACCGACCCCTTGGACTACATCGAGGTACTGCGCGACCCCAAAGCGATCGCCGAACGCTTCGCGAGCATCCAGCGGCAGGCCACGCACGAACTCCTCAGCTTCTGCAAGCCGCCCTTCGTGGCGCCCGCGGCCAACAACGAGGGCATCAAGGCCGTCCGCAGACTACGCCGGGCCGGCGGCACCGCCCGCGCCGTCTACACCCACGACGGGCTCGACGACACGGATGTCCTGGAGAACGTGCGCCGGTTCGGCGAGGCGGGCGAGGAAGCCCGATTCGCACCGGCGCTCCCACTGAAGCTGGTCATCGCCGACGCCTCACAGGTCCTGTGCGACATGCCCGACCCCGTGGCCGGCAGCCGTGCCACCACCGCGCTCTACATCGAACACCCGGCACTGGCCGCCTGCTTGAGGCTGGCTTTCGAGACGATGTGGAACCGGGCCGAGGCCGTCTCCGACCCACGCCAGCCCTGAAGCGTGTTGCAGAAGGTCGCCCTGGCAGACTTCCTGCACACCTCCGATCACCACCGCTGCCACACCGCGCTGGACGGACACCCGCCCATCAGCCGTGTCAACAACGCTGCGGGTCAATACACCTAGTGCAGCTCCGCATTGGTCCTGCGAGGGTCAGGTGGCCTTGAGCGGGGTGCCGTCGTATGTCCAGCGGAACGGTCTGGCTCCGTCGTTGTAGGTGATGGTGAAGTTGCGGATCTTGTCGGCGAGGTCGTCTCGAGAGGTGAACTCGCCTCGGCGGAGGAGACGGCGGGCGAGGATCGAGAAGAAGATCTCGATCTGGTTCAGCCATGAGGCGTGCTTGGGCGTGTAGTGGACGGTGAACCGGGGATGGGCCGCCAGCCATGCCCGGGTGGCCTTCGCGACATGGGACGAGCCGTTGTCGAGAACGAGGTGGAGGGCAAGGGCGGGGTCGATGCTCCGGTCCAGCAGCCGCAGGAAGTCGACGAAGGCGGCGGAGTTGTTGCGGTCGATGTCCTCGACGAGGACCTGGCCGGTGTGCACGTCGAGGGCGGCGACGACGGAGGCGGTGCCGTGGCGGCGGTATTCGAACTCTCGCTGTTCGGGATGGCCTGGTGTTGCCGGCCGGGTGGGATGGCGTCGGGAGCGGGCCTGCATGGCGGTCTTCTCGTCCACGCTGAGGACCATCGATCCTTCGGGCCGGCTCAGGCAGAGGGCACACACTTCGGCGGCCCTGGTGTGGAAGTCGGGGTCGGCGGGGCGGGTGAGCCAGCCGCGGACCAGGTGTGGTTCGAGGTCCAGGCAGGCCAGGATCCTGCCGACCCGCGAGGGGGAGATCCCTTGTCCGGCAAGGGAGTCGGCGATGGACCTGTGGGTCCAGTGGCTGTCGGTGTCGGGCCTGGCGGAGGTCACCGTGGCCACGATGGCCAGGTGGACCTCGGGCCCGTAGCGGCGTGGGCGGCCGGGCCGCAAGCGGTCGTCCAACGCGGTCAGGCCCTCGTGGTGGAACCGCTTGCGCCAGCGCCGGACGGTGGCGACGTGCAACCCGTGGTGGCGGGCGATGACGGTGTTCGGGACACCCTCGGCCGCCGCCAGCGCGACCCGGGCTCGTTGGATGCCCCGGAGCGGAGCGGTGCGCGAGTGGGCCAACCGCTCCAAGGTCGCTCGCTCGTCCTCGTCCCAGACCACCGTGAACGGGCTGTGCACCGGCATCTCCCCACCCCTGGACTCGACATCGCGCCGGTCATTGTCACGCGGGCGAGTGGGCCGCCGGCCAACGCCCATGCGCTGGCCGGTGCCGCTGGCAGGATGACGGCCATGTCGAACACCAGGCGTGTGAAGCCGCCCACCCGTTCCCGAACTACCTCGGGTACGTCCGTCCACACCATCAAGGTCACCCTGGCCGGCTCCCGGCCTCCGATCTGGCGCCGCCTGCAGGTGCCGTCGGCCACCGATCTGCGGCGGCTGCACGATCTGATCCAGGCTGCGTTCGGGTGGGAGGAGTACCACATGTGGGTCTTCGAGACCGGGCGGGAGCGGTACGGGGTCAGCGACCGGGACCTGGGGATTCGTAGCGCGGCAGCGATGCGGCTCGACCAAGTCGCCCCCGGCAATGGCGTGCGGTTCGGCTACACCTACGACTTCGGCGACAACTGGGAGCACGACATCCTCGTCGAGGCCGTCAATGATGCCGAACCCGGTATCGCCTACCCGCGCTGCCTTACCGGCCGGCGCGCAGGCCCGCCCGAAGACTGCGGCGGGATCTGGGGATACGAGGATCTCGTCGAGATCCTCGCCGACCCCGGCCACGAAGAACACGAAGAACGCCTCGAATGGCTCGGCCTCGACTCGGCCGACCAGTTCGACCCCGCCGCATTCGACTCGGCAGAGATCAACACCGCTCTGGCCGACTACACGACCGTACTGGTTCCAGACTGAAACCCGGCCTACCCCGAACGATCGCCCCGGCCACCTCCGGGGCGATCAAGACCCTCGCAGGACCAATGCGGCGCTGCACTAGAGGGTGCCGTCAGCCGGCCGACTGTCGGACCGCACGCACCCCGTCCTCGTACTCGCCGTCGAGTCGGCCGACGTCTGGCGGGTGGCGGGCATCGGGGCTGTACTCGTCGCTGTCGACCTGGCTCTGCGCTCCGATCGCCCCCCCGGGCAGCGGGGCTCTCCAGTGGATCTGGCTGCCGTCAGCGGCTGGAGTACGGCAGCAGGGCCATCTCGCGGGCGTTCTTGACGGCGGTGGCGAGGGCCCGCTGCTGCTGGGCGGTCACGCGGGTGACGCGCCTGCTGCGGATCTTGCCGCGGTCGGAGATGAACTTCCGCAGCAGGTCGGTGTCCTTGTAGTCGATGTACGTGATCCCGGCGGCGTCGAGCGGGTTGGGGCGGGGCTTGGCAGGCTTGCAGGGGTCGGGGCGTCGGGCCATGAGGCGTCTCCTTGCGTGAACGGTTCGGTTTACGGGGCGGTGGTCAGGCGGCGTCGAGGAGGGAGTCGAAGGCGGCGGGCAGGTCCTTCCATGCCTCGCGCCCGGACGCGTACTCGGCGTCCGTCAGGAGGCAGGAGTCGAGGAGTCGTTCGAGGCCGTCCCGGTCGAGGCCGGGTGAGGTGAAGACGAGGTACTGGCAGCAGTCGCCGTGGTCCGGGTCCCAGTCGAGGGCAGCGGCCGCGCGACGCACGGGCGGGACCATCTCCCAGGCGGCGTCGGGCAGTGACGCCAGCCAGGGGCCGGCACTCTCCACGCACAGCGCTCCGCCGGCGGCGTCCCAGGCGAGCAGGGTGTCGGGGCGGTCGGCCAGCCAGAACCGGCCCCGGCTGCGGGCGGCCGCACAACACAGGTCCTCAAGGGCCTCGTAGAGCCGCTCCGGATGGAACGGCCGCCGGCGGTGCCAGACGAACGTGCTGACACCGGATTCCTCGGCGTCTTGGGGCAGCAGCGCGCACGCGGGGTGCTGGGCCGCCGCGGCGGCCTCGACGTCGAAGCCGGCGAGGGCGGCCCGGGCGAGTTCGACGGAGGCCGCCGGGATGCGACGTGCGGTGGGGTTCAGCTGGGCGAGGAGGGCGCGGTCCTCGTCGTCGGCCTCGTCGCTGTCGACAAGGGCAAGGACAGGCGCGTACTCCAGCTGGCGGGCCCAGGTGTCGCTTACCGTCCGCTGGTCGGTGGGGGCGGCGGCGAGGCCCGCTTCGGCCAGGTCGTCGCCATTGCCGAGGTAGGGCAGGACGAGCGCGGGGTCCACGGCGGTGATCACACTCGTCACGACGAGGCGGTCGCCGCCGTGTGCGGCGATGACCTCGGCCATCGCCTTCGGCTCCACGGAGTCCCACAGTTCCACGACGGCGAGCCGGGTCAACCCGCTGTCCGCCAGACGCTCCAGTTCCGGGACGAGGTCCTCGCGGAGGGCGCAGCAGGCGCAGTCGTTGACCAGGGGCGTCTCGCCTTGGGCGAGGGTGCCGGAGGCGTCGCGGATCTGGCGGATCACGGTGCCGTCCGGCGCCCCGGCGAGGTCGTGGTGCAGGGCCACGCTGCCCGGCACCGTGTTCATGAGGCGTTCGACGACCTCTTTGCGGGCGTCGGAGTGGAGTCCGGCGACGATCGCGACGGGGAGCTGGTGATCGTGGTGCATCAGCGGGCTCCATAGCGGCGCTCGAAGCGTTCGACGCGGCCGGCGGTGTCGAGGACGCGCTGTGTGCCGGTGTAGAAGGGGTGGCTCGCGGAGGAGATCTCCACGTCGACGACGGGGTAGGTGGTGCCGTCCTCCCAGTCGATCGTCTTGTCGGAGCTCATCGTCGAGCGGGTGAGGAAAGCGGTACCGGAGGCGGTGTCGCGGAAGACGACGGGTCCGTAGGCGGGGTGGATTCCGGGCTTCATGGCAGGACCTTTCGGGTGGTCGTGGTGGGGTCAGCGCTCTTCGCGGAAGTCGACGTGCCGGCCGGCGACGGTGTCGTACTTGCGCAGCACGAGGCGGTCGGGGTCGTTGCGACGGTTCTTGCGGGTGACGTAGGTGAAGCCGGTGCCGGCGGTGGAGCGGAGCTTGATGACCGGGCGGATCTCGTTGCGTGCCATGAGGCTAGTATATGACAACGGTTTTCATTACCGATAACTGGCCCCAACGAGAGAGGCAGCACCACCCATGTCCGCCCACTGCCAACTGACCGGCGCCAAGCCGGGATTCGGCAACTCCATCTCCCACTCGCACCGGCGCACCTCCCGCCGCTTCGACCCGAACATCCAGCACAAGCGCTACTGGCTGCCCAGCGAGGGTCGCCACGTCCGCCTCACCCTGAGCACCAAGGCGATCAAGACGGTGGACACGATCGGCATCGAGGCCGCCGTGGCCCGCATCCGCGCACGGGGAGGAAAGGTCTGATGGCGAAGAAGAGCAAGATCGCGCAGAACGAGAAGCGCAAGGAGATCGTCGAGCGGTACGCCGCCCGGCGGGCAGGGCTCAAGGAGATCATCAGGCGCCCGTCCTCCACCGCGACCGAACGGGACGCCGCCCTCGCGGAGCTCCGCCGCCAACCGCGTGACGCGAGCGCCACCCGCGTACGCAACCGCGACAGCGTCGACGGCCGCCCCCGCGGCTACCTGCGCAAGTTCGGCCTCTCCCGAGTCCGCACGCGACAGCAGGCACACGCCGGGTTCCTGCCCGGCCTGACCAAGTCGTCCTGGTAGCAGCCGAGACACCGTATCCGTACGCGTGCGGCACCTCAACGGCACACAGGAGGCCGGAAGGGGCCGCACGCGTACGCACTGGAACCCGGACGTTCACAGCGGCCCGCCCCACACACACGCTCCGGTAACCAGACCCGACCCGACGTCCGAAACCCTGCATCGCACCACCTCGGCCCGATCCCGACGCGGACCCCGGGGGGAACGTCTCCTCCGCGGCGACCGGCGACCCGACCGTGGCGCAGCAGGATCGACGGCCACGCCTGTCAGGCCGTCTCCGCCCAGCGCCGGACCCTCGCCTGCCGTTTCTGGCACGACTGGCACGGCGAGCGGCGCAACGAGATCAGGTTCACCGGCGCGGGCCTCGACGTCGACCACATCAAGGAGGCGCTGGACGGGGCGCTGCTCACCGATGCCGAACTGTCGCTCGGCCGGGCGGGGCTGGATCGCCTGGACCGACCCTCTCCTCAGCCACATAGAGGAGCACTGACACCCACCCCCCCCGGACGGACCGAGGCCAAATTAATAATGGGTCCCATTTTCATATAGCGTCTCGGCGTACCACCCACGAGACCGAGGAGTCCTCCCATGGCCGTTCCCAAGCGGAAGATGTCCCGCAGCAACACCCGCCACCGCCGCGCCCAGTGGAAGGCGACAACAGCGCAGCTCGTCCCCGTGACCGTGGACGGCTCGGTCCACCTCGTGCCCCAGCGTCTGGTGAAGGCGTACGAGCGCGGCCTCATCCACCCCGAGGGCTGATCGTGACGTCGTACGACCGCTTGCCGGTGACCGTTCTCTCCGGCTTCCTCGGCGCGGGGAAGACCACCCTGCTCAACCACGTACTCGGCAACCGCGAGGGCCTGCGGGTCGCCGTGATCGTCAACGACATGAGCGAGGTCAACATCGACGCCGCGCTCGTGCGCGGTGGCGAGGCGGCCCTGTCCCGCACCGAGGAGCGGCTGGTCGAGATGACCAACGGGTGCATCTGCTGCACCCTGCGCGACGACCTGCTGGAGGAGGTCGACCGGCTCGCACGCGAAGGCCGCTTCGACCACCTCCTGATCGAGTCCAGCGGCATCTCCGAACCCATGCCGGTCGCGGCCACGTTCTCCTTCCCCCGGGACGACGGGGCGACCCTCGGTGACCTCGCCCGTCTCGACACGATGGTGACCGTCGTGGACGCCGCCGG
This sequence comes from Streptomyces sp. NPDC037410, assembly GCF_055602235.1. Classification (NCBI taxonomy): domain Bacteria; kingdom Bacillati; phylum Actinomycetota; class Actinomycetes; order Kitasatosporales; family Streptomycetaceae; genus Streptomyces; species Streptomyces sp. NPDC037410. Next base: position 168,268 of record NZ_JBVJWR010000017.1, on the reverse strand, counting down.
CTTCCTGCCGGAGCTCGACGGCGGCGACGAACTCGTCGCGCGCGGCCTCGCCCCGTACGAGGACGACGAGCGCACGGTGAGCGACCTCCTCATGGACCAGGTCGAGTTCGCGGACGTCATCGTCCTCAACAAGCTGGACCTGGTCGGCCCCGAGGAGGCCCGCCGGCTCCGGGCCACGCTCTCCCGGCTCAACCCCGAGGCCCGGATCGTCCCCGCCGTCCGCGGCCAGGTGCCCCTGGAACAGGTCCTGGGCACGGGCCTGTTCGACGTCGAACGCGCCCAGCAGGCGCCCGGCTGGGTGAAGGAGCTCAACGGCGACCACGTGCCCGAGACCGAGGAGTACGGGATCTCGTCCCTGGTCTTCCGCTCCGGCCTGCCCTTCCACCCGCGCCGGCTGTGGACCTTCGTCACCAAGGGGCTCGACAGCGGCACGTTCGGGCGGATCCTGCGCTCCAAGGGATTCTTCCGGCTCGCCAGCCGACCCCGGGTGACCGGCCTGTGGTCGCAGGCGGGCGCGGTAGCCCGGTTCGAACCCTCGGGCGCCCGCGGCCCGGAGACCACCCAGGGCCAGGAACTGGTCTTCATCGGCACCGGTCTGCGCACCGAAGCCCTGCGCGCGGCCCTCAACTCCTGCCTCATGGCCCCGGGCGAGCCGGTCCCCGCCGACGACGACTTCCCCGCCTGGGAGACGTACGGAATCGAGGACGCCTGCGAGCACGAACACGCGGCCTGACATCCCAGGCCGGAAGGATCCGGGCCGGACGGTGGCCGCAGCCACGGCACCGTCCGGCCCGGTCCTGTTCCCACGCGGTTCGACGCCACTCGCACTCCGGCACGGGTGCCGACTGACGTGCACGCTCATCGGCAGGCGGCCGTCACGAGCGGCGGAGCCGGCTTCAGGGATATCAGCGGTCAGCCCGGTGGGCGGGTCGACCGGCGCCGCAGTCGTTGCAGTTGCCGGGCAACGGCCGGCCGACCACAAGCCCGATAGCGGTCGTCAGTGGCGCACCGTCCAGGACTGCCGGTCCTTGAGGGTCGCGGCGATCTCCGGGTCGCGCACGGCATCCGTGTGGTCGGTGACGACGACGGTGAGGCGGTGGCTGCGGACGTCCCGCGAGTCCAGGTGGAGCGCGGCGACGGGCACGGCGGTCCGGCCCGCCCGAGCGGCCAGCGGCTCGCCGTCGACGTACCACCGGATGTCGGGCTGCCGCTCGCCCACCAGCCGCGGCACCGCGACGCGCGCCGTGTCGAGCTGGCGCAGGGTGCGTTCGGTGGGGGTGACGGGGGTCGCGAGGGAGGCGTGGCGGTAGAAGCCGGCGATCATCGCTTCGCGGCCGGGGAGGCTGAAGGGCTTGCCGAGCACCCGCATGATCGAGGCGTCGGTCGGCCGGTCGAGGCCCGCCACGTAGTAGCCGCCGCCCTCGTACGCACCGACCGTGCCGCCGTCCGGAGAGGTCTCGCCGAGCCAGCGGTACCACTTGGTCCGCCGAGCGGCCATGGCGTCGGCGCTCAGGGTGGAGATGTTGGATTCGTCCGGCTCCTCGCCGGTGTACTGCTCGTAGCCGGGGTAGCCGGAGTAGAAGTACTCGTCGGCGAGCTTGCCGAGGGAGTGGCCGGTCTCGTGGATGGCGACCTGGCCGGACCTGTCGTTACGGGCGGCGGCGGTGGAGATGCCTTCGTAACCGAGCGTCTTGCTGGGCGTGTTGTAGCCGGCGCCGCCGTACTTGGTGCTGTTGGCGAGGACGATGACGAGATCCGCCTCGGGGGCCTTGGCGACGTACGAGTCGACCTTCTGCTCGTCGACGCAGAGCAGCCGCTCGACGTCCTCACACCAGAAGTACGAGCCGAGTGCGGTGTCCTTGACGATGTCGCGGCCCGGGTCGCCGGAGACGCCCGAGTCGTTCGAGACGGCGTCGACGGTCCAGACGTTGAAGAGGTTCTGATAGGTGGTGTACGGCTCGACGGCAGCCGCCTCGGCCCACTTCTGCATGGCGTCGGCGTGGAACTGTGCCTGTTCGGAGGCGGTGTAGCCGTCACCGACGATGACCACGTCGAGGCGGTCGGCGGTGGGGCCGTTGCCGATGACCTGGGTGACGTCCCCGTCGGCCCGGGTCTCGGCCGCGGAGAGCGGGGCGGAGGCACGGGCCCCGGGGCCGCCCTTGGCGGACGGCACCCAGGTGTAGCCGGAGCCGGCCTCGTGGTGGCCGTCTTCCCCGCTGGCGGCGTGTTCGTGGCCGGGTATCTCGACCTTGACCCGACCGGTCGTCTCCGGGCCGGGGCCCGCGGAAGCGGAGCCGGGGGCGACGGCGAGGACGGTCATGACGGCGGCGGCCACCGTGGCCGCCGCCATGGATATGCGTATGGACGGGCGCAACAGTCTCTCCCCGGAACAAGCGACTTAAGTATGTGTATCAACGCGCTTAACAAGACGCTTAACTTAGGGCCCTCCGTCAGTGCCGCACAATGCCCTTGCAGAGGGGAAACCGCAGGGAGAGGACCGCACCATGGACGAATCGGCTGTCATCGGGCAGCGCGTGCAGCGCCTGCGTACTGGACGAGGCCTGACGCAGCGGCAACTGGCCGAGCCCGCGTACACGGCCTCGTACATCTCCACACTGGAGGCCGGCAAGGTCCGTCCCTCCGAGACCGCCCTGCGCTTCCTGGCCGAGCGGCTCGGCACGACGTACGAGGAACTGGCCACCGGCCGTCCCGCCCGCCTCGCCACCGAGTTGCGCCTGGCCCTTACCGACGCCCGCCGTCTGCTCGCCACCGGCACCCTCGGCGAGGCGGCCGCCCGCTACCGGGAACTGCTCGCCGAGGCCGAGGAGCTCGACTTGGCGTCCGAGCGGGTCGAAGCACTCACCGGGCTCGGCGAATGCGCCCTGGAGAGTGGTGAACTGACCGCCGCCCGCGAGCACTTCGAGGCGGCGGAGCGGACCCTCGCCGCGGCCGGTGAGCCGCTCCCCCGCCGGGTCCGCGCCCTGCGCGGCCGGGCCGTCACACACCTTCTCGCCGGTGAACTGCGGTACGCCTGTTACGTCCTGGAGACCGCCATCGACGAACTGAACGCCCAGGGCCTGCACGATCCGGATGCCCTCGTACTGCTGTACGCCTCCTCCATCGGCCCGTACATGGACATGGGAGCGCACGCCCGCGCCGCCCAAGCCGCCGAACTCGCCCTGGCTCTGGCCCCGCAGGTCTCCGACCCGGCCCTCGTCGCCGGCATGCATCGCAGCGTGGCACGCACTCTGCTCGCCGAGGGGCGGATCGCCGAAGCCGACGCCTCACTCGCCAAGGCTCAGGACCTCTACCAGCAACTGCAGACCCGTACGGAGCTGGCCCACTGCCACTGGATGCGCGGCTATGTGCACGCCCAGAACGGCGACCTGGGCGACGCCGAGCGCGAGCTGCGCACCGCCCGCGAGATGCTCGCCGCCCGCAGCGCCGCCCTCTACACCGCACAGGTCGAGGTCGAACTGGCCGATGTGCTGCGCCGCCGGGGAAAGCGCGAGGAGGCGGTTGCCCTGCTGTCCCGGTTGCTGGAGCTCGGTACGGACCTCGGTGACGGACGCGGCGCGGTCCACGCCGCGGGCGCCCACCGGCTGCTGGGGCTGATCGCCGAGGAGGAGGGCGCGGACGAGCGCGCCGAGGAGCACTACGTCATGGCACTCGCCCTGCTGGAGCGCAGCGGGGCGGCGGGCGATCTGGCCGATCTGTGCCGGCTGCTGGGCGATCTGCTGCGGCGTACGGGCCGTACGGAGGCCGCGCTCGACGCGTACCGCACCGGCCTCGGCCACCGAGCGGCGCCGGGCACCACCACCCTGGGCCCCGCGCCCACGGCACCGCCCTTCCGCGACTCCTGGTGAACCGGTGAACACGGCCACGCTTCGCGCTCCTGACCTCCCGCGGATCCGGGCTCAGCCGGCCGTGTCGGGCGTCACGATGTCGGGGAGCTCGGCCTCGAACAGCTCGTCGACCGTACGTGAGGGCCGCGGAGCGAGATGCTGTTCGCAGCCCACGGCATCACCGTCGCACGCGTCCTGACCGACATCGGAGCCTGCAACACATCGAAGCCGTTCACCCAGAACCTCACCTCAGCCGCCATCGCCCGGAAGAAGATCCGGCCCAACCGTCCGCAGACCAACGGCAAGGCCGAACGCTTCAACCGCACCCTCCTCGACGAGTGGGCCTACCTGGGGCCCTCCACCTCGAACACCGAGCGGACCGAAGCCCTGACAGACTTCCTCCACACCTGCAGCCACGACCTCTGCCACACCGCACTCGACGGACACCCGCCCATCAACCGCGTCAACAACGTTGCAGGTCAATACGCCTAGGCGGGGGCGGCGGGCTCCTCGTAGGTGATCTGGTGCGGGGCGGCGATCCGGTTCAGCGCCGTGGCGTCGAGGCGGCTCCGGCGGCCGGCTCCGGACACGTGCTCGGACAGGTCCTCCAGGTAGCACTCCCAGCCGCCGGGCGAGGAAATCTGGAGGACACGGGGCGGCGGGGTGCTCACGGGACGCAGGGCGTGCGGGACGCCGTGCGGCAGCAGGACGAACTGGCCGGCCGTCACCGTGTGGTCCGTGTCGCCGAGTTCCACGCCGAGGGACCCTGACAGCACGTAGATGCACTCGTCGGCCACGTGGTGGACGTGGCGCGGGATCTCCCGGGCGACGACCACCTCCATGAAGGAGAAACGGCCCTCAGTGTCCTCCGTCCTCGCCTTCACGGTCGTCGCAGGGGGCAGCGGTACGCGAGTGGGTCGGGAAGCGCCGGGGTCGAGCAGGATGAATCGGTCTTCGGACATGAGTATCCTTCCCTCAACGACTGCGGAATCGGAATCCGATTCCGTTTAAAGGTGAGCAGAGGAAACAGCGGCATGTCAAGACCCTCCCGGACCGACGCGGAGCGAAATCGCCTGCGCGTGCTGAACGTTGCGCACGAACTGTTCGCCGAGCGCGGCGACGAGGTACAGATGGCGGAGGTCGCCCGGGCCGCCGGGGTCGGCGTCGGAACCGTCTACCGGCACTTCCCGACCCGACAGGCCCTCGTCGGGGCCGTCGCCGAGCAGCGATTCGCGAAGGTCCTCTCGTTCCTGGAGGAGGAATGTCCGGCGCGGCCCGACGCGTGCGGGGCGGTGGAGGCGCTTCTGACGCGCGTGGGCGAGATGCACGAGGAGGGGCGCGCGGTCTCGGGCGTGATCGAGGCGTCGTTCGGCGGCATGGCCCCGCGGGGCGAGGTCGGTGAGGCACTGCTCGCGATGGGTGCGCGGCTGGTCGAGCGGGGGCGATCGGACGGCACGCTGCGCGCCGACGTGACCGTCGCGGACCTGTATATGAGCGTGGGTGCCGTAGCGATGCTCAGCCACAATGAGATCGGAGACTGGCGCCGGTTCGCGGAGATCGCCCTGGACGGTCTGCGACGGCCCCACCGCGCGCTGGCACACCGGCAGTGACCGGTGGGACTGAACGCCGAGCGGGCGCCGCGGGCCCTGGGCGTCGACGAGTTCGCGTTCCGCAGAGGCCGCACCAACGGGACCATCCTCGTCGACGTCGAGACCGGCCGCGTGGTGGACGTGCTCCCGGACCGCACCTCGGAGACCTACTCCGCCTGGCTGCGCGAACACCTCGGCGCGGAGATCATCTGCCGGGACCGCGCCGGCGCCTACACCCGGGCGATCGAGGTGGTGGACAGGTGGCACCCGCTCCAGAACCTCTCGGCCTCGCCACCTCCCGTCGAGCGCACCCGCACCGCTACGCGGACGTCCACCGGGTGCTGGACCGGAAGTGGACGATCAGCGCCATCGCCCGCCACCTCGACCTGGACCGCAAGACCGTACGCCGCTCCAAGACCACGCCGCCGGACGAACTCCTCGCCTCCACGAAGGACTTCGGCATCCACAAGGCCAGGCTCCTGCAACCGTTCAAGCCCTACCTGAACAGCCGGCAGCGTCCAGGAAGTCGAGAAGCCGCTCGACGTCAGGATCGCCTGCCTGGACATCGCCCGGGCCCATGACCTGGCGCGATGCTTCCGCGTATGGCCGGGCCTCGTTCCGGCTCCTGAGGATCGCATCCATACCCGGACCTGAGCGGGTTCGCCCTTCGACCAGCCGTCAGGCCTGGCAGCTGATCTGCCGAGACAGCCCCTCGAAGAACTCCTGAAGACCGGATGCAGCAAGGTCGAACTGATCGAGCCACGAGGCGGTGGTCGACCTCCAGATCCGCCCGGAGCCGGCCAGTGCGAACAGATGGCCGCCCCCGTCGCTGGCGAATACCAGAGCAGGCTCTTCCCCGTCGATCTGGACGGCCCCGTACTCGCGGAAGTGGTCCGCGACCAGCGGGGCCGGGTGGACGAAGTAGCCGTTCTCCACATCGGGCAAGGAGACCTCGTCGATCACCCAGTACATCGTGGTCAGATCCGAGGGAATCGGCGTCAGCTCCACGAGCGCGTCGGTGGCCTGATGGCTCTCCTCCGAAGCGAGCACGACCACGTTACTGCCCGGCTCGAAGCCAAACCGCGCCTGGAACGACGCCATCAGCTTCGCGAGCGCCGCATCCGCCTGCACGCACCAGCCGCGAAGCCACTCGGCATCAAGCCGATCGTCAGCCACGGTCAGTCTCTTTCGTCTCCGCCGCGACCCGCCCACGCGAGTCCGGAAGAACCTACAGGAGCGTTCACGCAGATCCGGTCAGAGCCTTGAACCCACCCGGCGCGCGCAGGTTCCCCGGATCTGCTCACCTTGATTCCCCGTTCATGGCGTTCTGACCTGCGGACGGTGCCAGGCCGACGAACGGGATTCGCGGACCTGCTGAGACGCGACCACCACAGAGTGAGGGTCTCGCGCAGACGCGTGAGGATGATGCGGCCCTGCCGGTGAGTACCCGTACTCATGCCGGAGCGCGACCCGCGGTCCACCGTGGAGATCACCAACGGACCGACCCGAGGAAACAACCGATGCCGACTGCGTCCCGCCCCCGCCGTGTTTCGCGCCTGCGCCGACTTCTTGCGCTTGCTTCGGGCAACTGGCTCGCCCGGGGCTATCTGGCGGTATTCGCCGTTTCCTTCACGGTCATGTTCCTCTTCCCGGAGAGCGCCTTCGCCGGGAGCCCTCTGCTGCTGACGGCGCCCCTCTCCTTCCTGTGCATGTTCCTCCCTCTCGACCCCGGCGCCGGGGTCGAGGGGGCGGCCGACGTGACGGCGGTCGCGGTCTTCGCCGTATGGCTCCTCCTGTGCGCCCTGGTGAACGCTGCCGTGCTCGGCGCACTCGCCACGAGGGCCGTGACCGCCACACCGACCGGCGCACGTGAGCCCCTCCCGAACGCCGCGGACCCGGCCGAGCAGAAGAGAAGGGACATGACCGGCCCTGCGCGCCCCCGCCCGCAGGGGGTTCGGGCCTTGCTGGCGCCCGCGGTGGACAACTGGCTCGCGCGTGGATACCTCGCCGTGGTCGCGGTGGCGCTGGGGTTCTTCCTGTGCGCCGCGTTCGTACTGCCGGACCCCGGGTTCGCCGGGATCTGGCCGCTCATGGCCACGGCGCCGTTCAGCATCCTCGCGATGGCGGTGTCGGCGCCCGTTGAGTACTACTCCTCGATCGCCTGGCTGAGCCCGTTGATCTTCTCCATCGGGGTGGCCCTGTCCGGGCTGTTCAACGCCGTGCTGCTCGGCCTGCTCGCACGCAGGCTGCGGTCGCGGGATCCGCGCCCGGCCGTCTGAGGCAAGCGCCGGATCAGCCGACCGGGCCCAAGGCGTACCGACCGAGCAGTACAGAATGGCACTGCCTCTCTACCGCTCCGGGGTGCCGTCCTCACCATCAATCTCGTAGATCCGCTCTTGAAGCCGTTCACCGGCCCACTCCAGCCCGACGCCCAGGTCAAACCAGTGCCGATCCTTCCGCGTTGCGGGCCGTGAGAGGTTCACCGCCGCCCAGGAGAACACTCCCACGAGGACGGAACGCCCGTGCTGTTTTGTCCGCACGGACAACGCAAACGGCGCGGCGAGTGCCGCGCGGGTCACCAGGATGACCTGTTCATCCTCAGAACGTGGACGCCCACCCGTGAGAAACCGAGGCGCTTCAAGGATCTTCACCCACTCGACCACCGCGTCTGCCACCTGGGCGCGCAGGGACTCCTCGATGCCTTCCCGGACGGCCATCGCGGGATCGTCGCCAAGCCAGCCAAGCCAGTGATCAGGATCGGTGAGCTTGCTGAAGTCGTCCTGTGGCACCCCGTGACGGGGATTCTGCTGGTACTCACCTGTCAGTTTCCCGCTGCCATCCACCACCCACGCGCCGCGGATGGCCTCGGGAGGTACGTAGCCGTTCGGGTCGTCGACATACCTCGGGTTGATCTCGGCGACGCTGCCACCGGGATTCTCAGCAGCAGCGGCCAGTAGCGCCGGCTCGTTCGGTACGCCCCTACGTCGGCTTCGTGAACCAAAAAGCCCCACGTTCCCACCCCCACCCTTGCCCGCCTCGTCGACCCCGATTGTGCCGCAGCGGTCAGGACCGCATGAGGAGGGTGTTGCGGCGACGGGTGGGTGGGGGCCTCAGCGAGCAGGTGTGGAGAGTTCCTGAGCACCGGGTGGGCCCTGGTCCGCGCCGCGGACGGATGCGACTTCGCCCGCCTGGTCTGGAAGGTCCGCGACCAGTGCCGTCTCGGGCTCGTCACGAAGATCCGGGTCACCGGACCGTGGCAGCACCACAGATATGGCACCCGCACGGTCCGGTTCGCCCTGCATGGCCGCGGCGGATACGACTGGAACATGACGCCGCGGTCCGAGGACGGCAGGGCGTTCTTCCCGGCTGTCGCCGAGGCTATGGGGGTGGTGGCGCTCCCCGCCGAGCACCACCGGTGCGAGCACGTGCAGGCAAGGAACCCCGACTCTCCCTGTCGGCGCAGCGGCTCGATCCTCCTCCGCATGGAGCTCTCCGCCGAAAATGCACCTCAGCCCCTGTTGGGCCCAACGGACCCAACAGGGGCTGAAAGGCTGCCTCCAGCGTCATGAGCCCGCAGGCGGGGTCAGATGAGGCCCGCGGCGGCGTTGTCGTCCCAGCCGTCCTCGCGCTGCATGGAGCCGAGCATCGAGCGGGAGTGCCGGGCCCAGCCGCCCTGATCGGCAAGGCTAATGGAGTCGCGGCCCGTGCGGCGGCGAAGGAGGCCAAGCCGATGCGCAGGGAATGCCCGGTCCAGGCGCTCGGGACCCCGGCGCAGGCGGAGATGCGCTTGATGGCACGAGTGAGGAAGTCGGGGCCCATGCCGCCGGTGACGTGGCCCCAGCGGTCGATGCTGACGAAGGCGGGCGCCAGTGGGTCGGCCCACCGCTCGCCGTGTCCCGTGCTGCTCGCGGACCAGGGCCTCGAACTCCTCGCGGTGGTCCATCAGCCACGCCACGTAGAACAGGCCCTGCGACAGGACACCCGGGTCGGTCGCCCGCGCGTGCGGGCGGCGGACGGCGGGTTCGCCGTCGTACACGCAGGCCAGGATGCCCTTGCGTTCCCGGTTGGATTTCCCCCGCCGGCCAACAGGGTGCGGAAGGTGCGGCGGGAGCGTTGTGCGGCGCTGGCGGTCGCCTCGCGCAGATGCCCGAGCGCATCACGTCTTCTGAGCCGGGTGGCACGCCGCAGCCGAGCGTAGGCTACTCGACGTCCGTCACCAGTTGCGCGCGGACCGTCTCGAAGAGTTCTTGTTGTTTGGCGAGGTGATCGCCGGTCGCCGTCGTGTCGACGAGGAGCTGGTAGACGCGGCCCGCGTCACCCGCCACGAAGACCTCAACACGTTTGCGGGCGGTGGTCTGGCCCTGCCAGTGGTAGTCGAGCTCCAGCCAGACCGCATCCTTCCCGCCCTGCCGGGTGGTGTGGGTCGTGGCGCGAAGATCAGCCATGGAGGACTCGGCTTCCTTGCGGTACCAGGCGAGCTGGCCGTCGGCCGCAGCCTGGGCGGTCGGGCCGTATGAGGTATCGCGCTTCACGACGATCTCGTACGTGCCGCCGCGCGAGGCCCAGAAGCTCTGGATCGCGGTCTTCTTGGTTCGCGTCCATCCGTGTGGAACGGCGAACACCGCTGTAAGCTCAGCGTCCCTAACCCGGTGCCACCCCTGAGGGAGGGCAGGAAGGGAAGGGCCAGGCAGGCTGAAGGAGCCTCAGCGGTGGCGGTCGGGGTCGGGGAATCGGAGCCGGTGCGCGGGCGCGCCGTCGAGGCGCCGTGGAAGGACGGCACCCCGAAGATGCCGAGCAAGATGCCGACCACCGCCGCTATCGCCGAGATCAGGGCAGCAATCTCACCCAGCCGCCGTGTGGGAGCGCCCCCTTGCCCCGGATCCACCGCCACTCGATCCCCCTTGCCATCACCACGGTTGGCTCCGTTGTCATTGAACGGGATTGCAGCGCTGCTGCAAAGACCGGTCGACGCGCCGGCCGGACTGGAGCGCGAACCCACTCCACCGGCTTCACGTCCCGACCCACCGTAGTGGCGGACGTTCGCTCGGGGGAGCGCCCCCATCTCCTTCGTCAAGCGGTCGTGATGACGACGGGCATGACGGATGGGGATCAGCGCTTGGAACGTGAGAGCCGCCAGGACTGGACGCAGCTGCACTTCGCAGCGGATGAGCAGGATGCCGCAGCTGTCGCCTCTCTCCTGGCGGCGGGTGTGGAGGTGGACGCGCCCGAAGGGCAGGGCAATACGCCCTTGTGGCGTGCCGTGTTCACGTACCGAGGCGATGGCGCGGTGTTGTCGCTGCTGGTCAAGGCCGGTGCCGATCCAGACAGGGACAACTTTCACGGTGTGAGCCCCCGGCGTCTTGCCGGCCGGCGTATCGGTTCAGATGTCGCGGAGCATCTCGGGGAGCTTCCTTCCTCGTAGTGCAATTTCTGCAGGTCAGGATGGCTTGGCGGGCTGGGGTTCGTAGAAGGTTCCACCGCGGAGCATCGCGAAGAGGACGTCGGCCCGGCGTCTGGCGAGGCAGAGCCGGGCCTGGGTGTGGTGCTTGCCCTGGGCGATCTTCTTGTCACTTCCTGCCGGGATGGCCCAACCCGGCAGAGGCAGACCGCCGTCAATCTCAGACCATTGCTCCAGACTCAGCATGCGCCGCTCATCGCCGGATCGACCGGGCCCGGGCCCTGGTGCGTCGAAATGCCAGTTCGAATCTGGTCCGCCGAGCTCGATCGTCGGTGGTCCCAAGGCAGGACGCGACGCAATGACGCATGACCCGGGTCCTCAAGTGTGCCGGCGTGTGATGTGAGCGGCATCGACAGGGTCCGGGGGCAGGCTACGCCTCCGGACCCGCTCCTTTCCTGGATCAGGCGGCCCGGATCAGGCGGCCCCGATCAGGCGGCCTGGGCCGTGGGCATGAGGGTGACCTGCTGGAGGTTGGCCCGCGGCGGGAGGCTCGCGACGAAGCCGACGGTCCGCGCGACGTCCTCGGGCGTGAGCCACTCCATGGTCCCCTTCGATTCCTCCAGCCAGGCCAGGGCGCCCTCGTCGGTGACGTGGCTCTGCAGTTCCGTCCCGACGATGCCCGGCTCGACGGCCGACACCCGGACGTTCTTCGCACCCAGTTCGGCCCGCAGGTGCCGGGAGAGGTGGGTGACGTACGCCTTGGTCGCGGAGTAGACGGCGAAGTTCGGGAAGATGTTCTGTGCCGCGATCGACGAGGTGTTGATCAGGTCCGCGACACCACGGGAGGCGGCCGCCTCGACCAGCTGCGGGGTGAACGCGCCGATCACGTGCATCAGGCCGGTGATGTTGAGGTCGATCTGCCGCTGCCACTGCTCGGTGGCCAGCTCCTCGACGGGTGCCGGCAGCATGACCCCCGCATTGTTGAACAGCAGGTCGGCGCCGCCGAGTTCGGACGCGACCCGCTCCGCGGCCGCCCGCACGGCCGTCCGGTCGGTCACGTCGGCCGTTAGCGCCAGGGCCACACCGCCGTCCTTCTCGATACGGGCGACGAGCTCCAGCAGGCGGTCCTCCCGCCGGGCCAGGACGGCAACGCGGGCGCCGAGACCGGCAAGGTGCTCCGCCGTGGCCCCGCCGATGCCGCTGGAGGCGCCGGTGACCACCGCGACGCGGCCGGACAGGGGACGGACGGAGGTGTGCGTGCTCATGGGAGATGCCTTTCGAAGCGGGGTGGAGGGATGCGGGGCTGCGGTCCTCGCCGTCGGCCCCTGAACAAGAACACCACCCCGGGACCCCGCGTATGAGGTCGGAATGAGCCCTGACCAGGCAGGTATCCCCGAGGCAGGTACCGGCAGTACTACCCGGGGGCGGGGTGGGGCCCGCGCGCCCACGTCACACTGGGGAGATGAATGACCGTGGTCGCGAGCTCGCCGATTTCCTGCGCACCCGCCGTGCCCGGGTGACCCCCGACCAGGCGGGGCTGCCCGAGGACGGTCGCGCACGCCGCGTGCCCGGCCTGCGCCGTGACGAGGTCGCCAGGCTCGCCGGGGTCAGTACGGAGTACTACACCCGCCTCGAACAGGGCCGGGCGCAGAATCCCTCCCCCGAAGTCGTCGAGTCCCTCACCGGCGCACTGCGGTTGGACCCCTCCGAGCGAGAGCACCTCACGGATCTGCTGGCCAGGCCCGCACCGTCCCGCCGTGCCCCGGCCGCACCCCAGCGTGTGCGGCCCGGACTGCATCTGATGCTGCAGACGCTCGACCACGTGCCCGCGTTCATCCTGGGCAGGCGCACCGACGTCCTGGCGTCCAACCGTCTGGCCCGCGAGGTCCTCACCGACTTCGAGGCCCTCCCGGCGCCGCACCGCAATCTCGCCCGCTACTACCTCCTCGACCCCGAGGCCCGCGCACGTGTGGGCGACTGGGAGCGCGTGGCCGCCGAAACCGTCGCCATCCTCCGCCTGGAAGCCGGACGCAGCACGCACGACCGGCGGCTCGCCGACCTGGTCGGCGAACTCACGGTGAAGTCCGCGGAGTTCGCCACGTGGTGGAACGACCACCGGGTGCTGCGACGGACGCACGGCGCCAAGCACTACCACCACCCGGTCGCCGGAGAGCTCCACTTCTCCTACGAGTCCTTCCAGGTCCCCGGCGACACCGAGCAGACCCTGTGCGTGTACAACGTCGAGCCCGGCTCCCCCACCGCCGAATCGCTCCGGCTCCTCGCCGACTGGACCACTCCCCAGCCGGCGGATACTTCGCATCTGCAAACCCGATGATCGATCGTGCGCCTCCCACTGCGCCGGGCGCGCCTCTTTCCGGTGTTACAGCGCTGTGCGCTCGCTGGATGAAGTGAATCCAGGTGCGTGTGTGTTGGTCCGCTTATGTCACCGGGCACCTTCCCCTCGGCGGTTCTCACCGTGAGAGGGACACGCAATGACGAGCCACACGACCGAAGTCGATCTGGAGAACCTTCTCCGTCAGGCGCTGCACGCCATGGGCACGGATGCGCGCTGGGCGGTCGAGGCGGACGAGATGTGGTGCAAGGTCGCGCCCACGTCCCGGACGCGGCGCACGCAGGGGTGGAAGCTGCACGTCTCGGCCACGTCCGCCTCCGCGCCCGCGGTCCTCAGCAGGGCGCTGCGCGTGCTGCTGAGGGAGCAGTCGGGGTTCAAGTTCGCCCGTTCGCTCGAGCAGGTCGGTGCGCTCAACTCGCGGGCGACGCCGCGGGGCAGCTCGGGCAAGTTCATCACCGTCTATCCGCGCTCCGACGCCGAGGCGGCCGGGCTCGCCCAGGAGCTGCACGCGGCCACGGCGGGGCTGGCCGGACCGCGGATCCTGTCCGACCAGCCCTATGCCGTGCGCAGCCTGGTGCACTACCGGTACGGGTCCTTCGTCGGACGGCGGCGGCTGTCGGAGGACGGTCTGCTGGTGTGGTTCATCGAGGACCCCGACGGCAACCCCGTGGAGGACAAGCGCACCGGGCGCTACTCCCCGCCGTCCTGGGCCGTCTGTCCGTTCCCCGCCACGGTGCCGGTGGCGCCGCGCGGCGGGGATGCGACGAGTCGGCCGGTGGTGCTCGGCGGGCGCTTCGCGGTACGGGAGGCGATCCGGCAGACGAACAAGGGCGGCGTGTACCGGGGCAGCGATGCCCGTACGGGTGCGGGCGTGGTGATCAAGGAGGCCCGGCCGCACGTGGAGGGCGATGCCTCCGGCGGCGACGTCCGGGACTGGCTCCGCGGCGAGGCCCGGATCCTGGAGAGGCTCGCGGGTACGGGGCTGGCTCCGGAAGCGGTGGCGTTGTTCGAGCACGGCGGTCACCTGTTCCTGGCCCAGGACGAGGTGCCGGGCGTGACGCTGCGCACCTGGGTGGCGGAGCACTTCCGCGACGTGGGTGGCGAGCAGTACCGCGCCGACGCGCCGGCACAGGTCGCGCGCCTGGTGGACCTGGTGGCCGCGGCGCACGCCCGCGGTCTGGTCCTGCGGGACTTCACGCCGGCCAATGTGATGGTCCGCCCGGACGGTGAACTGAGGCTGATCGATCTGGAGCTCGCGGTCCACGAGGACGAGGCCGCTCTGCCGAGCCGTGTGGGGACGCCCGGTTTCAGTGCGCCCGAGCGCCTGGCCGACGCGCCCGTCCACCCTTCGGCCGACTATTACAGCCTCGGCGCCACCGCGTGCTTCGTCCTGGCCGGGAAGGTCCCGAACCTCCTGTCCGAGGAGCCCGCCGGTACGCCGGCCGAGGAGCGGCTCGCCGCATGGCTCACGGCCTGTACCCGGCCGCTTCGGCTGCCGGACGGTGTGGTGGACATGATCCTTGGGCTGATGCGGGACGATCCCGCCGAGCGGTGGGATCCGGCCAGGGCACGCGAGGCGCTGCGGCAGCCGGATGGGGATGCGCGGCCCCGGAGCATGGCCGAGCCCTCCGTACGGACCGTGTCTTCCTCCGTCGCCGCGGTGGACGACGTGGTGGCCGGGCTCGTGGAGCACCTCGTCGAGTCGATGACTCCGGGAGACGACCGACTGTGGCCCGTGTCCACGCAGGCCGGGGAGAGCGCCCCCTGCACCGTGCAGCAGGGCGCGGCCGGTGTCCTGGCCGTCCTGACGAGGTACTTCGAGGTCACCGGCGATCCGCGCCTGCCGGCGCTGCTCTCCACGGCGGGGCACTGGATCGCGGACCGCACCGACATCCGGTCCCCGCGCCCCGGTCTCCACTTCGGCGGCCTCGGCACCGCCTGGGCGCTGTACGACGCCGGACGCGCCGTCGACGACCGGCGGCTCGTCGACCATGCCGTGGAACTGGCCCTGGCACCCCCGCTGGTGACGCCGCATCACGACATCACGCACGGCACGGCGGGCAGCGGGCTCGCCGCCCTCCACCTGTGGCAGCGCACCGGGGACACGCGTTTCGCCGACCTCGCCGTCGACGCGGCCGACCGGCTGACCGCCGCCGTCCAGCGCGAGCCGTCCGGAGTGGGCTGGGCGGTCCCCGCGGAGGCGGATTCCCCGGAGGGCGGCAAACGCTACCTCGGCTTCGCCCACGGGACGTCCGGCATCGGGTGCTTCCTCCTCGCCGCCGCGGACCTCTCGAAGCGGCCCGAGCACAGGGAACTGGCCCTGGAGGTCGGCGAGTTCCTCGTCGCCGACGCCGTTCGCACGGGTGAAGCCGCACAGTGGCCCGCCCAGTCCGGTGACGTGCCCACGGCCGCGTACTGGTGCCACGGCGCGGCGGGCATCGGCACCTTCCTCGTCCGGCTGTGGCAGGCCACCGGGGACGACAGGTTCGGCGACCTCGCCCGCGGCGGCGCGCACGCCGTCGTGGAACGCGCCTCCCGCTCCGCGCTCACCCAGTGCCACGGCATCGCGGGCAACGGCGACTTCCTCCTCGACCTGGCCGAGGCCACGGGAGACGCCGTCCACCGGGACATGGCCGGGGAACTGGCCGGCCTCCTCCTGGCCGAGCGGGCCCATCGCCGGGGCCATGTGGTCTTCCCCAACGAGTACGGGGACGTGTCGACCAGCTGGAGCGACGGTTCCGCCGGGATCCTCGCCTTCCTCCTGCGGCTCCGTCACGCCGGCCCCCGGCACTGGATGGTCGCTCGGCAGGGCTGAGCGGCCGGAAGTGCCCCCCGCAGACTCCCGGCGCCGGATGGTCCGGATACCGGGTCGAGCGGCAGAAGAGTGCTGCCGCCACCTCACAGAAGAAGGAGAATCCCATGGAGAACCAGGACCTCGAACTGCTGGCCCGCCTCCACGCCCTTCCGGAGACCGACCCGGTGGGCGCCGACGGCGCGGCGTTCGCCGCGACGTGCGAGTGCATCGGCCTGCTGACGCTCCTCAACACGGTCTGCATCGGCATCAGCTGCGCCTAGGTCTGGCACACCATCCGGCCGGCGGCTGTCCCGGGCAGCCGCCGGCCGGAATCACGACCGGAACGCGGGGCCGGCCACGCCTCCCTGATGGCCGGCCGACCCGTAGACGAGGACGGCACTCCATGCAACGACACGCCGGTGAAGACGATCTCGCCCCGGCAGCCCTCAGGACGGCCGCCCTCGCGCGTACGCCTGCCCCGGACGACCCGCCCGAGCCCGTGTGCGCCATCAGCACGCGCGGTCTGGTCAAGAGCTATCCGGGACCGGAGGGCACGACCACCCACGCCGTGAGCGGCCTGGACCTGGACGTGCGGCAAGGCGAGGCGTTCGCCTTCCTCGGCCCCAACGGCGCGGGGAAGTCCACCACCATCGCCCTGCTGTGCGCGCTGGCCCGCCCCACCTCCGGTCGGGCCACGGTGGCAGGCGCCGACGTCCTCACCCAGCCCCATCTCGTACGGCGGCGCGTCGGGATGCTCTTCCAGCACAGCGCGGTGGACCCGGATCTGACGGCCGAGCAGAACCTCCACATCCACGCACGGCTCTACGGCCTGCCCCGCCGTGACGCCCGCCTGCGCACCGCCGAGGTCCTGGAGACGGCCGGCCTCGCCGACCGGCGCCGCTCCCCCGTTCGGACACTGTCCGGCGGCATGCGGCGCCGCCTTGAGATCGCCCGCCAGCTGCTGCACGCACCCGGTGTGCTGTTCCTCGACGAGCCGACCACCGGGCTCGACCCCCACGCCAGGGCCGAGGTCTGGGAGCATCTGCGTGCGCTGCGCGAACGGCACGGCAGCACCCTCTTCGTCACCACCCACTATCTGGAGGAGGCGGAGAACTGCGACCGGCTCGCCATCATCGACCGTGGACGGCTGGTGGCCCAGGGCACGCCCCTCGCGCTCAAGGCGGGGATCGGGGACGACCTGGTCGTGCTGCGTACCGACGACGACGTCGCGGCCGAGGGGGTCGTACGACGCCTGGCGCCGCCGGACCGCGCCGTCGGCGTCGACACGGACGGCGTCTCCCTGCGGCTGCCGGGCGGCAGCGCCTGGATTCCCCGCCTGTGCGCGGCGCTCGAGGCGCTCGGCATCGCGGTGAACGCCGCCTCGGCGACCCCGCCGACACTCGACGACGTGTTCTTCCACCACACCGGGCGCAGCATCGGCGCCGCACAGCCCGTCCGGGCGGCCGCGGCCGCGACGCGGACCGGAGGCGGCCGATGACCGCGCTCCCCTGGACGTCGGCGGAGGCCGCCGACGGCGGACGGGCCACCCGGCTGCGGCGCGAACTGCGTGCCGTCCACGCCCTGGTCCACCGCGATCTGCTGCGCCTCGCCGGTCAGCGCACCCACACGGCGATGATGCTGATCCACCCCGTGCTCTACCTCCTGATCCTCGGAGGCGGGCTTGCCGCCCTCATCCCCCAGTCGTCCCTGGGCGTCGGCTACCGGGCCTATCTCTTCCCCGGCATGCTGATGATGACCGTGCAGGCGCCCGCCGTCATGGTCGGCATCCGGCTGATCACCGACCGGCAGAGCGGCTACCTGCGCGAGCTCCTGATGGCCCCGGTCCACCGCTCCACCCTGCTCCTGGGCAGCTGCGCCGGCGGCACCCTGACGGCCACCGTGCAGGGCGCGGTCCTGCTCGGTCTCGCCGGCGTGGCGGGGCTGCCCTACGACCCGCTCCTCCTGGTCCTGCTGCTCGCCGGGATGGTCCTGGCGTCCTTCGCCATCACGGCCCTGGCCCTGGCCCTGGCGGTGACCCTGCGCAGGCCCGAGACGTTCCACACGCTGATGGGTCTGGTGATGATGCCGCTGCTGTTCCTCTCCGGCGCCTTCTTCCCGCTCACGGCCCTGCCCGCCTGGACCCGCCTCCTGTCCGACGTCAACCCCCTGGCGTACGCGGTCGACCTGCTCCGCCGCACCGTCGCCCTGCGGGTGCCGGACCAGGCGGCCGCCGCCGGTATCGAATGGGCCGGCCGGCAGCCGCCCCTGCCGCTCGAAGCGGGCCTCCTCCTGACCGGCGGCGCACTCGCCCTGCTGTGGGCGGCACACCGTTTCAGCCGCCCCGAGTGACGGCCCTCCCGCGTCCCCTCCGGGAGCCGTGACCGATTGTCAGTGGTGGGTGAGACGGTGGGAACACCAGACGGAAAGAGGGGGAAACTGTCGTGTCCGGAGCTCAGAACTACATCAACCACGTCGCCCTTGTCCTGGACGCCAGTTCGTCCATGTCGCACCTCAGCCGCAAGGTCGTGGAGGTCGCGGACCAGCAGATCGCCTATCTCGCCCGCCGCTCGGGAGAGCTCGACCAGGAGACCCGCGTCACGGTGTACGTGTTCGCCGACAAGGTGGAGTGCGTCATCTACGACAAGGACGTGCTGCGGATGCCCTCGCTGAAGCAGCTGTACCGGGCCGGTGGCATGACGGCCCTCCTCGCGGCCTCGCTGAAGTCGCAGCGGGAGCTGGCGCAGACCGCCCAGCTGTACGGTGACCACAGCTTCCTGACGTTCGTCCTGACCGACGGCCAGGAGAACGCCAGTCACCGCTGCCCCGACGCCCCTTCCGGCAAGCCGCGCGACCTGGTGCAGGCCGTGGCCGAGATGATCGCGGCCCAGGAGGACAACTGGACCCTCGCGGTCCTCGTGCCGGACCAGATGGGCAAGCGCGAGGCGATGAACTGCGGCTTCCCGAAGGAGAACATCGCGATCTGGGACGCCACGAGCACCCAGGGCCTGGAGGAGGCCGGTGAGGTCATCCGCGAGGCGACCGAGAAGTTCATGGTGGGCCGCACCAAGGGCATCCGTGGATCGCGGGCGGTGTTCTCCTCGGGCGCGGAAGCGGTCAACAAGGACACGATCAAGGCGGCCGGGCTCACGCCGGTGAACCCGTCGGAGTACCAGCTGCTCCCGGTCTCCCGTGACGTGGCGATCCGGGAGTGGGTCGTCGAGTCCGGGCACACGTACCGGACGGGCTGCGCCTTCTACCAGCTGAGCAAGCCGGAGAAGATCCAGGCGCGGAAGCAGATCGCGGTCCTGGAGAAGAAGTCGGACCGGGTGTACACGGGGCCCCAGGCCCGGGCCCTGCTCGGCCTGCCGGACGTGGAGACGCGGGTCAGGCCCGACCAGAACGACGAGTTCACCATCTTCGTGCAGAGCACCAGCGTCAACCGGAAGCTCGTCTCCCAGACGCGGCTGCTCCTCATGAACTGACGTGTCGTCCGGCGTCGAGGCTCGCCGCGGGACCGGTGACACGGCGGTCGCACACCGTCACGCCGCCCTGCTGCCCGACCGCTCGGCCGCTCGGCCGCCGGAGCGCGTACCGGTCGTCGCTTCCGTACCCTGGGGCGCATGCGCATGCGCCCCACCTTGAGCTGGACGCCGGACGAGGACCTGCCCCCGGGTACGACGGACCTGGGGCCGGTCGCCGACGCGCTGGGGGCCGGCGGTGTGCTGGTGCTCAGCGGCGCCGGGATCTCCACGGAGTCCGGCATCCCCGATTACCGGGGCGAGGGCGGAAGCCTCAGCCGGCACACCCCGATGACCTTCCAGGACTTCACCGGCAGCGCGCAGGCCCGGCGGCGGTACTGGGCGCGCAGCCATCTCGGCTGGCGCACCTTCGGTCGCGCCCTGCCCAACGCCGGGCACCAGGCCGTCGCCGCCTTCGCGCGGCACGGCCTGCTCTCGGGCGTGATCACCCAGAACGTCGACGGTCTGCACCAGGCCGCCGGCAGCGGAGGGGTCGTGGAGCTGCACGGCAGCCTGGCGCGGGTCGTCTGCCTGTCCTGCGGCACGTACAGTCCGCGCCGGGAGCTCGCGGCCCGCCTTGAGGAGGCCAACGCGGGTTTCGAGCCGGTGGCGGCCGGGATCAACCCGGACGGTGACGCCGACCTCACCGACGAGCAGGTCGGCGACTTCCGTGTGGTGCCGTGCGCGAACTGCGGCGGCGTCCTCAAGCCCGATGTCGTGTTCTTCGGCGAAGCCGTCCCGGCCCAGCGCGTCGAGCGCTGCCGCGCCCTGGTCCGCGAGGCGGCCTCGCTGCTGGTGCTCGGCTCCTCGCTCACGGTGATGTCGGGACTCCGGTTCGTCCGCCAGGCGGCCGGGGCCGGGACCCCGGTCCTGATCATCAACCGGGACCCGACCCGCGGCGACCGCCACGCCCTCTCCCGTATCGCCCTCCCCCTCGGAGCGGCCCTGACCAGCCTCACCGAACGGCTCGGCATCCCCGCCGACATCCCGACCGGAGCTCGGACAGGGCGCGACTGAGGTAACGGTGCCGTGTCGGTCACCGGTGCTGAGGCCAGTGCACGAGAAACGTCACGGCCGCGGATCCGGCGGCGCCCGCGGCACCGATCGCAGAAGGTCTGCTCCCGCACCTTCCGGAGGAAGGGGGCCCCGGGCGCAGAGTGACCCGTGCCCTAACGTGGGGGCATGCCCACGACGACGCCACGGGTCGCGCTGCACCCGCTCACACACTCCGACGAGGACGAGTTCTGCACGCTCGTACGGGCCAGCTCCGCGCTGCACCGTCCGTGGATGCAACTGCCCGCGAGCGCGGCGGAGTTCCAGGAGTGGATGCACCGCTTCGACGACGGCAGCAATCTGGGCTTCCTGATACGCGTGCGGGAGACCGGCGAGGCCGCCGGCATGGTCAACATCAACTCGGTCATCCGGGGCCGGTACCAGGGCGCGTCCCTCGGCTACGCGGCCTTCGCCCCGTCCGCCGGGTCCGGCTACATGACCGAGGGGCTCGCCCTGACCCTGCGGTACGCCTTCACCGAACTGCGGCTCCACCGTCTGGAGGCCTGCATCCAGCCGGGGAACAAGCCGTCCCTGGCCCTGGTCCAGCGGCTCGGCTTCCGCTTCGAGGGGGTCTCCCCCGCCTATCTCTACATCGACGGGGACTGGCGCGACCACGAGCGCTGGGCCGTCAACGCCCCACAGCCCTGGACACCCGATCCGTCCCTCCCCGAGGTCTGAGCCGAGGGCGCCCTGGCATCACCCGGCGAGGAACTCCCGGACCCCCCTGAGGCGAGTGGCAAGGCGGCACCGGCTCGCACGGCCGTCGAGGACGATACGGAGGCCGCCGGGCAGGTCGGTCTCGGCGCGGCGGCCGGTCGCGAGGCGTGACGCGTCGAGGCCGTCCCGCCGCGCGATGAGCGTGCCGAGTTCATGCCGGGTGACGGCCTCCGGGCCCGCCAGGTGGAAGACGCCGCTCGCGTCGGACCGGGTGAGTTCCCAGAGCGCGGCGGCCAGGTCCCGTACGTGGACGGGGCAGCGGACGTCGTCGGTGAACAGGGCTCCACGACGCGTGCCCGCCACCAGGTCGCGGACCCTGCGTTCGTGCTCGGACCGGCCGTCGCCGACGATCAGCGAGGTCCGTGCGACGACCGCGTCCGCGCACAGCAGCCGTACGGCGGTCTCCGCCGTCGCCTTCGCCGCCCCGTACGGGCTGACCGGGTCCGGCTCGCAGGTCTCGTCGTACGGGTCGGAGCGGCCCGCGAACACGGCGTCGGTGGAGACGTGCACCAGCCGGATGCCACGTTCGGCCGCGATCCGGGCCAGCCGGACGCCGCCCTCGGCGGTGATCGCCCAGTCGGCCCCGCCGCTGCTCGCGTTGATCACGGCGCGGGGGTCCGTCGCGTCCAGGAGTTCCCGCAGCCGGGCGGGATCACGCAGGTCCAGGCGATGCCACGGCACCCCGGGTGCCTCACCCGGGCGTGTGTGGAAGGTGGCGGCCGTGTCCCGGCCCGCCGCTCGCCCCTGGCGTACGAGTTCGGTGCCGAGATGTCCGCTGCCGCCGACGATCAGTACCGTCATGCCGCATCACGCTAAGCCCACGGCACGGCGAGCGGTACGGACTTCCGGCCGATGTCACCCCTCAGGGGCCTTCCTCGGGATGTGCCGGACCCCGGCCAGGTCAGCGGTTTAGTGTACGGGCTTACCCATGCCGTCCGCCGCGGTCACACGAGGAGGATCCCGTGCCATCGCCCTGCGACCCCCACTACGCCCCCGCCGGTGATGTGAGTGCGGCGATGATGCTGGTCGACCCCCGCCTCAAAGCCATCTACGACGGCAGAACCGAGATCGATCCCGAACGGCGCAGACTGGACGAACAGTTCACCGCCTCCCTCGGACCCACGGGGGCCCAGGACCTGCTGGACGGCGTGTGCACGATCATCTTCATGTACATGAAGTGGCTGCGGTCGGCCTGCGAGGAGCACGACAAGGACGTGGTCGAGTACGTCGTGCCCAACCTGGTGACCACGACGCTCCGGATGACGAACAGCATCCGGCCCGGCGCCGTCCCCACCATGGCCGGCCTGGCCATCGCGGCGGGCACCGGCCTCAGCCCGAGCCTGTGGCGTCAGCAGTACGGGGAGTGGACCCGGGACGAGATGAACGCCCTGGAGGCCACCGCGTTCCTCCTGGCGGAGGTCATCAACCGGATCACCGACGACGAGGACTTCGCCACCCGCCTGGTCACCGACGCCCTGACGAGCGCGGACCGGCAGTGACACCGCGGTCGATCCGGCCGGCGCGGACCCGGTACCGGCCCTCGGCCGTCCTCACGTACGGTCGGCCATGAAGGCCGTCACGTCCCGCAGTACGCGCTCCGGGGCCTCCCAGTACGGGACATGGCCCACGCCCTCGTAGACCAGGAGGCGGGAGTCGGGGATCGTGTCGAGGATCGTCTGCTGGTCCTCGCGGGTCAGGACGGGGTCCTGGTCGCCCCAGACGACCAGGGTGGGCACCAGGATCCCCGAGAGGGTGGCCCGGAGGTCGGTCTCCAGGAGTCCGCGCAGGGACTCGCGCCAGACGTGGGCCGGGGCCTTGAGGTTCTCGTCGGCGACGGTCTTCAGGAAGCCGCGTGCCACGGGGGTCGCGGTCAGGCCGTCGCCGAGGTCCGTGGCCAGTGCGGGATCCACGGGGTCCCGCAACTCCCGTGCGGTCTCCCAGAACGCGGCGACCTGCGGCTTGTCGGCGAGTGTGGCCGGCACGCCGAGCAGGACGAGGCCGGCCACGCGGTCCGGTCGCCGTCCCGCGACGATGCGGGCCTGCACCCCGCCGCTCGATCCGCCGACCAGCACGGCCCGCTCGATGCCCACGCTGTCCAGGAACGCGACCAGGTCCTCGGCGAAGTCCTCCGGCAGGTAGCCGTCGGGCGGCTTGTCGGCGTCGCCGTGGCCCCGCTGGGTGGGGGCGTACGCGTGCAGGCCGGGAGGCAGGCTGCGCAGCAGCGGCTCGAACGTCCACCAGGAGTCCAGATAGCCGTGCACCAGGACGAGCGGTATGCCCCCTGGACTGCCGGCCTCCGCGTACGGGAGCGTCGGGCGCCCCTCCCCCAGGACGGCGCTGTGCACGGCGACGGTGGCCATCGGCGGCCCTCCTCACCTCTCCTTCCTCCAGGATAGGAAGGAGAGGTGAGGGGGGACAGTCGGGGGCTCCCGCCGCGCGCCTTCGGATCAGCCGCCGTGCCCCTGCGGCGCCGCGCTTCTGGCTGCCGCCCCGTCGCGGACGTGGCGGCGCAGGCTGTCGAGGGTCACGTCCTCGAGGCTGTCCGCGAAGATCCGGCCGGGGCCCTGCGGCACCGGCAGGAGGGAGGGGACGACGAGGACGGCGCAGCCGGCGGCGTCGGCCGAGGCCGCTCCGTCCGGGGAGTCCTCGACGGCCACGCACGCCTCCGCGGGGACGCCGAGCCGCTGGGCGGCCGCGCGGTACGGGTCGGGGTGCGGCTTGGTCCGTACGGTGTCGTCGGCGGACAGCGTGAGCGCGAAGGGGACGTGCGCGAGCGCGCCGCCGACGACC
Organism: Streptomyces sp. NPDC037410; assembly: GCF_055602235.1. Taxonomy (NCBI): domain Bacteria; kingdom Bacillati; phylum Actinomycetota; class Actinomycetes; order Kitasatosporales; family Streptomycetaceae; genus Streptomyces; species Streptomyces sp. NPDC037410. The sequence goes on along the minus strand of NZ_JBVJWR010000017.1, from coordinate 144,211 downwards.
GAGTCGACCACGGACCGGGGCGAGGCGCTGACCAGCGCGAACGGCAGGCCGGCCCGGTGCAGTTCGGCGAGGAGGCGGTCCGCTCCCGGGCGCATCGGGGCGCCCTCGTCGACGCGCTTCTGGAAGGCGGTGGTCAGTGCGGTCGCGACACCGTCCGGGTCGCTCGCGCCGGTGGTGCGTACGAGGTGGGCGGCGGTGTCCTCGACGGCGCGTCCGACGACCTCGGGCGCGTCGGTCTCGGTGAGCCGGTGTCCGAGCCCGGCGGCGATCTCCTCCACGACCTGCCACCACAGGACTTCGGTGTCGACGAGGGTGCCGTCCATGTCGAAGAGGACGGCGGCGAGTCCGCTCACTTCTCCGTCCTCGGGACGACGAGGGCGGGGTGCGGGGCGATGCCGACGGCGGCGCGGGTGCCCGGGGTGAGGTCGCCGGCGTCGCGGGACGGGAGGTCGGCCTTGACCGTCGTACCGCGGTGGTCGAGGTGGACGCGGGTGACGGAGCCGAAGAAGGACGTGGAGACGATCACGGCCTCGCCTTCGGTGTCGGCGGTCACGGTGATGTTCTCGGGGCGGACGAGCACCTCGACGTCGCGGGCGTCGGGGACGTCTCCGTCGACGGGGAGGCGGCTGCCGGCGGCCTCGACGAGTCCGGAGTCGGTGAGCCGGCCCGGGAGGCGGTTCATGGTGCCGACGAACTCGGCGACGAAGGCGGTCGCGGGCCTGCGGTACAGCTCGGCCGGGGCGGCGCACTGCTCCAGCTTCCCGGCGTTGAGGACGGCGACGCGGTCCGCCATGGACAGCGCCTCCTCCTGGTCGTGGGTGACGAACACGGTGGTGATGCCGAGGGAGAGCTGGAGCCGTCGGATCTCCTCGCGGAGGCTGAGCCGGACCTTGGCGTCGAGCGCGGACAGCGGCTCGTCCAGGAGCAGGACGCGGGGCCGGAGCGCGAGGGCGCGGGCGAGGGCGACGCGCTGCTGCTGGCCGCCGGACATCTGGTGCGGGTAGCGGTCGCCGTGCTCGGGCAGGCCGACGAGGTCGAGGAGTTCGGCGGCGCGGGCGTGGCGCTCGGCCGTCTTGGCCTTGCGGACGCGGAGGCCGAAGGCGACGTTGTCGCGGGCGGTGAGGTTGGGGAAGAGGCTGTACGACTGGAAGACCATGCCGGCGTCGCGGCGGTTGGCCGGGACGTGGGTGATGTCCGCCCCGTCGACGAGGACCTCGCCGGAGTCGGGGCGTTCGAAGCCGGCCAGGACCCGCAGGGCGGTGGTCTTGCCGCAGCCCGACGGGCCGAGGAGCGCGAGGAGTTCGCCGGGTTCGACGGTCAGGTCGAGTCCGTCGAGGGCGGTGGTGGTGCCGAACGCGCGGCGCAGGCCGCGGAATTCGACGCGGGCCCCGGTGGCGGCGGTGGACTCCGTCCGTTCCGCTGTGGCAGAGGTCATGGGTCAGGACTCCTTGCGGGAGGTGCGGGGGGCTCCGGGCGTGCCGGTCGGGGCGGTCCCGGCCCGGGACAGGACGAGGAGCAGCGCCCAGGTGATGAGGAGGCTCAGGAGGGAGACGGCCACCGACATGCGGGCCTGGGCGCCGGAGATGGAGACGATCCACACGGCGAAGGGCCGGAAGCCGAGGATCGAGGCGGTGGTGAACTCGCCGAGGACGAGCGCCAGGGTGAGGAAGGCGGCGCCGGCGAGGGAGGAGCGCAGGTTGGGCAGGATCACCCGGAGCATGACGTACGGCCAGGAGGCTCCGCAGTTGCGGGCGGCCTCGACGAGCGTGGGGACGTCGACGGCGCGCAGTCCCGCGTCGAGGGAGCGGTACACGAACGGCAGGGCCATGACGGTGTACGCGAGGACCAGGACGAAGGGGAAGTCCTCGTTCTGGACGGCGAGGAACGTCTGGTAGAGCGGGGTCCGCGAGAGGTGGTCGGGGCCCCAGCGCAGGACGGTGCTGATGCCGGTGACGAGCGCGATCGGCGGCACCACGAGCGGCAGCATGCACATCACCTCGACGACCGGCCGCAGGCGCGGGGCGCCGAGCCGGACGGCCACCAGGGCGGGCACCGCGAGCAGCAGGGACAGCGCGATGGTGGCGGCGGCGAGGCCGAGGGAGAGCAGCAGGCTCTGGGTGAACCCGTCGGCGGAGAGCAGCGCGGTGTACGCCTCGAAGGAGACGCCCTGGCCGGGGGTGTGCACGGTGAACACGAACGAGGCGACGAGCGGGACGAGGAAGTACGCGCCGCCGAGGCCCAGGACGAGGCCGCGCCACACGCGGGGGCGGCGCCGGGTCCGTACGGGTGCGGTGGACCGGGCCGCCGGGCGTGTCCCGGACTCCGGGGTGACGTCCGGGGCGGTGGGGGTCATCGCAGCCATCGGGCGCTCCTGCGCTGGAGGGGGAGGTAGACCGCCATGACCAGGCCGGCGATCAGGATCATGTCGAGGCCGAGGGCGAGGGCGACGTTCTCCTGGCCGACCATGACGTTGCCGGAGAGGGCGTCCGCGATCTTGAGGGTGACCAGCGGTACGGAGCCGCCGACGAGGGCCGCGGCGGTGGCGTGGGCGGCGAAGGCGCTGCCGAAGAGCAGCACGAATCCGCCGAGCAGCGAAGGCGCGAGGACGGGGATGCCGACGTGGCGCCAGTACTGCCGGCCGCCGGCGCCCGCGTTCTGCGCGGCCTCCCGCCACTGGGGGCGCAGGCCGTCGAGGGCGGGCAGGATCACCAGGACCATGAGGGGGATGAGGAAGTACAGGTAGACGACGGTGAGGCCGCCGAAGGAGTACAGGTTCCAGCCGAGGCTGGTCAGGTCGGCGAGCTGGGTGACGACGCCGGAGATGCCGACGGTCGCGATGAACGCGAACGCGAGGGGGACGCCGCCGAAGTTGGCGAGGACGCCGGAGGCGGTGAGGACGGCGCTGCGCAGGGCCTGGGACCGGGAGGTGACGACGGCCTGGGCGATGAGGACGCCGAGGACCGAGCCGATCAGGGCGGTGAGCGCGGAGAGTTGCACGCTGCCGATGAGGGAGCCGAGGTAGGGGCCCTGGAGCGAGCGGCTCAGGTGCTCGCCGGTCAGGGCGGTGGCGCCGGTGGCCGGATCGGTGCGGGTGACGGCGCCGAACAGGAGGGCGCCGAGGGGCAGTCCGAAGGCGAGGGCCGTGAAGGCGAGCAGGGGGAGGGCGGCGAGCCAGGTGCGGGGGCCGCGCCGCCGGCGGCTGGTGCCGCCGGCGGTTCCCGTGGTGGGGGTGGCTGAGGACATCAGGAGAGGGCCTTGTCCCACTTCTCGGCGAGAGTGGCCTTGGCCTTGTCGAGCTCGGCGGAGGCCGGGAAGGAGGGGGTGCCCTCGACCTCGGGGAGCTTGGCCAGGAGCGTCTTGTCGGCGGTGCCGTCGGTGGTCATGGCCGGCAGCAGGACGGGGCGGGCGTATCCCTTGAGCCAGAGGTTCTGGCCCTCGGTGCTGTAGAGGAACTCCATCCACAGGCGGGCGGCGGCGGGGTGCGGGGCGTCCTTGTTGACGGCCTGGGAGTAGAACTGGGCGTACACGCCGTCGGTCGGGACGGCGACCTGCCAGTCGACGCCCTTGCCCTTGAACTGGTCGGCGTAGCCGGCGTTGAGGTAGTCCCAGTCGATGCTGATGGGCGTCTCGCCCTTCTCGACCGTGGCGGGGGTGGACTCGACAGGGATGAAGTTGCCGCTCTTCTTCAGCGTGCCGAAGAAGTCGATGCCGGGCTGGATGTCCGCGAAGGAGCCCTTGTTGGCGAGGCCGGCCGCGTACACGCCGCCGAAGGCGGAGCCGGACTTGGTCGGGTTGCCGTTGAGGGCGACCTTGCCCTTGTACTCGGGCTTGAGGAGGTCCGCGAAGGTCTTCGGGCAGTTCGGGATCCGCTTGGCGTCGCAGCCGATGGAGACGTAGCCGCCGTAGTCGTTGTACCAGCGGCCGTCCGCGTCCTTCTGCGCGTCGGGGATCTTGCCCCAGGCCTCGACCTTGTACGGGGCGAACAGGCCCTCCTCGGCGCCGCTGCGGGCGAAGGCGATGCCCAGGTCGAGGACGTCGGGGGCGCGCTTCTGGCCCTTGCGGGACTTGACGGCGGCGATCTCGTCGGCGCTGGCGGCGTCCGGGTTCTCGCTCTCGACCTTGATCCCGTACTTCGCCTCGAAGGCCTTGATCATCTCGCCGTAGTTGGCCCAGTCCGGCGGCAGCGCGATGACGTGCAGCGCGCCTTCCTGCTTCGCCGCCTTGACGAGGGCGTCCATGCCTCCGAAGTCCTTGGCCGACGCCGCGGTGGCCGACTTCGCGCCCTCGGCGCCGCCGGCGCCCTCGGGAGCGGCACCACAGGCGGTGACGGTGGTCAGGACGACGGCACCGAGCAGGAATGCGGCGCCGCGGACGGGGGTTCTGCGCACGGGTTTCTCCCAGAAGCAAATGGAGCGACTGAAGCGAGGGACGGAACTTGTCTGAACAAGACGCCCTTAGTTCGCCCGCACTTCCTGTCCGGAAAATGAACGGGACATGGCTGGATCCGGACGCCTCCCGGAAGAGCCGGTTGCTGTGAACCCCGGGTGACGTCCGTGGACTTGAGGTGAACCGGGAGGGCGATCCGGTGCCCGATCGCCGGGTTAGGGTGGGTGCCTGGTCAGCACACGCCGTGACGTGCTGCGCACAGCCAGGGACGATATGGGGGCATTGTGACGACGCTGTACGTGGAGATCGCGGAGGAACTCCGCCGCTCGATCCTCAACGGCGAGTACCCCGTCGGCGCCCGTCTGCCCTCCGAGAGCGACCTCGCCGACCGCTGGTCCGCCTCACGCGGCACGGTGCGCCAGGCCGTCGCCCTGCTCACCGCGGAGGGCATCATCGGCTCCCGCCAGGGCGCCCGGCGCATCGTGCTCCGCCGGGAACGCCGGCACAGCTTCGCCGAGCTCCACAGCTTCGCCCAGTGGGCCCGCACCATGGGCTACCGGTCGGCGAGCCGCTTCCTCCACCGCGAGCGCCGCCGCGCCACGCCCGAGGAGGCGCGCCGCCTCGGGCTCCCGGAGGGAGCCGCGGTCCTGGACGTCCTGCGGCTGCGCTACCTCGACGACGAGCCGGTGATGCTGGAACGCACCGCGTACGCGGAGTGGGTCGCGCCCAGCGTCGAGTCCCTGCCCGTCGACTGCGCCTCCATCATGGACAGCATGGCCGAGGACGCGGGGATCATCGCCCACTACGGCGAGCACCTCATCGACGCCGTCCCCGCCGGGAGCGACGACGCCCGCCTGCTGCGCGTCCGCCGCGGCAGCCCGCTGCTGCGCCAGCGCCACCTGACGAGCAACCAGGACGGCCGCCCGATCGAATGGACCGAGGACCGCTACCGCGCGGGAAGCGTCACCTTCAACGTCAGCAACTCGGTGGGCACCGCCCCTCTCGTCAGGGACCCCGGCTCCCTGCTGATGTGACGCGCTCGGCGGAGACTGACGTGACACTCCAACCCGGCCCGCGCCATGCGTATCTGACGGTGTGTGATCATCGCTCCGGACGTACACTGACGGGCATGGCATGCCGCATCACCGAACTGGTCCTCGACTGCGCCGACCCCGAGCGGCTCGCCGCGTTCTGGAGCGAGGTCCTCGGGTACGTCGAGATCGGCCGGGAGGACGACGGAAGCATCCAGATCGGACCGCCCGGCGCCGGCTGGGGCGGGCCGCAGCCCACCCTGCTCCTCAGCCTCAGCAGCGACCCGCGGGCCGGGAAGCTTCCCCTGCACCTCGACGTCAACGCCACCGACCGCGATCAGGACGCGGAGCTGGAGCGCCTGCTCGCCCTCGGCGCCAAGCCCGCCGACGTCGGCCAGGACGTCACCGTCAGCTGGTACGTCCTCGCCGACCCGGAGGGCAACGAGTTCTGCCTGCTGCGGACCCGGATCGAGCCCCTCTGACGGCCTCCCCGCACGGCGGCCACCCCGAACTCCCACCCGGCTGGCAGACACGCTGCCCGGGGCCGAAGCGCGACCCGGAAAGTATGATCAAGCGATGTCTGACATGACTGAGACCACGCCCGGCTGGCTGACCGCGGACGAACTGGGCACCGCCAGAGCGCAGATGCCGATCCTGTACGTCGAGGCCGTCCCCGTGCGCGTGGACGACAGCGGCGAGGTCACCAGCATCGGGCTGCTCCTGCGGATCGGCGCGGAGGGAACGATCAGCCGCACCCTGGTGTCCGGCCGTGTCATGTACCACGAGCGGGTCCGTGACGCACTCCTCCGCCACCTGGAGAAGGACCTCGGGCCCGTGGCCCTGCCCCGCGTCCCCGCCTCCCTGCAGCCCTTCACCGTCGCCGAGTACTTCCCCACGGCCGGTGTCACCGCCTACCACGACCCGCGCCAGCACGCCGTGTCCCTCGCGTACATCGTCCCGGTCGCCGGCGACTGCCGCCCCCGGCAGGACGCCCTCGACCTGGTCTGGTTCAGCCCGCAGGAAGCGGCCTCCCCGACCGTGCAGAACGAGATGCCGGGCGGCCAGGGAACGCTCCTCAAGCAGGCCCTCGCCCACGTCGGTCAGACCTACTGAACCCCGCTCCCCCCGCAGGGCCGCCCCCGCGGCCTCGTTTGACCTTGACACGGTGACAAGGTCTTCACTGTGGCCCAGGAGGTGGTCCCGATGACCATGACGAACGAGGGCACGACGGCGATGCGAGCTCTGCGGGGGCTCGGCGACGACAGCGCGTCGGTCCGGCTGCGGGCGGCGCTCGCGGTGGGCACGGCACCCGACGCGCGGTACGTCGACGAGCTCGTCGGGCGGTGCGCGGTCGAGCCCGACTTCCAGGTCCGCGAGATGCTCACCTGGGCCCTCACCCGCCACGCCTCGGCGCTGACGCTCCCCCTGCTCCTCGGCGAGCTCCGCTCGGACCGGGCCCAGGCGCGCAGTCAGGCCCTGCACACCCTGTCCAAGATCGGGGACGCGCGGGCCTGGCCCGCGATCACCCGGGAGCTCCTGACCGACGCCGACGACGAGGTGGCGCGCAGCGCCTGGCGGGCGGCCGTCGTGCTCGTACCCGAAGGCGAGGAGCCGGAACTGGCGGGAACGCTGGCGAGCGGGCTCGGGCGGGGCGGGCGGGAGACGCAGCTGAGCCTGAGCCGGGCGCTGATCGCACTCGGTGAGGCGATGGCTCCGGTCCTGCAAGCGGCCCTGTCGGATGCCCGCCCCCGCGTCCGCCGGCACGCGATCGCCACGGAGAAGCTCTCGCGCGACCCGGATGCCGGCTTCGACTTCGCGGTCGAAGAGGCGAAGCGGATCGTGGCCCTCGGACCGAACGACTGACAGGACGACCGGCCAGGAGGAGTGACAGGCAGTGTTGATCGGTGACGTCGCGCGGCACTCCGGGGTCAGTGCCCGCATGCTCCGCCACTACGAGTCGCTCGGCCTGGTGCGGCCTACGGGTCGTACGGGCGGCGGCTACCGGGAGTACTCCGACGCGGACATCCGGCGCGTCTTCCACGTCGAGAGCCTGCGCTCCCTGGGGCTCTCGCTGCGCGAGGTCGGGCGCGCGCTCGACGATCCCGGTTTCGCGCCCGCGGAACTCGTCGCCGACCTCCTCCGGCAGACCCGCGCACGCATCGCGGCCGAGACGGAGCTGCTCACGCGGCTGCGCCGGATCGACTCCGCGGAACCCGCCGGCTGGCAGGACGTCCTCCAGATCGTCGCGCTCCTCCAGGCCCTCGGGTCGAAGAGCCCCGAGACGCGGCAGCGCGCGGCCCTGTCCTCGGCCGAGGAGGCGCCGGTGCCGGTGGAGGCACTGGCCGAGGCGGTGCTGAGCGAGACGGACCCGAGCGTGGCGGGGGCCCTGCGCTGGGCCCTCGCACGATCGGGCGAGGCCGGGCTGCCGCTCCTCGCCCGTGGCCTCGGCTCGCCGCGGGCCGAGGTGCGGACACGTGCCGTCCGGTCCATCGCGGAGATCCCCGGCGACCGGGCGACGGAGCTGCTGCGGGAGGCGCTCGCGGCCCCCGACCTCGCGGTCCGGCGGTACGCGGCCCTGGAGCTGGGGCTACGGGGCGCGGACGAGGCCGTCCCCACGCTCCTCGACATGATCGTCGAGGAGGCGAACGACGTGCCCGCGGCCGAAGCGCTGGGCGCCCTGGCGAGCCGTCCCGCGCTCGCGGACCGGATCACCGGCCTGCTCGTGGACCGCCTCGCCGACGACGGCACGCGGCCGCCCGCGCGCCTCCGCCTCGTCCAGGCCCTCGCGGACATCCCGGGCAGCACGGCGTCACACGCCCTCGCGGACCTGTCCCAGGACGAGGACCGCGCGGTCGCGCTGACCGCCACGTACATCCTGGGGATCCGTGAGGAACGCTGACGGACGTTACGGCCGGTTACGGGCGCTCGTACCGGCGGATGCGGTAGCGCAGGCCGCTCGTGGAGTCCCGCCAGCCGGTGTCCTCCGAGAGCTGCCAGTCGGCGTCGAGGACCGGGGCGTAGGTGTCGCCGGCCGTCGGGCTGTCGACCTCCGTCACCGAGAGCGTCGTGGCGTGGGGCAGGGTGGCACGGTAGATCTCGCCACCGCCGATCACCCAGGCGGCGGCCTCGCCGCTCGGCTCCCGAGACCCGGCGGCCAGGTCGAGCGCCGCCTCGATGGATCCGGCGCGCTCCGCGCCCTCGGCCGTCCACTCCGCGTCGCGCGTCACCACGATGTTGCGGCGGCCGACGAGGGGGCGGAAGCGGGGGGGCAGCGAGTCCCAGGTCTTGCGGCCCATGATCACGGGGTGGCCGAGGGTGGTCGCCTTGAAGTGCGCCATGTCCTCGGGGAGCCGCCACGGGATGGCGTTGTCGGCGCCGATGACGCCGTCGGTGGTCTGCGCCCAGATGAGCCCGATGTTCACACCCGTACTCATACGGCGACCGGGGCCTTGATCGCCGGGTGGTGCCGGTAGCCCACGATCTCCACGTCGGAGTAGGCGTAGTCGAACAGCGAGGCGGCCTTGTGCAGCTTCAGCTCGGGGAACTCGTACGGCGTCCGCGAGAGCTGCTCGGTGACCTGCTCCACGTGGTTGTCGTAGATGTGGCAGTCACCGCCGGTCCAGATGAAGTCGCCCGGTTCGAGGCCGGTCTGCTGGGCCACCATGTGGGTGAGCAGGGCGTAACTGGCGATGTTGAACGGCACGCCGAGGAAGAGGTCGGCGCTGCGCTGGTAGAGCTGGCAGGAGAGCCTGCCGTCCGCCACGTAGAACTGGAAGAAGGCGTGGCACGGGGCGAGCGCCATCCGGTCGAGCTCGGCGACGTTCCAGGCGGACACGATCATCCGGCGGGAGTCCGGGTCCTTCCGCAGCGTGTCGAGGACCTGGCTGATCTGGTCGATGTGCCGGCCGTCGGGGGTGGGCCAGGAGCGCCACTGCACGCCGTAGACGGGGCCGAGCTCGCCCTTGTCGTCGGCCCACTCGTCCCAGATGCTGACGCCGTTCTCCTGGAGCCAGCCGACGTTCGAGTCGCCGCGGAGGAACCACAGCAGCTCGTACACGATGGACTTGAGGTGCACCTTCTTGGTGGTGACCAGCGGGAAGCCCTGCGAGAGGTCGTAGCGGAGCTGGTGTCCGAAGACACTCCGGGTGCCCGTGCCCGTCCGGTCGGCCTTGGCCGTTCCGGAGGTGAGCACCATTTTCAACAAGTCTTCGTACTGGGTATCCGCCACGGTCGTCGAGTCTACCGCCGGCCACGGAGCGACCCCGACCCGGCAGCGCGCGACAGACCTCGTCGCAGACCTTTGAATGGAGATATGAGCACCGTTCGATGGCTTGCCGCGGCAGGGCTGGCGGCGGCGCTTGTAGGCGCCGCAGCACCCAGCCCCACGCCGCCTCCCCCGCAACCCCCGCCCCAGCTCGACGACGCGGAAGTGCAACGCGCCGTCGACCAGCTCGACGGAGTCGTCAAGGACGCCATGCAACGCACCGGTGTGCCGGGCGTCGCCGTCGGGGTCGTCCACGACGGCAAGGTGATCTACCTGAAGGGCTTCGGCGTACGGAAGGTGGGCGAGAGTGCCACCATCGATGCCGACACCGTGTTCCAGCTGGCCTCCGTGTCGAAGCCGGTCGCCTCCACCGTGATGTCCGGGGCCATCGGTGTCGACGGCTGGGCGAAGCCGGTCGCCCCGAACCTGCCGGACTTCGCGCTCAAGGACCCGTGGGTCACCTCCCACGTGACGGCCGCCGACCTGTTCGCGCACCGCAGCGGTCTTCCCGACCACGCGGGTGACCTGCTCGAAGACCTCGGCTACGACCGCGCGTACATCCTGTCCCATCTGCGCTACGAGCCCCTCACCCCGTTCCGTGCCAGCTACGCGTACACCAACTTCGGCCTCACGGCCGCCGCCCAGGCGGTCGCCAACGAGAAGGGCGTGTCCTGGGAGAAGCTCTCCGGCGACGTCCTCTACAAGCCGGCCGGCATGAACTCCACCAGTTCCCGGTTCGACGACTTCGCGAACGCCACCGACCGGGCCTGGGGCCACGCCAAGGTCGACGGCGCCTGGAAGGCCGAGTTCGTACGGAATCCGGACGCCCAGTCCCCCGCCGGCGGCGTCAGCTCCACCGCACGTGACATGACCACGTGGCTGAAGCTCCAGCTCGGCAACGGCAAGCTGGACGGCAAGCAGATCGTCAACGCCGAGGCCCTGGAGCGCACCCACTGGCCAGAGGCGGTCTCGAACCCGCCGCACGCCCCGGCCGGCCGGACCGGCTTCTACGGCCTGGGCTGGAACGTGAGTTACGACGACGAGGGCCGGCTGAGGCTCTCGCACACCGGAGGGTTCGAGCTGGGCGCGCACACCAACGTGACGATGCTGCCCGGCGAGCAGCTCGGCATCGTCGTCCTGACCAACGCCTCACCGGTCGGGGTCGCCGACGCCGTCGCCCTCGACTTCTTCGACATCGCGCAGACCGGCCAGGTCAGCCGTGACTGGATCCCGCTCGTGGACTCGGTGTACCAGCAGCAGACGGACGCGCTCCGGTCGAAGACCGACTACGCCCACCCGCCGTCCGGCGCGGCGCCCGCGCAGGCCGCCGACACGTACGCGGGCACGTTCGAGAACTCCTACTACGGCCCCGCGAAGGTCGTCGCGGGCACGGACGGCACGCTGACCCTCCAACTGGGCCCGAAGCCGCAGTCGTACCGGCTCACGCACTACGACGGCAACACGTTCAGCTTCCAGACGGCCGGCGAGAACGCCATCGGTCCCACCGGGGTCACCTTCACCCCGGAGGGCAAGTCCTTCACCGTCGAATACCTGAACCACGAGGGCCTGGGCACGTTCACCCGCGCCGACGGCACATGAGGCCGGCGCGGCTCACATGCTGAGTCCCCACCAGGGCCAGGTGGCCTCGCGGCCCGCCTCGATGAGGCCGACCATGCGGAAGGCGGCGTCCGTGAGGCCGCCGAAGGTGTGGCGGTGGGGGCCCGTGGGGCCGTGGGCGGGCCGGTAACCGGCCAGGTTCCAGGTGTAGACCGGGATGTCGGCCGGGACGGGTTCGGTCGGTCCGGCGGGCTCGTAGGCGGCGGCCTGCTCGTCGGTGACGATCAGGACCCGGTCGTGCTCCCGGTAGTGCTTCCGGATCGCCTTCGTGGTGTACGTACCTCCGAGGCTCCGGAAGCGCTTGAGCACGTCGAGCACCGGCTCGCCCGGTGTGAACGGCACCTCGGCGCTGCCCCAGCCGAACTCCACCAGATCCGCCTGCTCGGCCCGCATGGCCAGCGCGGTGCCGAACACGGCCGCCGCGTCGGCGCGGGTCAGCCTGGACCGCTCGGACACGGTGTCCCAGAACATGGAGTCGGACCGGTCCACCAGGATCAGGGTCCGGCCGGGCAGGACCGGGACGTTGGCCAGGGAGTGGCCCAGGGCCCGTTCCAGCGGGGCCGCCCAGCGCGGCGACGGCGCGTGCTGGTGCGCTGCCAGGTAGCGGAAGGGGAACTGCCGCGACCGGGCGACCTCGGCGGCGTCCGAGAGGCGCCCGGCGACGAGGGCGGCGACCTCGTCCGAGACTCCCGCCTCGTCGAAGTTCCGCAGGTTCCTCAGGAGCGCCATCGACCCCATCGCGGGGATCACGGCCTCCCAGACGGCGGCGTCCATCGGGCCGTGGAGCCAGCCCGCCAGGGCCTCCCACGTCATGCCCGCCGCGGCGAGGCGTGCGGAGCCGCCCGGCCCGGTCACCACGGCCCGCCGCTCGGCCACGGGCGTCTCCATGAGCTCGCGGTGAGCGGTCAGGAGGTGGTCGCAGGTCGGCGGAACTGCCCGCTCCGGGTGGTGGCGGCGGTCCAGGGCGTACCGGAAGAGCGCGCCCTGCCAGGGTTCGGCCGGGTCGGGTGAGGCGTGCACCAGGTTGAGCACGTCGCCGAAGCGGAACCCCCGGAGACCCTTCGCGGCGGTGTCGTACTTGAGCAGGGACCGGGAGGTGTAGAGGCGGCGTACGCCGTCGGCGATGCCCCGCTTCACGGGCTGCGGCACCTTGCGCCCGTACGCCGAGATCCAGTGGGCGAGCAGTATGCCGGGCTCGTCGGCGCGCTGGAGCACGGAGTCGATCACGGACCGGTGGGACGGGCCCCCGGACGCCCCGGCCTCAAGCCGGGCCCGTACGTACGCGGCGGCGCCCACCAGGGACGCCGTCCGCATGTTGCCTTCGGCGCGCAGCCAGCGCAGCAGACCTGCCGTCCACTCGGGGTACTCGACGGCGAGTTCGCCGACGAGCCGGGTGAAGCGGGCGTCCCGTTCCTCGCCGCTCTCGTAGAAGGTCTGCTGCGAGACGAAGTTGCCGACGGCGAGGAGGAAGAGCTCGTCGCGGGGCTCCCGGACGAAGGCCGGACCGGAGGCGTAGGTGCGGAACTCCGGTCCGGCGGGGCTCTGGTGGAGCGGCGACGACGACGGGGGCATGGCGCGGGCGGCGGCCGAGACGTGCGGGGCCACGAGCATCTCGGACCAGACCTTGGAGACGCGTGGGGTGTGACGAGGCAGTGAATCCCCCGGATTCAAAGGATCGGACGGCCCCGGCCACGACGAGGGCGGGGCGGGCCCCCCGGGCGCCGGGCCCGGTGGGGCGGACGCGCCCGCGCCTGCCGAGATCAGAAGAGGCGGCGGCGTCACTTGGTTTCGGAAGGAAGTAGCCGCAGCCGGGCGCATCGGAGGCGCGGTCGCGGAGCCAACGTACAAGGCACCGCGACCGTCGCACCAGCGATTATCGCCACGCCGCCGATCGCCGCGCCTCGCCCGCCCGGCGTCGGCGCAGGGCGAGGCCCAGAAGCAGCGCCGCGTACCCGCCCAGGACGGCGATGCCCGCCCACCAGGGAAGCGGGAAGTAGCCGGCGGAGGGCACGTAGTGGGCGGTCACCTGCGGGTAGGCGACGAGGGTCTGCCGCGTGGCGAAGCCGGCGGCCGGGGTGACGCGCAGAAGCCACTCCGACAGGCCGTCGGGGAGCAGCGGGAACGACGTCACCCCGTACGGGAGCAGGGTCGTCAGGACGGCGGCGGGGATCGTGGTCCAGGCGCGTCGCAGCAGGGCGCCCAGCGCGAGGGCGAGGACGGCGGCGAGGGCGAGCGCGGCGGCCGTGCCCGCGACGACACGGGCTTCGGTGAGCGCGGACACCTCGCTGACGGGGATGCCGTTCCCCTTCAGGACCGCCATGCCGACGGGCATCACGACGCCGAGGGCGAGGAGGCCGGTGCAGAAGGTGACGGCTGCCAGGACGATCGCCTTCGCCGCGAGTTCCCCGCGGGTGACCGGCGCTCCCCCGGTGGCTTCGCGGCGGTGTGCGGAGGTGGCGAGCCGCACCGCGACCACGAGGACGACGAGCAGCGCGAGGGCCAGGCCGCCCAGGGTGCTCTCCGCGGGGCGGGCGCCGTCCTCGGCGCCCGCCGGACCGATGTCGCCGGAACCGGTGACGGTGATCGTGCCGTTCTTCACGACCGCGCCGGCGGGCCGGTTGCGCTTCTCCCAGTCCGTCCGGTTCGCCTCGCCGACGGTGTCGCTCCGCCATCGTGCGGCCGGGTCGGCGCCCTGGTCGCCGACGTGGTCGAAGACGCCGACGGCCTGGGTCCAGCGCACCTGCTCCGTGGCGCCGCCGAGGCCGACGGGGCGTAGGCTCAGGTCACCGGGCGAGGTGGCGAACAGGCCGATCTGCGCGGTCGGGGGCAGCCCCGGGAGGCGTGCCGTGCCGACCTTCGTCCAGCGCCGGCCGTCGGCGGACTCGTAGCCCGTGACGGTGTCGCCCGACCGGGTCAGCCGCAGCCAGCGCGGGGCCCGGGCCGAGACCCCGGCGCCGCCGCCCGCGACGTCGTGGCGGTAGTCGTACTGCATGCGCACGCCGTGGCTGCCGGTGACCATCAGCGCCGCGTACGAGGCTCCCGGGCGCACACCGTCCTTGATGACGATCCCGGCCTTCGCCCAGGGCACGAGGCCCGGGACGATCTGGTCGTGGTGCGGCGGCGGGTAGGTGATGGTGCCCGTCATGGACGTCAGCCGGACCGTGATGCCGCCGCTCTCGCCCAGGTCCCGGTGCAGGAAGGAGAACTGGTCGTGCACGAGGGCGCCGTCGGGCCCGGCCGGAGGGGCGTCACAGAGGCCGTCGCAGGAGGCGTGGTTGCCGAACGCGTACAGCAGGCCGAGGACGATGACGGCGAGGGCGGCGCTCGCCATGGCGATCAGCCGGCCGGGACGGCGGAAGGCGGTCCACTCCCGGTGGACCGCGCGGAGGATCGTGTGGGTCGATGACATGACCACGGTTGTACGGAGGCCGGCATGACGTGGTCCGAACCGTGCCTGTCATCTCGCTGTCAGGTACGGCGGGGCATGCTGGTCGCGGCCACATACGGGCGCGAGGAGGAGCACGGGCATGCTGCGGGGCGGAACGGTCGGACGGCGCTTCACCCTTCTGTACGCCGGGGGGTTCCTCGGGTCCGGGATCGTGCTGCTCGCCCTGACGTATCTGATGACCGGGGTCCGGCTCTCCGCACCCGCGGACCCGTCCGCCGACCCCCTGACCGCCCAGCAGCAGATCCGCGAGCTGCAGGCGCAGCTCGCGGACGTGCACGGGCAGCAGGAGCGCAGGTGGGTCCTCGCCTCGCTCTTCGCCCTGGTGGTGATGGCGGGGCTCTCTCTCGTACTCGGCCACGTCCTGGCAGGCCGGGTCCTGCGCCCGCTGCGGCTCATCACGGCGGCGACGCGGCGGATCTCCGCGGAGAACCTGCACGAGCGGCTGGCCGTGACCGGGCCCGCCGACGAGGTGAAGGAGCTCGCCGACACCGTCGACGGCCTCCTCGAACGCCTTGAGGCCTCGTTCGTCGCGCAGCGCCGCTTCGTCGGCAACGCCTCGCACGAGCTGCGTACACCGCTGGCGACGATGCGGGCCTCGCTCGACGTGGCCGTCGCCAAGCCCGATCCGGCCGCGCAGACCCTCGCGCTCGCCGGTCGTCTGCGGACCGAACTCGACCGCGTGGACCACCTGCTCGACGGCTTCCTCCTGCTCGCCCGCGCCGAGCACGGCGCCTTCGCCGACCGGACGCTCGTGGCGCTGGACGGCCTGGCGCGGGAGGCGCTGGACGCCCGTGCCCCCGACATCGCGGCGAAGTCCCTGGAGGTCCACGCCGAGGTGGGGCGGGCGGTCCGGACGCGGGGCAGTGCGGCTCTGCTGTCCCGGATGGTGCAGAACCTCGTGGACAACGCGATCGCGCACAACGAGGAGAGCGGCTGGATCCGGGTCACCACCGGCGGCGACGGCGGCACCGGCGCGCGGCTGGTCGTCGAGACCGGCGGGCGGGTACTGGACCAGGGCGAGGTCGACCGGTTGGGAAGGCCGTTCGAACGGCTGGGCGCCGCCCGTACCGGATCGGAGGCGAGTTCGGGCCTGGGCCTGTCGATCGTGGCGGCGATCGTCGGTGCGCACGGCGGCCGCCTCGTGCTCCTGGCCCGTCCGGAGGGTGGCCTGCGCGTCACGGTGACGCTGCCGTCGGCCGCCCCGGACCATGACACGCTGCGGGCGGAGGTGACGGCGTGAGGATTCTGGTCGTGGAGGACGCGGGGTCGCTCGCCGAGGTCGTCGCGGAGGGACTGCGGGACCAGGGGATGGCCGTCGACCTCGCGCACGACGGTCTTGAGGCCGCGGCCAAGCTCGATGTGAACGCGTACGACGTGGTGCTCCTCGACCGGGATCTGCCCGGCATCCACGGTGACGCGCTCTGCCAGATGATCACCGGGCGGGACGACCGTCCGATGGTGCTGATGCTGACGGCGGCCGGGGCGCCCGGCGACCGGGTCAGCGGTCTCACGCTCGGGGCCGACGACTACCTCGCCAAGCCCTTCCACTTCCCCGAACTGGTGCTGCGCATCCGGTCCCTGGCCCGCCGCAGGCCGGCCGCCCGCGCCCGCACGCTGCGCGCGGCCGGTGTCGAACTCGACCCGGTACGCCGCACCGCCCTCCGGGACGGCCGCCCGCTCGCCCTGTCCGTCAAGGAGTTCGCCGTCCTGGAGGCGCTCCTGCGGGCCAGTCCGGGGTTCCTGAGCGCCGAGGACCTCCTGGAGCAGGTGTGGGACGAGAACGCCGATCCGTTCACGAACACGGTGACCGTCACCGTCGGGCGGCTGCGCAGGAAGCTGGGCGGCCCGCCGGTCATCGCGACGACGACGGGGGTGGGCTACCGCATCGCGGACGCTCAGGCAGGCTGAGGGGGCTCAGCCGTCGCTCACCCTCATGGTGCGGGCGAGCCGCTCCAACAGCTCCGCGAGGTGGGCCTGTTCGTCCGGGCCGAGCCCGGCGAGGAGCCGGCGCTGGTTGTCGAGATGGACGGCGATGAGCTCGTCGGTCAGGGCGACGCCTTCGCCGGTGAGGGTGATGAGGCGTCCGCGGGAGTCGGTCTCGTCGACGGTCCTGGCGACGAGACCGCGGGCTTCGAGCCGGTCGACGCGCTTGGTGATGGCGCCGGTGGTGACGAGGGCGGTGCGGCTGAGGTCGCCCGCGGACAGGGCGTACGGCTCGCCGGCCCGCCGGAGTGCGGCGAGCAGGTCGAAGTCGCCGCTTCCGAGGCCTGCGGCAGCGAAGGGCGGACGCAGTTGCTGGTCGAGGGCGTGGGTGAGCCGGAAGAGCCGGCCGACGACGAGCATCGGCGTCGCGTCCAGATCGGGGCGCTCTCGTTTCCACTGATCGACGATGGCGGCGATGGCGTCGGACTCCATCTCTTCACTCTATCTTCCACGGATGATAAATTATCTTCCGTGGAAGATACCCGCGTTTCCGAGGCCGCGCAGCCGGCGGTCCAGCCGTCCCCCGGCACCGTCCCCGCCCGTCGCCGCCTGATCGCCTCCAGCCTCGCCACGTCGATCGGCGACGGCATCTACGTGCCCCTGACCATGCTGTTCATCCACGGACTCACGGGCCTGTCGCTCACGTCGATCGGCGCGGGCCTCACGATCGCGGGTCTCAGCGCGCTGGCCTTCATGCCCGCCGCGGGCATCCTCATCGACCGCTTCGGCGGCCGTCGCGTGCTCATCGCCGTGCTCGCGCTGCGCGCGCTCGGCTTCGCCGCCTACCCGTTCGCCGACTCCTACCCGGCCTTCCTGACGATCGCCCTCGTGGTGGCCGTGGGCATGTGGGCGTCCGCACCGAGCCAGCAGTCCCTCATAGGCGACCTCGCCCAAGGTGCCGAGCGGGACCGGCTCCTCGCCTGGGACCGCAGCCTCCGCAACGCCGGCATGGGCTGCGGCAGCCTGGCGGCGGCCGGGATGCTCGCGTGGAACGGCACCACCGGATTCATCGTCGCCGCCGAGTCCCTGGCCGCGGTCTTCGCCGTCGCCGCCGTCCTGGTCGCCAGGATCCCCCAGGTCCGCAGCGTCACCAAGCGGCCGGACACGCGCGGCGGATACCGGCAGGTGCTCGCCGACCGCCCGTACCTGCTCATCACGACGGCCAACTTCCTCATCGCCTTCGGCTACACGACCCAGGCCATGGCCCTGCCCGTCTTCCTCACCCGCGACGTCGAGCTGCCCGACGCCCTGGCCGGCGCGGTCTTCGCGGTCAACACCGTCCTGGTCGCCCTCCTCGGCGTACCCGCCGCCCGCCTCACCTCACGCGGCAGACGCACCCGTACGGCAGCCCTGGGCGCGGCCACCTTCGCGCTCTCGTTCGCCGCCTTCGCCGCCCTCCCCCACCTGGTCCGCGGCGCGGACGCCCTCGTCGCCGTCCTGGCGGTCGCGGTGCTCTACACCGCCGGCGAACTCGTCCACTCCGCCCCCTCCCAGAGCCTGTCCGTCCAGGCCGCCCCCGACCACCTCCGGGGCCGCTACCTCTCGGTCTACCAGCTCTCCTGGTCGGTCTGCCGCACCATCGCGCCCATGCTCCTGGGCTTCCTCCTCGACACGGGCCCCTGGCACCTGTGGACGGTCCTCGCCCTCCTGGTCCTGACGGGCGCGGCGATCCTCCTCACCGCCGAACGCTCGCTCCCCTCCCACACGAACCTCCCCGGCGCCGGTACGCCGGCGGTATGAGCCGGCTTCCGGGGATCAGTCGCAGCGGTACGTGAAGGTGCCCTCCGCCGTACGGGTCGTGGGGGACGTGATCACCAGGCGGGCCACGGCATGGTGGGTGCCGCTTCCCTGGAAGGTCCACAGGAGGTGGAGCCTGGCCTCCTTCTGACCGCGGGTCAGGGTCTCGCGCAGGGGCGCTGAGCGGGTGCCGTCGCTGCGTTCCCAGTGGTACGTGAGGGTGCCCCGGCGGCCGTCGGTGCGGACGACGCCCAGCACGTTCGCCGTGCCGTCGCAGCCCAGCGGCCCTTGGGGAGCCGTGACCGCGACCTCCCGTACCGAGACGCCGGGGCCGTACTCGCGCCAGGCCAGGAGGGCCAGGGCGACCAGGAGGATCAGGACCGCCGGCACGTACCGGAGCGACCGTCGCCGGGGGCGTGGTGGGGTGCCGTGCCAGATCTGAGCCGCCGTCGGGGTGTTCCCGGCGCGTCGGGCGGCGGCCGCGGTCACCCCCGGGCCGAAGCGGAGGACGTCGCCCTCCACCCGGTCGGGCGTCGCGTCCGGTGGCGGGCCCTGGAACCAGTGGCTGCCCAGTTCGGTGGCGCTGTAGTCGTCGTCGTTCACGTGATCACACACCGTCGGATGAAGGTCTGCTGCAGGGAGCCGCCGTTCGCGGCGGCGGGGTCCGTGGTCGCGCGCACTCCCCAGTAGCAGCCGGCGCCCCGGACCGCGTGCGGGAGCGTGAGGGTGTAGGTGTCGGCCCCTTCGCGACGGAAGGTCTCCGAGCCGTCCGGTGTACCGGGCACGCCCTTCTCGTCGCCCGTGAACCACTCGACGAGCAGCGTCACCGGACCCGGCCCGTCCGTCCTGATCTCGACCGTGGCCTCCGCGTCCGTCGGCCCGGTCTGGCGCAGGCTCGTGACGGAGACCGCCGTGACCGAGACCGGCGGCGGTGTCGTGGGTGGGGTGGTCGGTGGCGTGGTCGGTGGGGTCGGTGGGGTCGGTGGTGGGGTCGTCGGCGGTGGGTCCGTCGTCGTGGTCGTGGGTGGCGGTGCAGAGGGTGTCGTCGGTCCGGTGGTCGGTTCGGTCGTCGCCGGGGGTTCCGGGGGTTCCGTCGAGGCCTGGGGCTCCTCCGTCGTCGGCGTCGCCGTCGGGGTCGTCCTCGGGTCCGGTGGGCGGGCGCTCGGTGACGTGTTCGTCGTCGCCACGGCCTGGGCGGCCGAGTCCCCGGTCGTCGGCTCTCCCCCGGCCCGCGCCGCGAGAGCGAGGAGGAGCGCCAGGACGAGGGACGCCGCGGCCGCCGGCAGCCCCCGGGGGAGACGTCGCCAGAGGCGGGGCGGCGGGGCGGGCAGGGTCGTCGTGGCGAGCGCGGTCGTGCCCTGGGCCGTGCCTTCCGAGGAGGGGAAGAGCAGCGGCAGGAGTGCGGCCAGGGCCGCGAGCCGGCCGCGTCCCCGCTCCTCCCAGTCCGGTCCGTACGCGGCGGCCGCGACCGACTCCAGTTCGCTGACGAACGCGTCCGCGTTCTCCGGCCGCTCGTACGGGGACTTGGCGAGCCCGCGGCGGATGAGCGGGCGCAGTGGCTCCGGGGCCTGTCCGTCGGGTACGGGCGCCTCCAGGTGCTGGAGGGCGAGTTCGGCGAAGTTGTCGCCCGCGAAGGGCTTGCGTCCGGTGAGGCACTCGAAGAAGGTCGCGGTCGCCGCGTAGACGTCGGCCGCCGGAGAGGCGGGGGCGCCGTTCCACTGCTCGGGTGCCATGTAGGCGGGTGTTCCGGCGACGCCGGCCCTGGTGTCGCGTCCGGCCGCGATGCCGAAGTCGACCAGCTTGGAGGACCCGTCGGCGGCGACGAGGACGTTCTCGGGCTTGTAGTCGCGGTGGACGACGCCCGCCCGGTGCGCGGCGGCGAGGCCGAGGAGCGAGCCCTTGAGCACGGCGAGGGCGGCCTCGGGGCCGGTCGATCCCTCCCGGGCGAGGAGGGCGCGCAGCGCGACGCCGTCGACGAGCTCCATGACGATGGCCGCTCCCTGCGGCGCCTCGACGTACTCGTAGAGGCCGACGACGTGCGGTGTGTCGAGGGCGCCGAGGAGCCGGGCCTCGGAGCGGAAGCCCCGGACGAACGACTCGTCCGAACGGAGGCGCTCACTCAGGTACTTGACGGCCACCGGCATGCCGGTGGCGTCGTGGGTGGCCAGCGTCACGCGTCCGCTGCCGCCCGCGCCCAGTTCCCGGGTCTCCGTGTATCCCGGGACCACCCATGCGCTCATCCCCGTCCCCCCTCGGCGCCGTGGCGGCCTTCCTCCACAGGGACAGATTCTGGCCAGGGCCGGTTCCCGGCGAAAGGGGGGAAGTCGGTGATTGTCGGCCGTACGCGTGAACCGTACGTACGGACAAGGGGATGGCCCCCACGGCGTGGGGGCCATCCCTGCCGCATCTCACCGCTCGGTCACGGCGTGACCTTCAGCAGCCTGTTCGCCGTGCCGGAGGTGGCGTTCTTGATGGCGTCCGGCGTGGCCGCCCCGGTCAGCGCGTCGGCCGTCTCGGCGGGCGTCGCCGACGGGTGGGCGGCCAGGTAGAGGGCCGCGGCGCCCGTCACGTGCGGCGTGGCCATGGACGTACCGGAGATCGTCTTGGTGCCGGTGTCGCTGTCGTTCCAGTCGGAGGTGATGTCCGAGCCGGGGGCGTACAGGTCCACCACCGCACCGAAGTTGGAGAAGTCCGACTGCTCGTCGTCCTTGGTGCTGGACGCGACGGTGAGGGCCTCGGGCACCCGGGACGGCGAGCCCTGGCCGGCGTCGGAGGACTCGTTCCCGGCCGCGACGGCGAAGGTCACACCCGAGTCGATGGCCCGCTTGACGGCGGCGTCGAGCGCCTCGTCGGCGCCGCCGCCGAGGCTCATGTTCGCGACGGAGGGCCCGGTGTGGTGCTGCGTCACCCAGTCGATGCCGGCCACGACCTGCTCGGTGGTGCCGGAGCCGTTGTCGTCGAGCACCCGTACGGCGACGATCTTCGCCTTCTTGGCGACGCCGTGGGCGGTGCCGGCGATGGTGCCGGCGACGTGGGTGCCGTGGCCGTTGCCGTCGTCGGCCGAGTCGTCGTTGTCCACGGCGTCGAAGCCGTGGGTGGCGCGGCCGCCGAAGTCCTGGTGGGTGATCCGGACGCCGGTGTCGATGACGTACGCGGTGACGCCCTCTCCCCCGCCGTCGGGGTACGTGTACGTGTCGTCGCCGGCCGTCTCGGTCTGGTCGATCCGGTCCAGACCCCAGGACGGGGGCTTCTCCTGCGTCTCGTCGATGGTGAAGCGCTTGTTCTGCACGACCGTTCCGACGGCGGGGTCGGCGGCGAGCCGCTTGGCCTCCTGGACCGTCAGGCCCGATGCCGAGAAGCCGTTGACCTCGGAGCCGTACGAACGCTGAAGGGTGCCGCCGTACTTCTTCGCGAGCTCCCCCTTGTTCGCGGATGCGTCGAGAATGACGACGAAGCTGCCGTCGACGGCGCCGGGGGCGCCGAGTCCGTACACGGTCCCCTCGGCCGGGGTGGCCGCCCCGGCGAGGTTGCCGGCGAGCAGCGCCGTGACGGCCGCGGCTGCGACCCCCGTGGCTATGGACGCATTGCGAAATCGCGTGGATCGCTTGTGAGTTGCCATGAAAGAGGTTCTCTCCTCGTGTTGACGTGTGGGGCGTCAAACGTTCGAGAGAACCCTGTGCGGATTGGCAGGAGCAAATCAAGTGCGAACCGGGGGTACGGGTTTTTCAACAAGGTTTCTGAATACCCTCTCCGCATCGCCTCCATGTCGCACACGCCGTGCCGCGAACTCCTTTGCGAAAAGGGCACGTTCGCCGGTGAACCGGTCAGCTGTCGAGCCCCGCGTTCAGACGGGTGTTGAGGCGGGCGGCCTGGCGGGTCAGGTGGTCGCGTTCCAGGAGGTCGGTCGCCTTCCCCGCCGCCTCGGTGTACAGACGCGCCGCCGACCTGAGATCGCCCGCGCTTTCATGGAGGTACGCCGACACCGCCGCGTACCGCGGAAGTGTCCCGTCAAGCTCCGCGAGCGCCGCCAGGCCGGCGCGCGGTCCGTCGGCCTCGCCCACGGCGACCGCCCGGTTGAGCCGGACGACGGGGCTGTCGGTCAGGCGGGCGAGTTCGTCGTACCACTCGACGATCTGCACCCAGTCCGTCTCCGCGGCCGTGGGAGCGTCGGCGTGGAGCGCGGCGATGGCGGCCTGTGCCTGGAACTCGCCGAGGCGGTCACGGGCGAGGGCGGCCTGCAGGATCCAGACGCCCTCCGCGATCGCGGCGGTGTCCCAGCGGCCGCGGTCCTGCTCGGCGAGCGGCACCAGGCTGCCGTCGGGCGCGATCCGGGCGGCCCGGCGGGCGTGGTGGAGCAGCATGAGGGCGAGGAGCCCCGCCACCTCCGGGTGGTCGCTCACGGCCGCGAGCTGCCGGGTGAGCCGGATGGCCTCGGCGGCGAGGTCGAGGTCGCCGGAGTAGCCCTCGTTGAAGACCAGGTAGAGGACGCGCAGCACGGTGGCGACGTCGCCGGGCCGGTCGAGACGCACGCCCGAGACCGTGCGCTTGGCCCGGCTGATGCGCTGCGCCATGGTCGCCTCGGGCACCAGGTAGGCCTGGGCGATCTGGCGGGTGGTCAGCCCGCCGACGGCGCGCAGCGTGAGCGCGACCGCGGACGAGGGCGTGAGGGAGGGGTGGGCGCAGAGGAAGTAGAGCTGGAGCGTGTCGTCCACGGCGGGCGTGGGGCCGGGCGCGGGCTCCTCCTCGACGAGGTCCTCGCGCCGGCGCCGGGCGGTGTCCGCCCGGGTCGCGTCGAGGAACTTGCGCCAGGCCGCCGTGACCAGCCAGCCCTTCGCGTCGCGGGGAGGGTCGGCGGGCCAGACGCGTACGGCCTCCACCAGCGCGTCCTGGACGGCGTCCTCGGCCGCCGCGAAGTCGGCTCCGCGGCGGACGAGGACGGTGAGCACGCTCGGCGTGAGGCTCCGCAGCAGGGCCTCGTCCATGGGACCGGTCACTCCGTGATGGTGGGCGGCGCGGCCATGAACGGGCGCAGTTCGAGCCACTCGTGGATCGGCTGCCCGCCGGCCCCGGGGGCGGCGGAGAGCTCCCCGGCGAGCTCCAGGGCGCGCTCGTAGCTGTCGACGTCGATCACCATCCAGCCGGCGATGAGGTCCTTGGTCTCGGCGAACGGGCCGTCGGTGACCGGCGGGCGGCCCTCGCCGTCGTAGCGGACCCAGACCCCCTCGGGGGCGAGCCCCTGGGCGTCGACGAACTCGCCGGTCTTCTCCAGCTTGGCGGCGAAGTCGTGCATGTACTGCACGTGGGCCGAGATCTCCTCCGGCGTCCACTGGTCCATGGGCACGAAGCCCTCCGGGCACGGGGCGCCGCGGTAGTGCTTCAGCATCAGGTACTTGGCCATGACGTTCTCCTCGGTCCTTGTGCGGCCCATTCTGGTCGCTCTCACACCGGGGACGGAGCGGGGCGCGGGTTCTCGACATCACCGGCGAAGTTTCTTCCCCGGCGGGGTTACGGGACTCCCTCACGGGTGCGTCGCCGGGAGGTCGCGGCGGCCTCGCAGCGGGGAGAGGAGGGTCGGGAGGAAGCTCAGGCAGATGAGGGCTCCGCCGGTCCAGAGGGCCGCGCGCGGCGAGTAGTGCGCGCCGATGGCCCCGGCGAGGGCGGCGGCGACGGCCATCGACCCGGTGAGGAGGAACCGGAAGGTGGCGTTCATACGGCCGAGCAGGTCGGCCGGGGTCAGGCGTTGGCGCAGGCTCACGCCCAGGACGTTGGCCGTCCCCGTCCGCACGGAGAACGCGACCCATCCGGCGACCGCCGCCCACAGGCCGGTGCCCCGGTCCATCAGGGGGACCAGGAGGCCCGCCGGGGACAGCCACAGGCCTGCCAGGACCAGCCCACGGCCGTGGCCGAAGCGGTCGGCCAGCGGACGGGCGAGGCGGGCCCCGAGGAACAGGCCGACGCCACCGGCCGCCCAGAACAGGCCGAGCGCGCCCGCGGACAGGCCGAGTTCCCGGGTGAACACCACGGGGAGCATCGTGTTCACCATGACCGTGCCCAGGTTCCCGACCGAACCGCTGACCGCGATGGCACGCAGCTCCGCGTGGCCCAGGACGTGGCGCAGTCCCTCGGCGATCTGGGCGCGCAGACTCGGTCCGCGGCCGAGCGCGGCGGTAGGCTCCGCCGCGGCCTCGCGGGTGTCCGGCGCGGCCTCGTGGGCTTCCGGCGCTTCCTCGCGGGTGTCCGACGCCGCCTCGTGGGCTTCGGGCGCGTCCTCGCGGGCTTCCGGCGCGGCCTCTGGCGTTTCCGGCGCAGCCGCCGCGGCCGGGTGCGCGGTCCGCTCCGCCGTGCGCGCGTCGCCGCGCGCCATCCGCAGCAGTCGGAGCGCCGAGCCGAGGTGGCCCGCCGCGGCGCAGACCACCGCGAGCGGTGCCCCCAGGAGCTGTACGAGCGCGCCGCCGGCTCCGCGCCCGGCCACGTTGCCCGCGGCCGTCAGGCTCACCAGGGCCGAGTTCGCCGGGATCAGGGCGGCGGGGCCGACGAGCCGGGGCAGGACGCTCTGCGAGGCCACGTCGAAGAGGACCGTGGCGGCCCCGCTCAGGAGCACCACCGCGCACAGGCCGCCGAAGGTCAGGACGTCGAACCACCAGGCCACCGGGATCCACGCGAACAGCGCGGCGCGCAGCAGGTCCGCCACGATCAGTACCGTGCGGTGGCGCATCCGGTCGACCCACGCGCCCGCGGGGAGGCCGATGAGCAGGAACGCCGCCGTGCTCAGGGAGGCGAGCAGGCCGACCTGGCCGGGTCCCGCGTCCAGCGCGAGGACGGCGACCAGCGGGACGGCGACGTAGGTGACGTTCGTCCCCAGGGTGCTCAGGACGGACGCGGAGAACAGGGCGCGGAAGTCCCCCGAGCGCCAGGGGGACCGCGTGCCGTGGGGAGCCTGTCCGCGCTGGGGAGAACGGACGCGCCGGGAGGCGGTGAGGAAGGTGGGCATGCCCGGTACGGTGGCCGGTCCTCACAGCCTGGGGCCAATGTTTTAGCCTCACGTGAATCCGTCACGTGCATCCGGGGAACGTCGGCGGGCCGGAAGGGGCAGGGGTATCCGTGCTGGAGATCGAGTTCTCTGCGGAGGACGTCGCGCGCACCCGCTTCGCCATCTCACCGCTCTGGGAGGTCGTGGCCGGGGCCCGGGTCCTCGCGGGGGCCGGTGAGCAGGCGCTGCACCGGCGGTGGGCCGAGCAGGTGCGCGCCCGGATCGCGGCCGCGCGGCTCGATCTGACGCCGCTGACCTCGCTGGTGCCGGTGCCCGCGCCTTCGATCCCCGGTTTCCTGTGCCCTCCGCCGAGCACGTCGGGCCCGTCGCTCGGCGTGGAGCTGGCCGCGCTGCGCGCCACTCCGCCCGAACGGCTCCGGGCCTCGGCGCGCGAGGCGCAGCCCGGTGTCGACGCGCTGCGGGCCGACCCGGAGCGCGGGCTCGGGCGGCTCGCCGACGTGATCGCGGCCTTCTGGGAGCTCGCGATGGCCCCGTACTGGCCCCGTATCCAGACGCATCTGGAGGCAGACATCCAGTACCGGGCGCGTCGCTTCGCCGAAGGCGGGACGCGGACGCTGTTCGAGGACCTGGAGCCCCGACTCGCCTGGAATTCGGGCACGTTGAGCGTGGAGCACCGCTTCGTCCACGGTGTGCGCCGCCTGGACGGGCGCGGGCTGCTGCTCGTGCCGTCGGCGTTCGTGTGGCCCCGGGTGTTCTCGACGACGGACCCGCTGTACCAGCCGGCCCTGCGCTATCCCCCGCGCGGCATCGGCACCCTGTGGGAGGCGCCGCCGGAATCGGCCTCCCGCGCCCTGTCCGGGGTACTCGGCCGGTCGCGGGCGCTGCTGCTCGCGGAGCTCACGGCACCGGCCTCGACGACCGAGCTCGCCGGACGTACCGGCCTCACTCCCGGCGGGGTGTCGCAGCACCTCGGCGCCCTCCGCGCGGCCGGTCTCGTCTCGGCCCACCGGGCGGGGCGGGCCGTGCTGTACGCACGCACGCGCGTGGCGGAGGAACTCGTCGCGGGAGCGGGCCGGTGACAGGTCCGGGCCGAGGCTTGAAATTGCCGTTGCGGCAGCTTCTACCGTCCTGACCAGGGCCGGAGAGACCGGCCCTGCGACACACTCGTACGGGAGGCGGAGATGGACTGGCCGATCGCGGAGGTCGCCCGGATGTCGGGCGTCACCGCCCGGACCCTGCGGCACTACGACGAGATCGGCCTGCTGTCGCCCGCCCGGATCTCCGCCGGCGGCCACCGCCGCTACGGGGAGCAGCAGCTCCTGCGCCTGCAGCAGATCCTCGTGCTGCGGGCCCTCGGCGTGGGTCTGCCCGAGATCGGGCGGATCCTCTCCGAGCAGGTCGACGAGGTGGAGGCCCTGCGCGGGCACCACCGGCGGCTGCTCGCCGAGCGGGACCGGCTCGACGCGCTGGCCGGCACCGTCTCCCGCACGATCGTCGATCTGGAGCAGTCCAGGAAGGACGGCACACCCATGACCGCGATCAACCGACCGGAGAACCTGTTCGAGGGCGTCGAGCCCGCTCTGTACGAGGAGAGTCTGCGCGAGTTCCCGGAGCGCGCCGAGGCGGTCGCCCGCCGGGTCACCGGGATGACCGCGCGGGACGTCGAGGCCGGGCAGCGCGAGCGTACGGCCTCGATGGTCCGGCTCGCCGAGCTGATGGCCGCCGGCCTGCCGGCCGACGCCGCCCCCGTACAGGCCGAGACGGACGCCCAGTACCGGACCCTGACGGAGCTGCGCGCCGTCTCCGTCGAGGAGTACCGGGCCATCGGGCGCTCCTGCGTGGACAACGAGCAGTGGCGCGCCGCGTACGAGGCGATCGCCCCCGGCCTCGCCGCGTACCAGCGGGACGCGATCGAGGCGTACGCCGCGTCCAGGCTGGGCTGAACCGGGAGCGGGCCGCCGACCTCGGGGCACGCCCCTGGTCGGCGGCCCTCGCCTTCGTGGCGGGTCGCCACCGTGCGCCACGGTCATCAGCCTTCATGACGGGGCGGCGTCGTGCGCCACGGTCGTCAGCCTTCATGGCGGATCGGCACCGTGCGCCACGGTCATCAGCCTCCGTGACGGATCGGCACCGTGCGCCACCGTCGTCACCGCTGGGCCAGGCTCACCGTCGCGGACGGGGTCTGCGCTCCGTCGCGCGGTACGGGGACGTGCGGACGGAGGTGAGACGTCGGCGCGCCGGTGGCCGTCGCGGCGAGATCGAGGGCGGCGAGGAGGAGGCGCAGGGCGCGGCGGGCCTGCGGGGCGTCGAGCCGGGCTTCGAGGTCCGCCAGGGCGCGTCCGGCGCGGTGCCGGGCGCGGCCGTCGCGTCCGGCGCGGTGGTCGGCGAACGCGCGGGCGTAGTGGGCGAGGGCCGTGGCCCAGGCGTCGTCGGCGCAGTCGGGTTGTGCGAGCGCCCGGCGGGCGGTGAGGGCCGCCGCCGCGGGGGTGCGGTGGGCCTGCACCACGGCCAGGGCGGCGAGGCTCACCGCGGGGGAAGGGCCCCCGGGCGCGCCGACGGGGGTGGTGTCCGCCGCCTGCCGGTAGTACCGGGCGGCCGCCGCCGGGTCCTGCCGCTGCCATGCCAGGGTTCCGTGCACGTGGGCGATGCGGCCGAGGAGGGCGTCGTCGCCGGCGAGCACGGCCGCGGGCCAGGCGAGGGACAGCAGGTGGTGTGCGGTGCGCGGGTCCCATGCCGCGCTGAGCCAGGCCGCGAGCCATCGGCCGCGCGCGGCGAGGGGGCTGTCGGCGGGCAGCCGGGGCAGGAGTACGCGCAGCCGGTCGCTGCCCTCTCGGGCGTGATCGTGGACCGCCCACCAGAACCAGAGGTGCAGCATGGTCTCCAGGGCCGTCTCGGCGTGACCGGCGCCCTCCTCGGAGCGGTGCACGAGGGCCATCAGGTCGTCGTGTTCGTCCTGGACGGTCTGGAGCGCCTGCCGCTGGAGGCCGGTGTTCCACAGGGTCTCGGCGACGGCCGCGACACCACGGAAGTGGGCTGCGTGCCGGTCCCTGGTCACCGGGCGCTCGCCCGCCGCCGCGAGCCGTTCCGTACCGAAGTCGCGGGCGGCCCGGGCCATGCGGTAGCGGGGCGGGCGCACCGCACCGGCCTCTCCGAGGGCCTGGAGCACTCCCGTGGCGCTCAGCATCGCCAGGGCGGAGGGCACGTCGTGCGGTGCGAGGTCGGAGCCCAGGCACACGAAGACGGCGGCGGCCTCCGTGAAGGGGCCTGCGAAGACGCTGAGCCGGCGCCAGACCTTGCGCTGTACGGGTTCGCACAGCGCGTGGACGGCCCCGATGGTGGAGCGCATCGTGCGGTGCCGCAGCAGGAGCGGCGCCGGGTCGGACAGCCGGCACTGGCCGGTTTCGAGGTGGGCGGCCAGCTCCTCCATCGTCCACTCCCCCAGGCGGCCCGCGGCGAGTTCGAGCGCCAGGGGAACGCCTTCGAGCAGGCGGCAGACCCGGGCCACGGCGGTCGGATCGACGTCCTCGCTCCATCCGCGCTCCCGCGCGCGGGACACGAGGAGCTCCACGGCGGGCGACGCGCCCGCCTGGCCCGGAACGGGCTCCATGGGCAGCGGCCCCAGCCTGATCACCTGCTCGTCCCCGAGCCCGAGCGGCCGGCGCGCGGTCACCAGGACCCGTACCGCCGGCTCGGTCATCAGGAGCGTCTGCACCAGACCGATGCACTCCGTGTGCACGGGATCCACGTCGTCGAGGAGGAGCAGCACTTCTCCGACGGAGGCGGGGACGGGGACGGGGACGGAAACGGGGACGGGGGCGGGGACGGGGTACGGGGACCCGGCGGGGTCCCGGCCCGCCGGGTCCCACGGCAGTCCCGCGGCGCTCAGTTCCCTCGCCACCCGCGCCGTCAGCGCCCGGCGCCCCACGGGGATGCCGTCGTGCCAGCGGACCCGCACGACCGTCCGCCCGGGGCCGCCGGCCGGTGGCGTGACGGCGGCCTGGGCCAGCCGGCTCTTGCCCGTCCCGGCCGCTCCCGCGACGGTGACCAGCCGGTGTTCCGCCACGGCGGCCCGGAGCGCGGCGAGCTCCCCGTCGCGTCCGACCAGGGCGTCACCGTCCCGGAAGCAGTCCACGAACCGGGCGTCGTGTCCCTCGCCCCGATTCCACATCTCCGGCACCGCGCACCATCCAGATCTTCGCTCGCGCCATCAACCCACCGAGATCGGGAGTCGACACAGAACCCGCAGGTCCCGGATGCAGAACCGTCACTGCACCGGGCGTCACGGCAACCCCAACGCGTTCGCCCGCCCACGGGTGGCGCGAACGGGGGACGAACCACCCGCCGCAACGAACGAGAGAACGCATGACCGATCCGGAGGTCACAATTCCATTGGCTTGAAAGCAATCTGATGTACGTTCCTGGCAGTTGATGATCAGTTCAAGTACTCTTCGAACGCGCCGGGGGCGTCAGGGGATCACCCGGGATCAGAACCTGGGGGGCCTGTGTCCAAAGCCACCACGCTCGACCTGCCGTTTCCTCCTCGCAGCAACCCGAACCAGGCCTCCGTCGCACAGCGCCACCGGGACTGGCTCGTCCATCACGAGGGCCTCGCGGTCACCATCGCCCTGCCGGCGTACGACAAGTGGGACGTGCCCCGGCTCGCCGCGTTCACCAGCCCGGACTCCGCCGACGACGACCTCGTCCTCGCCGCGGACCTGCTCGGCTTCTACTTCCTCTTCGACGACCGGTTCGACTCGGACCTCGGCCGCTCGCCCGCCCAAGTGGCCGAGATATGCACCCGCCTGACGGGCCTTCTGCACGGCGACGGGCCCGCGCCCGGCGCCCGTACCCCGGTCGAGCAGGCCTTCGCCGACCTCTGGGAGCGCAGCGCGCGCGGGATGTCGGCGCGGTGGCTGGCCCGGTCCGCGTACAACTGGGAGTGGTACTTCGCGTGCCATCCCGCCGAGGCCGCCGGCCGGCTCACCGGGCGCCTCCCGGACCGGGAGAGCTATCTGGCGCTCCGCCGGGGTACGGCCGCCATGGAGACCCTCTTCGACATGGTCGAGCGGCTCAACCGGTTCGAGCTGCCGCAGGAGGTGCTGCACCACCCCTCGTTCCGCCGGATGCGTCAACTGGCCGCCGACATACCGTCGTTCACCAACGACGTGCACTCGTACGCCCAGGAGCTCGCGCGGGGCGACGTCGCCAACATCGTGATGATCGTCCGCGAGGAGCTCGGCAGCACCCCCGAAGAGGCGGCCGCCGAGGTGATGCGCGAGGCGCAGACGATGGTCGACCGCTTCGTGGAGCTGTCGACCGAAGTCCCCGAGATCTGCGACCTCCTGGGCCTCTCCCCGGCCGCGCGCGAGGCGGCCCGCCGGTACGTCGCCGGCCTCGCCTCGTGGATCGCGGGCTACCACCGCTGGGAGATCGACACGGGCCGCTACGGCCACTGAGCCCTCGGCCGTCGCCGCCTCCCGGGCTCAGGGAACGAGGACGACCTTGCCCGTGTTCCGCCGGGAGTCGACGAGTTCGTGGGCGCGGGCCGCCTCGGCGAGCGGGATCTCGGCGCAGACGCGGGGGCGGAGCGTGCCGTCGCGGTGGAGGGCCCACAGCTCGTCGCGCCAGCGCGCGTACAGCTCGGGCTTGCCCCGGGCGATGGCCGCCATCTGGAAGCCGACGACGGAGGCGCCGCGGACCAGCAGCTCGTACGCGTCGATCGTGCCGCCGCCCGAGCTGAAGGCGACCAGACGGCCGCCGGGAGCGAGGGCGCGCACGGCGGGACCGAGGAGCTCGCCGCCGACCCCGTCGAGGACGACGTCGACCGGTTCGCCCCAGGACTCGTCCTCGTAGAGCACGACCTCGTCGGCGCCGAGGGCGCGCACGAAATCCGCCTTCTCCGCACTGCCGACGGCCGCGACCACGCGGGAGGCCCCGCCCGCCCTGGCGTACTGCAGGGCGAGGGTGCCGACCGCGCTGGCCGCCGCGGTGACCAGGACGGATTCGCCGGGGCAGGGGCGCCCCGCCTCGTAGGCGCCGCGCGCCACGAGTCCGCTGCGAACCAGGGCCACGGCCTCGACGGCGGTCGCCCGGTCGGGTATGCGGGAGGCCGTCGCCTCGTGGACGAGGGCGAGTTCGGCGTAGGCGTGGGAGAAGCAGAGGCCGGTGACCCGGTCACCCACGGAGAAGCCGGTGACGCCTTCGCCGACGGCGGCGACGACGCCGGCCACCTCACCGCCGAGCGGGCCGGGCTCGGCGGCCTCGCGCACCTTCCGCACGGCGGGCAGGGTGACTCCGACGGCTGCGTTACGGACCAGCAGCTCACCGGGGCCGGGATCCGGCACGGGGGCCTCCTCGACGAAGAGAACCTCGGGACCGCCGGTCACTTCGTACCGGACACGACGCATGGGCACCTCCAAGGGGCACGGAACCATCGACTTCATTGGCGTTCCCAACGAATTGGATCTCACCATAGAAGCAGATCATGGGGAAGTCCAATGAATTCGCGATAGTCTGACCTCCATGACCCCCACGGAAGACCCGCACGCCCTGGCGCACATCCAGTCCCTGCCGAGCTGGCTGGTCGGCCGCGTGGCGGCCCGGGGCCGGAGTCTGGTCGCCGAGGCGATCGCCGAGGAAGGACTGAAGCTCCCGCAGCACGCCGTACTCGCGGCGGTGTCCGAGTACGGCCCGGTCGCCCAGGCCGATCTGGTGCGCAGGCTCGGCTTCGACGCGAAGGACGTGGTCCTCCTCCTCAACCACCTGGAGCAGGCCGGCCTCGCGCGGCGAGAGCCCGACCCGAAGGACCGCCGCAAGAACGCGGTGACGGTGACGCCGGCGGGTGCGGGGGTCCTGGCGCGGTGCGCGGAGCTGGCCGAGCGGGCCAACTCCGCGCTCCTGGCGCCGCTCAGCGAGGCAGAGGCCCGGCAGCTGATGGAGCTGCTGACCCGGGTGTACGAGGCGTAGCCCCCGCCCGTAGCAGTGCCGTCCTACGCCAGGCCCGCGTCGATGATGTGCTCGGCGAGGTCGCGGGCCGCGGCGGCGGGTTCGACGTCGGGCCGGGTCGCGCCGGCGGCGAGGAGACCGTCGGCCAGGATGAGCAGCTGATCGGCCGCGAAAGCGGGCCGCGCGTGCCCGAGGGCGGTGAACTCGTCCGCGAACAGGCCGTGGACGGTACGCCGGTACTCCCTGGTGACCTCGTGGCCGGGGTGCGCGGGATCCGTGAGCGCGAGGTCGGCGGCGAGGTACCGGCAGCCGTGGAAGTCCGGGTCGGCGGCGATCCGGCCGAGCCGGTCGACGACCGCGAGGAGCCGGGCCCGGGGGTCGTCCGCCGCGGCGTCCATGGTGGCGCGGTACCGCTCCACGTCCTCCGAGGTACTGCGGCGCAGCACCTCTGCGATCAGACCGTCCTTGCCGCCGAAGTGCTCGTACAGCGAGCGGCGGGCGACACCGGCCCCCTTGAGAAGGGCGTCCACGCCGACGCCGACTCCTTGGCGGTACGTCAACTCCTGGGCGGCGATGAGGAGTCGCTCGCGGGGGCCCGGCTTCACGGAAGTACTCATGCGGAGATTCTGCGGCAGTTGACACAGTAGATCAACCGGTCTATCTCTATTCCTCGTAGACCGAACGGTCTATCTCTTCTGAGGAGGCGTCATGTCCGTGCGCACGACCGCTGAAGTCATCGCCCGTTTCAACCGCGCGTTCACCGACCGCGAGGCCGGCCTCCTGGCCGGTCTGATCGCCGAGGACTGCGTCATGGAGAGCGTCCAGCCCGCGCCGCGCGGGGAGCGGGTCTCCGGACGCGAAGCCTGTACGCAGTGGTGGACCGCTCTCGTCGACGACCTCACCGCGCAGTTCACCCCGCAGGAGGTCATCGTGGCGGGCGACCGCGCGACGATCGTGTGGACCTACCGCTTCGGCGACGGCCCCGGCCAGTGGGTGCAGGGCGTCAACGTCATGCGGGTGACGGACGGCCGGATCGTCGAGGCGCTGGGCTTCAGCAAGACGGCGGGAGAGGTCCCGCCGGCCGCGGAGCCGGACGCCGTCTGATGCCCCGCCCCGTCACCCGACTCCCCCTTGATTCCCGCCTCTTACGAAGGGCTCGATCCATGCGCAGCTATCACCTGTCGCACAGCGGCGCCGGACTCTCCGGCCTCTCCGTCCGCGAGCACGACACCCCCACCCCCGGCCCCGGACAGGCCCTGGTGGCCGTGCGGGCGACGTCCCTCAGTTTCCGTGAGCTCATGGTCCTCGACGGAACGTACGTCCTTCCCGTCAAACCGGACCTCGTCCCCGTCTCGGACGGGGCCGGCGAAGTCGTCGCGGTCGGTCCGGACGTCGATGCGGTACGCGTCGGGGACCGCGTCGCCGCCACCCTCTTCCCGTCCTGGCAGGACGGCCCGTTCGCCGTCGAGCACATCGCCCAGCGCGGCGGCTCCCTGGACGGCATGCTCACCGAGTTCGCCGTGGCCGACGCGGACTCGCTGGTGACCGTACCCACGCATCTGACGTACGAGGAGGCCGCCACCCTGCCCTGCGTCGCGGTCACCGCCTGGAACGCGCTGACCGGCGACGGAGCCGGCGTCCGCCCCGGCGACACCGTCGTCGTGCAGGGCTCCGGCGGCGTCTCCCTCTTCGCGCTCCAGTTCGCCAACGCGCTCGGCGCGCGCGTGATCGCCACGACCAGCAGCGCCGCCAGGGCCGCGCGTCTGCGCGAGCTCGGTGCCGACGCCGTCGTCGACTACACGGCGACCCCCGACTGGGCCGGTGAGGTCCGCTCCCTCACCGGCGGACGAGGCGCCGACCGCATCGTCGACGTCGCCGGGCTGCTCCACGAGTCCGTCCGGGCCATCGCCCTGGCCGGCACCATCGCCTGCGTCGGCTTCACCGGCAGGACCGCCCCGCCGCTCGACCCCTACGCCCTCTTCGCGTCCGGCGCCACCCTCCGCAGTGTGGCGGTGGGCAGCCGCGCCCAGTTCACCGCGATGAACGACCTGATCGAGACGCACGGGCTCCGGCCCGTCATCGACCGCGTCTTCCCCTTCGACGAGGCCGCCGACGCCTACCGCCACTACGCCGCCGGCACCGCCTTCGGCAAAGTGGTCATCAGCCACTCCTGAACCCCGTCCCTCACTGTTCCCAGTACTGGGAGAGCGCGCCCTCGCGGTACGGGGCAGGGCTCACGCTCAGTTCGCCGGCGAACGGGCGGTCGAGGACGAAGACCAGGAGCAGGCTGAAGCCGATGAGGCCGGCGACCGAGGCGACGAAGAGGAGCTGGATCCGCAGCTTGCGCATGCCGTAGAGGAAGGTGAGCGGGACGAGGACGACCGCGCCGCCGAAGGCCAGCACCTGGAGCAAGGGCGGGAGTTCCTGCTCGGCCATGTTCAACCGGGCGCGGCGCTGGGCGGCGACGTCGTTGAGGTGGGTGACGGCCTCCCGGTAGAAGACCTCTTCGCGCGGGGAGGCCGGGTCGTACGTCTGGAGGACGGTGAAGGCGGACCGGAGGTGCGACTCCGTGGCCCCGTAGCTGGGCTGACCGGCGCGCATGCGGGGCCACTGGTCCTCGACGACCGCGTGGACGTAGCCGCTGAGGGCGGTGTCGAGGCCGGCGCGGACCGCG
The DNA here is from genome assembly GCF_055602235.1 of Streptomyces sp. NPDC037410. Classification (NCBI taxonomy): domain Bacteria; kingdom Bacillati; phylum Actinomycetota; class Actinomycetes; order Kitasatosporales; family Streptomycetaceae; genus Streptomyces; species Streptomyces sp. NPDC037410. The sequence goes on along the minus strand of NZ_JBVJWR010000017.1, from coordinate 109,135 downwards.
GGCGGGAAGGCGGCGGCGTCGCGGGCGATGAGCGCGGCGTCGGTGGCCTCGCTGGCGACGATCGTCTGCGTGCTGTCGAGTTGGGTCCAGAGGGTGACGATGACGAAGGCGAGGATGATCCCGTAGATCGCGCCGAACATCCCCAGCGTCACCCCGACCATGTCGTTGTGCTCGCCCCGGGCCAGCGAGGGATACCTGCGGCGGAGCAGCACGCTGCCGGCCACGGCGAGGACGACGGTCCCGCCGACGGTGACCACGGCGAGGGTGAAGGTGCTGAAGTGATTGAGGAGCCAGAGCGACATGTGCGGGGAGTCTAGGTGCGGTTCGCGGCCGTTCTCGCCGCATGGCCGCGATCACCGTGAATGATCACTCGCGCGTGTCGCGGATGGAACACGCTGTCGTCACGCCGCGCGGTGCCGAGGCACCCGTCACCCGGATGCGCGGGGCCGCCGGTGCGGGTGTTCACGGCGGTGGTGGAGTCGTCGGAAGCCCGCACACGGTTCGGTACGGCCGCGGTGGGCCGCCCGCGGGTCCTACGGGCCGACGACCGGAGCCGGACCCACGACCGTCAGGGGGATGCCCAGGCCTTCGCACATCCGACGGGCGCGGGCGAGCGCGCTGAGCGACGCGGGCGAGGGTTCGGCGGTCGGCAGTTGCATCCTGACCAGGCGCGGGCGGTGTGCGAGGAGGAGCGTCTCGATCTGCAGGGCGGCCGCGGCACGACTGGAGACGTCCAGATCGTGCAGGAGCGCCAGGTGCAGGACTCCGTCCTCGACCAGATGCCTGATGAGCATGGCTCCTCCTGCCGCGGATGCCGTGTCCCGCGCCTCGCCGCAGGACGCTCCGCTCCGTACGGGCACGGCGGAGGGCGGCACGAGCATTATCTGCGCAAACGTGCGCCATGGGCAGTCGCGGCGCGTATGCCGGGCGGTTGTGCGGCTCGGCCGGGCCGCGGTGGACCGCTGCCGCGGGGACGTGCTGCCCCGGCCGGCAGCACGTCCTGAGGGGGGGCGGTCCGGCCGGGACCGCGCGTCCGGCGCCGTGCGCTCGTCACCTGCGCAGGGCCACGGCGGCGTGGTGGCCCTCCGGGACGGTGACATCGGTGAGGAGCCAACCGGGTGGTGCGGACGGGACCGGTCCCGCGCCGACGTACTCGGCGGCCGGGTCGGCCCCGAGCCCGATGCCGAGTCCCTTGAGGTAGGCCTCCTTCCTGGTCCAGACGCGGGCGAACGCGGCGGGCCGGTGGGCGGGGGTCAGGGCGGCGAGCTCCGCCGCCTCGGCGGGGTGCAGGACCTCCGATGCCTCGGCGACGGTGTGCGCCGCCGGTATGCGCTCGATGTCCACGCCGACCGGCGTGGACGCGACGGCGATCAGGCTCAGCCCCTCGCAGTGCGAGAGCGAGAAGTGCAGACGCCCGTCGGTCAGTACGGGACGCCCGTGCGGCTCCCCGCAGCAGGGGCACGGTGCCCGGGCCACCGATACGGTACGGGGCGCGACGCCCAGATGGGCGCCGAGCAGGCGGCGCAGCCCGACGTGCGCGCACAGGTAGGTGGCGCGGTCGCCGGAGCGGCGGAACTCCTCGGCGCGGGCCAGTTCCTCGGTGGCCAGGACGAGGGGGGCGAACTGGGTGACGGTGTCCTGATGGGCCTCGGTGGCCACCAGCCACAACTGTGGCCGGACCGGACGGAGGCCGGGCAGCCGGGGCAGGGCCGTGGTCAGGGGCGGGAGCGCGGTCGGGATCAGCGGGTCGGCCGGAGTAGCTGCCGGAAGGGGCGTGGACTCCAGCGGGTCGGCCGGAGGTGTTGCCGGACGGTGTGGGGAATGCAGTGGGCCGGGCGGAGGAGCTGCCGGAAGGGGCGGGGAAACCAACGGGGTCATGTCTGCCTCACACGGAAGTGGCGGTGGGCTCCGGTGCGGTACGGGCCGGGGCGTCGGCGCGCGGTGTGGCGGTGGCCGTCCCGCCGCGCAGGGCGACGGCCGCGGCGACCGGGGAGAGCAGGGCGAGGCCCGCGCACAGGAGCCAGGTCCCGGTCACGCCGAGGTAGAGCGAGACGGGGCTGAACACGGCGAGGGACAGGGGTGCCGCGCCGATGCCGGAGAGCGCGAAGGTGGACATCGCGGCGCCCATCCGGCCTTCGGGGACGGCCTGCTGGTAGGCGGTGACCAGGGCCGGCCCGTTCAGTCCGGACAGCAGGCCGACGACGCCGGCCGTGCCGGCGAGGACGACGGCCGAGGGGACGAGGGCCATGGCGGCCATGCCGGCCGCGAGGCCGGCTCCGGTCACCACGAGCTTGGTGTGCGCCGGGATGCGGTGGGCGAGCGCCGCGCCCAGGGCGGCCGACGCGAGCGCGCCGGCGCCGAACACGGACAGGACCATGGCGACGGCGCCGACGCCCCAGCCCTCGTCGGCCGCCCGCAGCGGCAGGGCGACCTCGGCCGGCCAGAGGAAGGCCAGGTCCATGCAGAAGCAGGCGACGAACATCCACCGCAGGCGCGGGTGCGCGGCGAGGAGGCGGAAGCCGTCGCCGGACCGCCGCAGCAGGGAGGGTCCCTGGGGGGCGGGCTCGGGGCGGGACATGCCGTGGGTGACGTGGGCGGCGCAGGCCAGCCAGACGGCGCAGCCGACGGCCGCGGCCGTCATGGCCACGGGCAGGCCTCCGACGACGACCAGCCAGGCGCCGAGGGGCGAGCCGGCGATGGGGGCGAGCCGCAGCACCATGGAGAAGAGGGAGTTGGCCCGGCCGAGCTGGTCCTGCGGGGCGAGGCGCGGCAGCAGGACACCGGAGGCGGGGCCCGTCAGGCCGAGCAGGACGCCGTCGACGAGGGCGACGGCGATCAGCGGCCACAGGGTGTGGGTGGTGGCGGTCACCGCCGTCCCCGCCGCGAGGACGAGGACGCGGACGCCGGTCGCGCGGAGCAGGACGGCGCGGGGGCCGAGCGCGTCGGCGAGCGCGCCGCCGAAGAGGAGCAGCAGGGCGCGCGGGAGGGTGGCGGAGAGGGTCACGTAGGTGACGGCCTCACGGCCGCCGAGCTGGACCGCCGTCCAGCTCATGGCGATCAGAAGGGCGAAACTGCCCGCCTGGACGGCGGCCTGGCCGATGACGAGACTGCTGACGCGACGCCAGTCGACGGCGGCTTCCTTGCCCGCCGGTGCGCTGGTCGTGGGGGTCGTTCCCATGGGGTCGGCTTTCTGTGGTCGAGGGGCGGGGGGACGCGGCGGCTGCCGTCCCTCACACGGGTGGGCGGATGGGGACGCGGGTGCCGATGGCGTCGCCCCGGAGGGTGGCCGCGACGGCCAGGGCCACGGCGCGGTCGGCGGCGCGGCGCACGGCACGCCGCCGGCGGGTGCCGAAGGCGCTGGGCCGGGAGGTGGACGGGGCGGGAGTCCGGGGCGTACGCAGCTCGACGCGGCCGCCGAGGTAGCCGCGGCCCGCCTCGGCGAGGGCACGCAGGGCCGTGTGCCGGGCGGACGCGACGAGGCCCGTCCCGCCGTGCGTGACCGCCACGGTGATGCCCGGGGTCTCCCGTACGGAGAAGCAGGCGTGCACGGCGGCCCGGTCTCCGCGACGCCGGCGGGACACGGCCGTCCGGCCTCCGCCACCTCGGCGCTGCACGGCCGTCCGGTCCCCACCACGCCGGCGGTGCGCGGCCGTCCCGTCCCCGCCACGCCGGCGATGCGCGGTCACGGCGCCGCTCCCGCCGGGTCGGCGACGCCGAGGAGCGGCGCGTCGGCGGCGTACGACGGGTGTCCGTCCGGCCACCACAGGTCCTCGGGGCCGAGGGCGGCGACCTCGTACTTGCCCAACGCGCTGATGAGCAGCCGCAGTTCGAGGGCGATGCTGTCCGCGAGCCGCTCCAGGCCGTGCTCCGGGTCCTCGTCGACGGCCACGAGGGCCGCCCGGCCGAGGCCGACGGCGGTGGCCCCGAGCGCGAGGGCGCGCACGGCGCGGCCGCCTTCCCACATGCCGCCGGCGGCGAGGAGGCAGCCGTCGGGGCGGCCGATGCGGCGCAGGCATTCGGCGAGGGGCAGGCCGACGTGGTCGAGGAAGACGCCGGGAGCCCAGCCGGTGCCGCCCTCGGCGCCGTCGACGGTGACGGCGTCCGCACCGGCGGACCAGGCGGTGCGGGCGGCGCGGGCGATGTCGCGGCCCGGGTGGAACTTCACCCAGGTGCGGGCCTTGGGGAAGTTGTTCCGCATGAAGCGGAGCTGCTGGCGGAGGATCTCGTCGGTGAAGGTGCCGGGCGTGGCGCAGCGCAACTGGCGTTCGCCGTCCGGGTCGAGGACCTCGCGGACCGTGAAGCGGCGGGCGAGCTGCTCGGCCTCGGCGCGGTCGACGACGGTCATGCCGCCGAGGCCGGGTTTGGCTCCCTGACCGGTCTTGAGCTCGAAGGCGAGCCGGCCGGTCTCCAGGAGGGGACGGAAGGCGGGGTCGCTGTAGAGGAGGTTCCAGACCTCGGAGTCGGCGTCCTCGGTGGACTGCTGGACGACGACGCCGCCGGCTCCCTCGGGCGCGGCGTCGAGGTAGGCCTCGACGCGGGCGAGGAGTGCGGAGCGGGTGGCGTCGCCTGCGCGGCGGTAGCCGTGCACGGGGATCATGTTCTCCCCGATGACCATGGGGATGCCGAGGCGGGCGGCCTGCCGGCCGGCGTGGACGGCGAGGTCGCCGCTGCCGGCGCGGGTCGAGCCGAACGCGGACAGGTAGAGGGGCAGCCGGGCGGTGAAGCCGCCGACGCGGGAGCCGAGGTCGACGTCGGTGAACTCGGGTTCCCGGGCGAGGTCGATGAGCCTCTCCAGGCGCTGCGGCATGAAGACGGGCGGGACGATGCGCGCCCGGTCGAGGCCGTCGGCGGCGACGGTGCCCGCAGCCGGTCCGTACAGCCGCGTCCCGTACGTGCGGGAGTCGGGGAAGACCTCGGCGGTGCCGTTGCGGGCGCGGGCGCGGATCTCGCGCTCCGGGAAGCCGGGGGTGCTGAGGGCGGTCACGGGGCCACCACCCCGGGGAGCTTCGGGTAGGCGCTGACCTGCCAGAGGGCGTCGAGTCCGGTGAGGAAGCGGACCAGGCGCTGGAGGCCCATGCCGAATCCGGCGCTGGCGGGCATGCCCTCGCGGGCCTCCTTGAGGTACCAGGCGTACTTGGCGGGGTTCTCGCCGCTCTCCCGCATGCGGGTGACGATGGTGGCGTAGTCGGCCTCGCGCTCGCTGCCGGAGACGAGCTCGCCGTATCCGTGGGGGGCGATCAGGTCGAAGTTGCGCAGCACCCCGGGGCGTTCGGGGTCCTCCCGGTCGTAGAAGCCGCGGGAGCCCTTGGGGTAGTCGTTGACGAAGAAGGGGCGGTCGCTCTCCAGGGAGAGGAGCCGTTCGCCGGCCCAGTCGATCTCGCCGTCGGGGTTCTGCGGGTGACCGGCGGCGAGGAGGCGGGAGACGGCGTCGTCGTGGGTGCAGACGTCGTACTTCCCGGAGCGGATGTCGGCGAAGTCACCTTCGACTCGGCCGAGTTCACCGAGGATCTCGGGGACGGCGGTCCACACGTGCTCGGTGACGTGGGTGAGCAGGCCGGCGGCGATCTCCTGGGCGTCCTCGCGGCTCCCGTCGGCGATCTCCACGTCGATCTGGTGGAACTCGACGAGGTGACGTCCGGTGGTGGCGGTCTCCTCGGGTTCGACGCGCACGTTGGGGGCGATGTAGAAGAGCCGGGGGAAGCCGCGCAGCGATGCCTGCTTGTAGAGGATGGCGCTGGTCATCAGCTTGTACGGGTGGCCGTAGTAGTCGACGTCGAGGGCCTTGGCGCCACGGCCGCCGGGGTCGGTGACGGGCCCGACGAGCGGGGGCAGCAGCTCGGTGAAACCCTCGCCGCGCAGAAACGCGCGGGCGGCGTGGAGGGCTTCCTGCTGGACGAGCATGGCGGCGCGCAGCCGGGGCGAGCGGAGGTGTTCGCCCAGCGGGGGCGGGGTGGCCGGTGCGCCGGCGGGAAGGGTCTTGTCCATGGCGGGGGCTCCTTATCTGGATCGTCGTCGGGCGGCTGAGTACGGGGCTGTGTACGAGGGGCTGCTCACGGGGACGTGTACCGGGCCGTGTACGGGTCAGACCGTGAGCGCGGTGGCCTGCGGGCGCTCGTGGCCGCCGCCGTTGTCGCGGTGCCGGGGGCTGTCGTACCGGTCGGCGACGTGGTGGAGGGCGGCGAGCAGGCCGGCGGAGGTGAGCGGGGCCGCGCCGGCGGCCGTGTCCGGGCGGATGGGCATGGCGCCGGTCCGGGCCCAGCGGAGCCGTCCCCCGGGGTCGACGAACCCCAGGGAGCGGCCGGCGTTGTCGGGATGGAGACAGAACGGCACGTCGAGCAGCCCTCGTTCGAAGGCGGCAGGCAACGCCCGGGACAGGTCCGGGTGGAGGCCGAGGACGGTCTCGATCAGGGTGCGGGCCTCCTCGTACACCTCGCCGTCCCCTCCGGCCGTGGGGCCGGGAGCCGGTGGTCCGGCGAGCGCGGCGGCCGCGGCGGCGGTCTCCAGGGCGCGGACGTTCTCCTCGACGGTCGGGATGCGGTGGGCCTCCGCGGTGGTCTTGACGATGAGGCGGCCGGCGCCGGAGCGCACGGCGAGCCGGGCGGAGGCCTCCAGGAGGCGGGTGGCGCCCTGTTCGGTGCGGGGGTAGACGCCCATGTACGTGTAGAGGACGACGTGGTGGTCGACGTCGGCGGGCAGGAACTCGGCGGCGAGCCGGTGCAGCGCGCGCAGGGCCTCCTCGTCCTGCGCCGGGTCGGTCTGCTGGGCGTAGCTGAGCGAGACGCTGCGCAGGCCGAACCGGGTGAAGAACAGGCACTCCAGGACGCTCATGGCCACGAGCAGGCCGGGCGGGCAGAGCTGGCCGAGCAGGCAGCCGCCGAAGCTCTCCAGATGCGGCACGGTGCCGGGGCGGGCACTGGTGGCGAGGAGTTCGCAGGCGCGGGCCCATGCGGTGACGGACTCCCGCAGGGGGGTGCGGCCGTAGGGCAGGCAGTACGAGACGGGTCCGCCCTCGGTGGCGTCGAGGCCGGCGGCGGTGAGGGCCCGGACGATGGCCAGGGGGCGGGCGGAGCCGTGCCGGACCTGTACGGGGAAGTCGGCGTCGTACAGCCCGTCGAGGACGGTACGGGTGGTGGCCGGGGAGTGCGCGGCGATCGGGTAGCCGTTGAGGCGGGTTCCCTCGGCCACGGCGGCGCGGGCGGCGGCGAGGTCGCCGACGCGGGTGTAGCTGTCGACGGTCAGCGTGCCCGCGGTGTGGGCGGTGGCGGCCCTGGTCCGGGCGAGTCCGGCGCGCATGCGGGCGGGGTCGCCGAAGCCCATGCGGGGCTGGACGACGAGCCGGCCCGCGGCGGCGGAGGCGGCGACGAAGCCGCCGAAGTCGGCGGCGGGAGCGGCGGTCAAGCCGGCACCTCCCTGCGGGCGCGCGCGGCGAAGAACGCGCGCAGGGCGTCCAGGTCCTCGCCGAGGACGGCGTCGCAGCCGGCCTCGGCGAGCCGTGCCACGTCCGCCTCCTGGCGGTGCCCGGCGACGCCGAGCTTGCCCCCGAGGACCACGGGGAGGCCGGCCAGGGCGGGTTCGGCGCGCAGCCGGCGGACGGCGGCGAGTCCGTCGCGGTAGCCGTGCCCGTTGACACTGCTGAGCACCACCGCGTCGGGCGCGTGCCGCAGACAGCCGGCGACCAGCAGCTCGGCGGGGGCGCAGGGCCCGAGCCCGACGACCTCGTGGCCCTGTTCCTCGAGGAAGAGACGGAGGTACACGAGATTCCATGTGTGGGAATCCGATGCGGTTCCGCTCAGGAGTATCTTCATGTGCCGAGGATAGATTTCCGGGGATTCCGGAAGGGGAAGTAGGACCGGCAGCAAGGACCGGCACTTTCGCCCGCGAATTCCACTGCACGACGGAACGGAAAAAGCGCCGTGCCCCGCGAGGAATGCGGGGCACGGCGCCGGTGGCAGGGGCGTGTCAGGCGTACTGGGCGACGAGGCTGCGCGGGCGGATGTCGGTCCAGTGGGCAGTGATGTACTCCAAGGCCTCGGCACGGCCCCCGGCACCCCAGACGCTGGTCCAGCCTGCCGGGACGTCCGCGAAGGCGGGCCACAGGGAGTGCTGGCCCTCGTCGTTCACGAGTACGTGGAACGTGCCCTCGGCATCGTCGAACGGGTTGACGGACTCGCTCATGACTGGCTCCTCGTTTCTTCCTTCTGAAGCGCGGAGAGTTTCTCCGCGACTGTTCTTCCGATCATTTCGAGAGGTTCCGGTTCAGCCATCTGGAGGTGGCCGCATTCCACGGTGTGATTGTCGATGACACCCTCGGTGAAGGGAATCCAGGTGGCGGCGAGAGCGCCTTCCCGCTCCCCCGGCCGGCGTGCGGTGAAGAACACGGTGTCGGTGTCCGCGACGCCCGGCACGTGCCGCGCCATGAGGGCGGCGTGGGTCTCGGAGGCGTGGAGCACCGCGCGGAGTTCCGCGTCGGAGAACCCTGCGAGGACGGGGTCCTCGCGCCGGATTTCCAAGATCGCATCGGCGAACTCTACGGCATCCGCCGTCCGTTCCTCGGGCGGGAGCACGGAGACGCTGCCGGGTCCGGTCTGGTGGACGTCCATCAGGGCGAGCAGTTCGACCCGCTCGCCGGCCTCGCGGAGCCGTACGGCCATGGTGTGGGCGACGAGGCCGCCGTACGACCAGCCGAGCAGGCGGTACGGGCCCCAGGGCTGGACCTGCCGGATCTGCTCCAGGTAGTCGTCGGCCATCGCCTCGACGCTGCGCGGCCGGTGGCCGGGCTCGCTCAGCGCGCGGGCCTGGAGCGCGTACAGCGGCTGGTCGTCGCCGAGATGGCGGGCGAGCCCGGCGTAGGCCCAGCCGACGCCGGTGCCCGGGTGGACGCAGAACAGCGGGCGGCGGGTGCCGCGGGTGCTGAGCGGGAGCAGGACGCCCAGGGCGGCGGCCGAGCCGTCCCCGTCGTCCGCGTCCTCGGGGAGGCCGAGGAGTCCGGCGGGGGTGGGCAGTCGGAACAGGTCGCGGACGGTGCGCTCGATGCCGAGGACGCCGTGGATCCGGTTGACGAGGCGGACGCCGAGCAGTGAATGGCCGCCCAGGGCGAAGAAGTTGTCGTCGATGCCGACCTCGGGAACGCCGAGGATCTCGGCGAACAACGCGCACAGCACCTCCTCGCGGGCGTTGCGGGGCTTCCGGCCCCCCTCGGCGGCGGGCCGGTGCGGGGCGGGGAGCGCGGTGCGGTCGGGTTTGCCGTTGACGGTCAGCGGCAGGGCGTCGAGGACGACGACGGCGGACGGCACGAGGTGCTCGGGGAGCGTGGCGCGGGCCGTGTCGAGCAGCTCGGCCTCGGTGCGGGACGGGTGTGAGGTCACCGACGCCTCCGCGCGGGGCACGACATAGCCGACGAGGCTCTTCTCGCCGGGCCGGTCCTCTCTGACCACGACGAGCGCCTGGCCGACCGAGGGGTGGGCGGCGAGGGCCCGCTCGACCTCCCCGGGTTCGATCCGTACGCCGCGCAGCTTGATCTGGCCGTCCGCCCTTCCGAGGAACCGGAGTTCACCGGCGGCGGTCCACATGGCGCGGTCGCCCGTGCGGTACATGCGGCTGCCGTCGCCCTCGAAGGGGTCGGGCACGAACCGTTCGGCGGTCAGACCGGCGCGGCCGACGTATCCGCGGGCCACGTGCGCGCCGGCGATGTAGAGCTCGCCGGGGACGCCCGGCGGCACGGGGCGCAGGGCGTCGTCGAGGACGTGGCTGCGGGTGTTGTCCATGGGCCGGCCGAGGTGGAGTCCGGCGCCCCGCAGGGCGCGTTCGCCGGTGCCGAACCACTGGTTGTGGGAGGCGAACGTGGTCTCGGTGGGGCCGTAGGAGTGGACCAGGACGGTGTCCGGGCAGTGGGTGAGGACCCGTTGGACGGAGGCGGGGGCGGGGGGGTCGCCGCCGGTCCACACCTCCCGTAGCCGGCGGAGGGTGTCGAGGCCCTCGTCGGCCATGACGTGGAAGAGGCCGACGGTGAAGTAGGCGGTGGTGACGGCGTGTTCCCGGACGGCGCGGGCCGTCTCGGCCAGGTCGGTGCCGTCGCCGTGCAGGAGGACGAGGCTGCCGCCGTTCAGGAGCGGCACCCAGATCTCGAAGACGGAGGCGTCGAAGCCGGTCGCCGAGTGGACCAGCATCCGGGGCGCTCCGGCGGCGCGGACGTCACGGTCGCGGGCGAGCTCCACGACGTTGCGGTGGGTGACGCCGACGCCCTTCGGCCGGCCCGTGGAGCCGGACGTGAACATCACGTACATCAGGTCGTCCCCGGTGGCGCCGGTGTCCTCGCCGAGTGCCTCGCCTCCGCCGACTTCGTCGACGAGCAGGACGGTCGGGGCGGGGACGGCGGTGGCGTGGTCCCGGTCGGTCGCCGTCAGCCGTACCCCCGCGTCCTCCAGCATCAACCGGAGCCTGGCTTCCGGCAGTCGCGGATCCAGAGGGAGGTACGCGGCGCCGCACTTCAGAACGGCGAGGGCGGTCACGACGAGGGAGACACCGCGTTCGAGGAGAACCCCGACGGTGTCGCCCCTGCCCGCACCGGCGGTGCGGAGGCGGGCGGCCAGCGCTTCGGCTCGGGCGTCGAGCGCCCCGTAGCCGAGGGTCTCCTCGTCGGTGATCAGGGCGGGCGCGTCGGGGGTGCGCGCGGCCCGGCGGGCGATCTGCTCGTGGATCGTCTCCGGGGCGCCGGGGAGCACGGTCGCGGTGTCGTTGTACTCGCTGACCAGCCGGAACCGGTCGGCGGCGGTGAACAGGTCGACGTCCCCGATCCGTACGCCGGGATCGGCCGCCGCGGCGCGCAGGGTCTGCTCCAGGTGGGCGGCGAGCAGCGCGGCCGTGGGGACGTCGAACAGGTCCGTGGCGTACTCCAGGCCGCCGGTCATCCCGGCGGGCCGTCCTTCCGCGTCCCGCAGCCCGTCGAGGGCGAAGGTGAGGTCGAACTTGGTGGAGACGGTGTCGAGGAGCGGGTCTCCGCCCTCCTGGAACAGGCTGTCCGCGCCGCGGACGTCACCGGTGTAGTCGTGGTGGAGCTGGACGACGATCTGGGCCAGGGGGTGGTGGGCGGTGGTGCGGAGCGGGTTGAGGTGTTCGACGACCCGGTCGAAGGGGAGTTCCTGGTGGCCGTACGCCGCGAGGTCGGCCTGCCGGACGCGTTCGAGGAGTTCGTCGAAGGTGGGGTCGCCGGAGGTGTCGGTGCGCAGCACCAGGGTGTTGACGAAGAAGCCGACCAGGTCGCCCAGCGTCTCGTCGTCGCGTCCGGCGGTCATCGTGGCGAGGGGGAGGTCGGTGCCCGCGCCGTGCCGGGTGAGGACGGCGGCGAGGGCGGCCTGGAGGACCATGAACAGGGTGGCGCCGCTGCGCCGGGCCACGGCTTCGAGGGCCTGGTGGGTGGCGGCGTCGACGGTGACGGGGGCGCGTCCGCCGCGGTGGGTGGCCTCGGCGGGCCGGGGGCGGGCGGAGGGGAGGTCGAGGACGGCGGGCGCGCCGGCGAGGGTCCGCTCCCAGAAGTCGAGGTGTCCGGCGGCGGCCGGGCCGTCGATGAGGTCGCGCTGCCAGAGGGTGTAGTCGGCGTACTGGACGGGCAGCGGCCGCCAGGCGGGGTCGCGGTCCTCGGCGCGGGCGCGGTAGGCGGCGGTGAAGTCGGCGAGGAGGGGTCCGGTGGACCAGCCGTCGGCGGCGATGTGGTGGACGAGCAGGACGAGGACCTGTCCGCCGCCGTCGTCGGGGGTGACGAGGGTGGCCCGCAGGGGCGTCTCGCCGGCGAGGTCGAAGACGTGTCCGGCGGCTTCGGCGACGGCGGCCTGGAGCCGGTCGGCGGGGACGGACCGTACGTCGAGGGCGGGCCGGACGGTGGGCAGGATCTCCTGGTGGGGTTCGCCGTCGACGGTCCGGTAGCGGGTACGGAGGACTTCGTGCCGGTCGGAGAGGTCGGTGAGGGCCTGTGCGACGGCGTCGGGGTCGAGGGGTTCCGCGGGCCGGAGGACGAGGGGGATGTTGTAGGAGGCGCTGGGGCCTTCGAGGGTGTCGATGAACCACAGCCTGCGCTGGGCGTACGACAGGGGGATGCGTTCCGGGCGGTCCGTGCGGGGCACGGGGCGGGGGCGTGTGGGCTCGGGCGCGCCGTCGGGGCCCGGGGTGCTGGCGCGGTCGGCGATGCGGCGGGCGAGGGCGTCGGGGGTGGGTGCGAGGAGCAGGTCGCGGACCTGGACGTCGGCACCGAGGCGGGCGCGGATGCGGTTGGCGAGGCGTACCCCGCTCATGGAGTGGCCGCCGATGGTGAAGAAGCCCTCGTGGGGGCCGACCTGGTCGAGGCCGAGGACCTCGGCGAAGAGTTCCCGGAGGGTGTCGGTGTGGGCGGCGGGCGGTTCCGTGGTGGTGGGCACGGTCGCCGCCGCGGCGGTCTCGGCGGTCTCGGCTGTACGGGCACGCCGCTCGTCCAGGGCGTGCCGGGTCGTGGGGTCGACGAGGCCGGTGTCGGGGACGCGGTCCTCGGGGTGTGCGGCGGCGGCGCGCAGGGCGCGCTCCAGGGCGGCGAGCAGGATACGGGCGGTGTCCTCGTCGATCACGTCCCGCGCGTACTCCAGACCGATCCGCAGTCCGGCGGGGGCCCCCTCGCCGTCGCGGAGTTCCTCGAAGGCGGCGGTGAGGTCGAACTTGGTGGTGGCGGGGCCCTCGCCGGCGAAGCGGCCCTCGATGGCGCCGAGGCGGAAGGGGCCGCCGTCGGGGCCGGTGGTCCGCAGGGTGAGCATCACCTGGAAGAGCGGGTGGACGCCGGGTGTGCGGGGCGGGTTGAGGTGCTCGACGAGGAGGTCGAAGGGCAGCCGCTGGTGGGCGAAGGCGGCGAGGTCGGTGTCGCGGACCCGGTGCAGGAGCTCGGTGAAGGCGGGGTCGCCGGAGGTGTCGGTGGGCAGCACCAGGGTGTTGACGAAGAAGCCGACCAGTTCGTCGAGGGCCTCGTCGTCGCGTCCGGCGACGGGGGTGCCGAGGACGGTGCGCTCTCCGGCGCCGGCGGCGCGCAGGGCGAGCCCGAGCACGGACTGCAGCACCATGAGGAGGCTGGCGTCGTGCTGTTCGGCGAGGCGGACGAGGCGCGCGTGGACGTGCGGTTCGACGGCGGCGGTGACCTGGCCGCCGTCGTGGGCGCGGAGGGCGGGCCGGGGCCGGTCGAGGGGCAGGTCGGTGGCGGCGGGCTGGCCGTCGAGGGCGGCACTCCAGTGGGCGAGGCCCCGGGCGGTGAGGGAGTCGGGGTCGTCGGCGTCGCCGAGGAGGTCGTTCTGCCAGAGCGTGTAGTCGGCGTACTGGACGGGCAGCGGCTCCCGGTCGGGAGCACGGCCCTCGGAGCGGGCGGCGTAGGCGTGGGCGAGGTCGGTCATCAGCGGGTTGAGCGACCAGCCGTCCCCGGCGACGTGGTGGAGCAGTACGGCGAGGGTGGCTCCGGAACCGTCTTCGGAGACGAACAGGGCGACACGCAACGGGAGTTCGCGGGACAGGTCGAAGGTCTCGGCGGTGAAGCGGGCGACCTGCTCGGCCCGTTCCCGCGCCGGGCACTCGACGGTGCGCAGCCGGACGGCGGTGGGGGCGAGGACGTGCTGGTACGGCTCGTCCTCGGGCGCGAGGAAGACGGTGCGCAGTACCTCGTGCCGTTCGGCGACATCGGTCACCGCGGCGGCGAGCGCGGCCCGGTCGGGGGCGGTCTCCAGGTCGAGGACGATCGGCATGTTGTAGGCGGCGGACGGTCCGTCGAGCTGACCGACCAGCCACAGCCGGCGCTGCGCGTGGGAGAGCGGGACGCGGTCCCCGGCGGGGAGGGGTTCCTCGTCGACGACGGGCAGGCGCGGGTCGGCGGTGCGCAGCGCCTTGCGGTTGATCTTGCCGGAGCTGGTGCGGGGCAGGGCGACGACGACGGAGACGGCGGGCACGGCGGCGGCGGGCATGCGCGCGCGTACCCGGTCGCGCAGCTCCTCCGCGCCCGTGCCGCCCTCGGTCACGACGAAGGCGACGAGGCGCTTGACGCCGTCGGCGTCCTGCTGGGCGACGACGGCGGCCTCGCGGACCTTCGGGTGTCCGGCGAGGACGGAGTCGACGGCGGCGGGGTCGATGCGCTGGCCGCCGATCTTCACCTCGTCGTCGAGGCGCCCGTGGTAGAGGATCTGCCGGTCCTCGGAGAGGGTGACGAGGTCGCCGGTGCGATAGGCGCGTTCGCCGTCGAGGGCGGTGAACCGGCGGGCGTTGAGTTCGGGACGGTGGAGGTAGCCGCGGGTCAGGCCGCCGCCGAGCAGCCACAGTTCGCCGTCGACGACGGCGGCGCGGACGCCGGGGAGCGGCCGGCCGATGGGGATGGGCCCGGCGTCGTGCCGGCTCAGGTCGGCGACGGTGGCCACGACGGTGGTCTCGGTGGGCCCGTAGCCGTTGAGAAGACGGATCCGGTCCCCCACGAGGGATCGCCACTGGGCGACGCGCTCGGGCAGGGCGGCCTCGCCGTAGATCATGACGGTGCGCAGGCTGTCGGGGAGGCGGACGGAGCCGGTGGTGAGGACGTAGACGAGCTCGTGCCAGTAGGCGGCGGGCAGGTCGAGGTAGGTGACGCCGTGCCGGGCGCAGCCCGCGAGGAGTTCGGCGACGTCGAGCATGTCGTCGGTCCGCAGGACGAGGGTGCCGCCGGCCCCGAGGGTCGTGAAGATCTCCTGGATGCTGGCGTCGAAGTGGAGCGGGCTGAACTGGAGGACGGCGTCGTCGGCGCCGATGCCGTAGGCGGGAGTCGCCCCGGCGATGAAGTGAGCGAGCGAATCGTGAGCGACGACCACGCCGTTGGGGGTGCCGGTGGATCCGGAGGTGTAGATGACGTAGGCCGCGCCCTCACCGGCGCCGGGGCCGCCGAGGACGAGTTCGCCGTGGCGGGCGACGTCCGCGGGGGCCGGTGCCAGGTCGCCGCAGGCGTCCCTGAGGATCGCCTCGTTGCGGGCGTCGGGGGCCTGGACGTCGAGCGGCAGATAGGCGGCGCCGGTGGTGAGGACCGCGAGGAGGCCGACGATCGCGTCGATGCCGCGGGGCCGGTGGAGCGCGACGAGCCGACCGGGGCCCGCGCCCTGCGCGGTGAGCTCCCGGGCCCGGTCCGCCACGGCGGCGGCGAGCTCGCCGTAGGTGAGCCGCGCGTCGGCGTGGACCAGGGCCGTGGCGTGGGGGCGGGTACGGGTCTGGTGGGCGATCAGGTCGAGCACGGGCGGGGCGGGGGCGGGAGAGGGTCCGCCGTCGAGCAGGTCTTCCGTTCTGCTGGGGGGCATGCTGAGTTCCTCCGGTAAGGGGCCGAGAGACCGGGGCGAACGGTTCCTCTCGCCTCCGTGCCGTTCACGCTAGGCGCGCGGGGCGCTCCCGCTGGGCAGTCGGCCCGGCAGCTCGCATCGGCAGAAGCCGGGGGCGGGGGCTGCCGGTCCGCGTCGGGGCCTCGGCGCGCGGCCCGTGCCCGGCGGGCCTCACGCGCCGGGGCTCAGTTCGGGCGGCGGGAGCCCGCTGTCGTGCGGCGGCGCAGGGTCGGGGCCGCCGTCGCCGGGGCCGTGGTCGTTTCCGACAGGCGGCGGGCGAGGGCCGAGACCGTCGGGTTGCGGAAGACGTCCCGCAGCGTGAGGTCCTGGCCGAACTCGGTGCGGATGCGGTTGAGGAGCCTGACCGCGAGCAGCGAGTGCCCGCCCGACTTGAAGAAGTTGTCGTCGCGACCGACGGGACGGCCGCCGAGGACGTCCCGGAAGACCCCGAGGAGCAGTTCCTCACCGCTGCCCGGCCCCGTCGCCTCCGCCTCGGCAGGCGCGTCCGCGTGCTCCCCGGGCGCCGGCAGCCGGGGGACGGCGACGACCCGCGCGGGCGCCAGGTACTCGGGCAGCCGCTCCGCCGCCCAGCGCCGTAGCGTCGTCTCTTCGGCGCCGCCGGGCAGCCGGGTGACGTAGGCGTACAGCCGGTCGTCGCGGACGGCGACGGCCGCCCCGGTCACGTCGGGATGCCGGCCGAGCACGTCCTCGACCCGGCCCGGCTCGACCGGGTACCCGCCCGCGGTGAGGGTGGCCACGGGCCGCAGCTCCCCGTCGGCCGAGGTGTAGGCCCTGCTGCCGGTGGCGCGCAGGCCGCCGCCGGGGGTCCGCTCGTGGACCTCGCCGGGCACCCGTAGCGGCGCGGGCAGTCCCCGCTCGTCGAGGACGACGACCCTGCCGACCGGCGCCCCCGGGCCGTACGGCGTCGACGAGATGGCCATGGACGGGTCCGCGGCGAGCGCGTCCAGGGTCTCGCTCAGGCGCTCGGCCAGGAGTGCCGCGGTGTCCGCGTCGTACAGAGCCGTGGCGTACTCCAGGGCGCCCCGCAGACCGGCCGGTGCACCGTCCGCGTCGACGAGTTCGGTGAGCGCGAAGGTGAGGTCGGACTTGGCTCCCACCGCGGTGAACGCGACCGGTTCGCCGTCGAGGGCGGACGGGGTCCCGGTCCCGGTGGGCGCCGCGTGGACCTGGAGCATCACCTGGACGAGGGGGGCGTGGGCGGCGGAGCGGTGCGGGCTGAGGTGTTCGACGAGGCGGTCGAAGGGGAGGTCCTGGTGGCTGTAGGCGGCGAGCCCGGTGGCGCGGACCCTGCGCACCAGTTCGGTGAAGTCGGGGTCTCCGGAGGTGTCGGTGCGCAGCACGAGCGTGTTGACGAAGAAGCCGACGAGCGGGTGCAGGGCGTCGTCCGCACGGCCGGCGACGGTGGTGCCGATGGCGATGTCGGTGCCCGCGCCGTGCCGGGTGAGGACGGCGGCGAGGGCGGCCTGCACGACCATGAAGAGGGTGGCGCCGCTGCCCCGGGCGCGGCGCAGCAGGGCCCGGTGGGTGGCGGCGCTCACCTCGAAGGCGGTGAGGGCGCCGGCGCCGTCGTTCTCGGCGGGCCGCGGCCGGTCGGTGGGCAGGGCGAGGAGCGGCGGCAGCCCGTCGAGGGCTTCGCGCCAGTGGGCGAGCTGTTCGCCGGCGATGCCGTGTTCGCCGTCGAGGAGCTGGTGCTGCCAGAGGGTGTAGTCGGTGTACTGGACGGGCAGCGGCTCCCAGTCGGGTGCGCGGCCCTCGGCGCGGGCGCGGTAGGCGGTGTCGAGGTCGGCGAGGAGGCAGTTCGTGGACCAGCCGTCGCCGGCGATGTGGTGGACGAGGAGCACCATGGTCTGCCCGCCGCTGCCGTCCGTCACCAGCGAGGCCCGGAAGGGGATCTCGGCGGCGAGGTCGAAGACGTGTCCGGCGGCCGCGTCGACGGCCGCGCGCACCGCGTCCGGGCCGTCGGCCGCGACCTCCTGGAGTACGGGCGTCTCACCGGTCAGCACCTGCTGGTACGGCTCGCCGTCCGCCGTGCGGTAGACGGTGCGCAGCACCTCGTGCCGGTCGGCGACGTCCGCCAGGGCGGCGGCCAGGGCGGCGGGTTCGACGGGGCGGTGCAGCCGGGTCACGACGGGGATGTTGTACGTGGCGCTGGGGCCTTCGAGGCGGCCCACGAACCAGAGTCGGAGCTGTGCGGCGGACAGCGGGAGGCGGGCGGGGCGCAGGGCGTCGGGGACGGGCCGCAGCGGGGGCCGGGCGGGTGCGTCGTCCTGCTCGCCGAGGCGGCGGAGCAGCTGCCTCGGGGTCGGGGCGAGGAACACGTCACGGATCGCGGCCTGGAGTCCGAGGGCTCCGCGGATGCGGTTGGTGAGCTTGCCGGCGAGGAGGGAGTGTCCGCCGAGCTTGAAGAAGTTGTCCTCGGGCAGTACCTCGTCCCGGTCGAGGACCTCGGCGTACAGGCCGCGGAGGATCTCTTCGCGGGGGTCCGCCGCGGCACCCGCACCCGCCCCCGTTCCGCGTCCGTCCCGGGGGGCGGCGCGCCGCGCCTCGGCGAGAGCGCGGGCGAGCGCGTCGTGGCGGCGGTCGAGCCCCCGGCGCTCCTCGACGGTGAGCAGGTCGACCCCGCTCAGCGGTGTGTCGTCGGCCCGCTCGGCGAAGGCGGTCAGGGCGCGCTGGAAGAGCGCGAGGAGGATCCGCGCGGTGTCCTCGTCGTACAGGTCCGTCGCGTACTGCAGCCCGAGCATCACTCCCCCGGGTTCGCCGCCGGTGTCGTGCGTCTCGACGCAGTGGAAGGCGAGGTCGAACTTGGCTCCGGCGAGGTCGGCGCCGTCGGCCGTGCCGGTGATGCCGCCGAGGCGGACGGCCGCGTCCTGTGCGGTCTGCGCGCTGACCATCACCTGGAAGAAGGGGTGGCGGCCGAGGGAGCGTTCGGGGTTGAGGTCCTCGACGAGGAGGTCGAAGGGCAGGTCGTCGTGGGCGAAGGCCGCCAGGTCCCCGTCCCTCACACGCCGCACCAGTTCGGCGAGGGTGGGGTCTCCTGACAGGTCGGTGCGCAGGGCCAGGGTGTTGACGAAGAACCCGACGAGGTCGTGCAGGTCCTCCTCGGGCCGGCCGGCCACCGCCGTGCCCACGACCACGTCGTCGCCCGCGCCCGCCGCCCGCAGGGCGAGGGCCAGGGCGGCCCGGACGACCATGAAGTACGTGACGCGCCGGCCCCGGGCGACCGCGGCGAGTGCCTTGTGGACCTGGGCGTCGAGCTCGGCCGTCACCACCGCGCCCCGGTGGCTGGGTTCGGTGAGCCGGGGCCGGTCGGCGGGCAGCCGGGTCTCGTCCGGGATGCCGTCGAGGGCCTTGCGCCAGTAGCCCAACTGGTCGTCGAGGGTGCCGTGTTCGCCGTCGAGGAGCTCGCGCTGCCAGAGGGCGTAGTCGGTGTACTGGACGGGCAGCGACTCCCAGTCGGGTGCGCGGCCCTCGGCGCGGGCACGGTAGGCGCGGTCGAGGTCGGCGAGCAGGGAGCCCACGGACCAGCCGTCGGTGGCGATGTGGTGCACCGAGAGGACGAGCACCGCCGTCCCGTCCGCCACCTTGAACAGCCGTACCCTGAGGGGCAGTTCACAGGTCACGTCCAGCGGAATCCCGGCGAATCCGGTCGCCCGCGCCTGCGCGTCCTCCGGCGCGCCGCACTCCTCGACCTCGACCCGCACCTCCGGGGCGTCGAGGACACACTGCCACGGCTCTCCGTCCCGTACCGGATAGACCGTCCGCAGCACCTCGTGACGGTGCATCACATCCCTTACGGCCGCCTCCAGGACGGCCGTCGCGGGCTGGGCGTCCAGGGTGAGCACCATGGGCGCGTTGTACGCCGGCGAGGAGCCTTCGAGGCGGTTGAGGAACCACAGCCGGCGCTGGGCGTACGACAGGGGGAGCGGGTCGGGGCGGTGGGCCTCCGGCACCGGCCGCAGGGCCGGGCGGCGGGGGCCGTCGCCCCGCTCGCCGAGGCGGCGGAGCAGCTGCCTCGGGGTGGGGGCGAGGAACACGTCACGGATCGCGGCCTGGAGACCCAGGGCTCCACGGATGCGGTTGGTGAGCTTCCCCGCGAGCAGGGAATGCCCGCCGAGCTTGAAGAAGTTGTCGCCGGAGCGTACGTCGTCGCGGTCGAGGATCTCGGCGAACAGGCCGTTCAGGATCTCCTCGCGGGGGTCCGTCACGGAGCGGGACCCGGCGCTCTCCCGCCGGTTCGCGGTACCGCTCCGTGCCGCTTCGGAGAGGGCCCGGTGCCGGCGGTCCAGGGCTGCGCCCTCGTCGTCCGTGAGGAGCTGGATCCGGCTCACGGGGGTGCCGTCCCGCTCTTCGGCGAAGGCCGTCAGCGCGCGCCGGAACAGCGTGAGCAGGAGCCGCGCGGTGTCCTCGTCGTACAGATCCGTCGCGTACTGCAGCCCGAGCAGCACCCCGCCGGGCTCGCCGCCCTCGTCGAGGGTCTCCTGGCAGTGGAAGCTCAGGTCGAACTTGGCGGTGGCCAGGTCCGCGTCGTCGAGGACGGCGGGGAGGGGCCCGAGCCGGACGGCCTCGTCGGCCTGCCGGGACTGCGTGCTCAGCATGACCTGGAAGAACGGGTGGCGGCCGAGGGAGCGTTCGGGGTTGAGGTCCTCGACGAGGAGGTCGAAGGGCAGGTCCTCGTGCGCGAACGCGACGAGGTCCGTCTCGCGGACGCGGTCCACGAGCGCGCCGAGGCCGGGGTCGCCCGACAGGTCCGTGCGCAGGGCCAGGGTGTTCACGAAGAACCCGACGAGGTCGTGCAGGTCCTCCTCGGGCCGGCCCGCGACCGGTGTGCCGACCACCACGTCGTCACCCGCGCCCGCCGCCCGCAGGGCGAGGGCCAGGGCGGCCCGGGCCACCAGGAAGAACGTGCCCCGCCGGGCCCGGGCGAGGGAGGTGAGGGCCCGGTGGGCTCCGGCGTCCAGCTCCGCCGAGACCACCGCGCCCCGGTGGCCGGGCTCCGTGGGCCGGGGCCGGTCGGCGGGCAGCCGCGTCTCGGCCGGGATGCCGTCGAGGGCCTTGCGCCAGTGGGTGAGCTGCTCGTACGCGGTGCTGTCGGGGTCCTCGGGGTCCCCGAGCATGTCCCGCTGCCACTCGGCGTAGTCCGCGTACTGGACGGGCAGCGGCTCCCAGCCGGGGGCGCGGCCCTCGGCGCGGGCCCGGTAGGCGGCGTCGAGGTCGGCGAGCAGGCAGCCCACCGACCAGCCGTCCGTGGCGATGTGGTGCACGAGGAGCACGAGGACGGCCGTCCCGTCGTCCACCGTGAACAGGCGTACCTGGAGGGGCAGTTCGCGTGTCACGTCCAGGGGGAGCCGGGCGAAGGCCGTCGTCCGGGCCGTCACGTCCTCGCCCGCGCCGCACTCCTCCACCTCGAAGCGCACGTCGGCGTCGTCGAGGATCTCCTGGTACGGCTCCTCGTCCCGGGCCGGGTACACGGTCCTGAGCACCTCATGACGCTCCACCACGTCCCGTACCGCCGCTTCGAGCGCCGCCGGGTCGGGCATCGATCCAAGCCGGAGCACCACGGGGGCGTTGTAGGCCGAGGAGGAACCCTCCAGACGGTTCAGGAACCACAGACGGCGCTGGGCGTAGGACAGGGGGATCACGGTTGCTGCTCCTCGTGAGTGGCGGGGGCGGGCGGGTGGACCGGCGACAGGCACGGCGGTCGTGGTGGGGACCGCGGCGTCGGCAGGGACCGCGGTGGCGGCAGGGACCGCGGTGGCGGCAGGGACCGCGGGGCCGGCATCGACCGCGGGGCCGGCATCGACCGCGGTGCCGGCGTGGCGCGTGGCGCTCGTACGAACTGCGGTCAGGCATCCTGTGCGGCCAGCAGCTCCTCGATGTGGGCGGCGAGGTCGCGCAGCCGCGGGTGGGCGTACACGGCCTTGATCGGGACCGCCACGGACAGCTCGGCCCGTACGCGGGAGACGAGCTTGATGGCGAGCAGGGAGTGGCCGCCGAGCTTGAAGAAGTTGTCGTCCGGGCCGATCGACGCGGTACCGAGGACCTGGGCCCACACGCGGGCGATGAGCTCCTCCGCGCGGCCGGTGAGCCGGTCGGTGCCTTCGTCGCCGGCGGCCTCGGGCTCTGTCGCCGCCGCCGCTCCGAGACGGGTGGGCAGGGCGGACCGGTCGAGCTTGCCGCTGGGCGTCGTGGCGAAACGTTCCACCGCGACGAACGCGCTCGGCACCATGTAGGCGGGCAGGCCGGCCGAGAGCGCGGAGCGCAGGGCGGTGGCGTCGCCGCCCCGGTGGTAGGCGATCAGGCAGGGCATGCCGCCGACGCCCTCGCCGAGGATCACGGCCGCCTCGGCGACACCGTCGACCCGGGTCATGGCGGCCTCGATCTCCGGGAGTTCGATGCGGTGTCCGCGCAGCTTGACCTGGCCGTCGGCGCGGCCGAGGTAGACGAGCCGGCCGTCGGGCAGCAGCCGGCAGCGGTCGCCGGTGCGGTACATGCGCCCGCCGGAGGCGTCATCGGCGAGATCGGCGACGAAACGTTCCGCCGTCAGTCCGGGTCGGCGCCGGTATCCACGGCCCACCCGGGGCCCCGCGAGGTACAGCTCGCCAGCCTCCCCCGGCCCGACCGGCACGAGCTTCTCGTCGAGCAGGCGCATCCGGAGCCCCGGCAGGACGGCGCCGATGTGCGGCTCCCCCGGCCCGTCGACCCAGCCGGCGGTGGCGTCGACGGTGCACTCGGTCGGCCCGTACACGTTGAGCGCGCGCAGCAGTCCGGACCGTTGGGCGGCGACGAGCCGGTCCCACAGCGCCGGGCTGATCGCCTCGCCGCCGACCAGAAGGGTCAGCGGGCGCGGGCCGCCGTCCGCGGTGAGCAGGTCGAGGAGCATTTCGGCGTGGGAGGGGGTGATGTCGAGGTCGGTGAGGGCCTGCTCGTCGACGAAGGCGGAGAGCACGGGCGGGTCGAGGCGGGTCTCGTCGTCGATCATGACGAGGGTGTCGCCCCGGCAGAGCCGCGTCCACTGCTGCACGGAGGCGTCGAACGACGGGGAGGCGTTCCAGCCCACCCGGCACCCCTCGCCGGTCGCGGGGGGGGGGGGGGGGGGGGGGGGGGGGGGGGGGGGGGGGGGGGGGGGGGGGGGGGGGGGGGCAGGGG
>NZ_JBVJWR010000017.1:0-86635 GCF_055602235.1 Streptomyces sp. NPDC037410 | reverse complement strand
AAAAAGGGGGAGCCTCCCCACCCCCCCCCCCCCCCCCCCCTTCTCCTCCCCCCCCCCCCCCCCCCCCCCCCCGGGGGGGGGCCCCCCCCCCCGCGGCCGATCTCCACGCCCTTCGGGCGGCCGGTGGAGCCGGAGGTGTAGATGACGTAGGCGAGCGTGTCCGCGGTGACGGGGACCGGCGTGTACAGGGACGGGGCCGAGTCGCCGCTCGGGGCGGCCGTCAGCTCGGCGACCGTCACGGTACGGGCGCCAGGGGCCGGCGAGGTGTCCGTACCGTCCACGACGACCAGGTCGGCGCCGCAGTCCTCGACGAGGTAGCGGCGGCGGTCGGCGGGCAGCACCGGGTCGACCGGCAGGTAGGCGGCGCCGGCGGTGAGCGTGCCGATGATGGCGGTGACCAGGGCGGCGCCCCGGGGCAGGCAGAGCGCCACGACGCTCTCCGGGCCGATGCCGAGGGCACCGAGGCGCGCGGCGATCACGGCGGCCTCGGCGCGCAGCTCGTCGAAGGTGAGGCGGTCGTCGCCGGCGACGACGGCGGTGCGCCCGCCGGGGGCGGTGGCGAGCCGGGCGAGGAGGTCGGCCGCGCCGGTACCGGCGGCGGCGCAGGTGCCGCAGGCGCAGGCGTCCGGGGAGCCGGGAACAGCGGCGGAGCAGTGCTCGGAGAGGACGTCGGTCATGGCGGGGCTCACCTTTCGTACAGGGTGGTGGAGGGGGTGGTGGTCGGGGAGCAGTCGGACAGCCGGACCGGCTCGCCCATGGCGACGAGGATCTTCCGGTCGCCGGTGTACGACTCCCGGCCGTGTGCGCAGAGGATGTTGTCGACGAGCATCAGGTCGCCGGCCTGCCAGCTCTCCCGCAGGGTGACCGCCTCGTACACGTCGTTGATCGCGTCCACCTCGGCGTCGGTGAGGGCGGTGCCGTCGCCGAGGCGGGTGTCGAAGGGCAGCCCGTCCGGGCCGAACGTGTCGGTGAGGACCTCGCGGACGTCCTCGTCGAGGCTGCGGGCGTTCCAGAAGGCGAAGTGGTTGAACCAGGACCGCTCGCCGGTCACCGGGTGGGTGACGATCGCGGAGCGGCGCTGACGGGTGCGCAGGGTGTCCTCGTCGAGCCACTCGTAGCCGATGGCGTGGGCGTCGCAGTACTCCTCCGCGCCCGCGGGTTCCTCCGAGGAGAAGGCCTTGCGCCAGGGCATGCCCGCGAGGTCCGAGTAGTTGCGGACGAGGAGCCAGCCGGCCTCGGCGAAGCGGTCGACCAGGTCCTGCGGCAGCATGGCGAGGGCCCTGCGCATGTCGCCGACGGTGGTCGCGCCGCCGGTCTGGGGGGCGGTGACGCAGCCGAAGAGCAGCACGCCGGGGAAGTCGAGGGTGTAGCTGTTCTCGTTGTGCAGGCGGATCGGCTGGGCGGCGGGGAGGTCGGTGGAGGAGAACACGCCTTCGCCGAAGTCGGTGCGGGGCGTGGCCTTCTCCTTGTAGCCGGCGCGCTGGGCCATCAGCGCGTCACGCGCCGCGGCGAACGTCGTCGCGTCCGTCACCGGAAGTCCGCGCAGCATCACCGCGCCGGAGTGGTGCAGTTCGGCCTGGATGGCCGGGAGCCGGTCCGACAGCCAGGCGGTGGCCTCCGCCATGGAGTCGAACGCGGGCGTCTGGACCAGGGCCGGCTTGCCGGGCTCCCGGACGGCGGTGATACCGGCGGTTCCCAGGTTCTGGGCGTACGTGGTCATGGTGGAACTCCTCTTGATCCCTCAGGGGGACAGGTCTGTCGACAGTGTGTGTCAGGCGTGGCTGGGGGCGGTCCTGGAGAGGTGCAGGGTCTCCAGGACCGGGTTCAGGCGGGCGAAGAAGCCGGGCAGGTCCTGCTGGAAGTAGAAGTGGTCGCCCGTCAGCACCTCGGGCACGACCTGGTGTCCGGCCACCAGGGACCAGCCGTCGAGCAGGTCGACCGGGACGATCGGGTCGGCGTCCCCGCCGAACACCGCGACCGGGCAGTCGAGCCGTACGGCCGGGGCCGTGCACCGGTAGGCGTCGTCGATGGCGAAGTCCGCGCGGATGGACGGCAGGACGATCTCGCGCAGCTCCTCGTCGTCGAGGATGCCGTCATCGGTGCCGCCGCGCTCCTTGATGGCCGCGACCAGCTCGTCGTCGTCGAGCCGCTCCGGGTGCACCGGGCACTGGTTGGGCAGCACCGGCGCCCGGCAGGCGGAGGCGATCAGCCCCCGCGGGGTGCGGCCGACGGCCTGCAGCGCGCGGGTCACCTCGAAGGCGACCAGGGAGCCCATGCTGTGCCCGAGCACCACCAGGGCACCGGTGTCCGCGGGCAGGGCGTCGACCACGGGCAGCGCCAGGTCGTCGACGGACTCGGGCAGGTCCTCGCTGAAACGGGCGCCGCGGCCCGGGTACTGCCCGATGAGCAGCCGCACGTCGGCCGGGAGGTGCTCGCGCCAGGCGCTGTACGCGTGCGCGTTGCCTCCGGCGTGCGGGAGCACGAGCAGCGAGAGGCGGTGCGGCAGGTCGCCGGGCAGGTCCCAGACGACGTCCTCGGGGGCGGGGGTCGGGGAGGTGGTCATCAGCTGATCCGTTCTGTCGCGGTGGTGTCGGTGTGGGTGCCGGTGTCTGTCTCGGCCTGGGCGACCGGCTCGGTCCTGCTGCGGCGACGGAGGGCCGGACGGGCCTTCTTCGCCGGCGCGGCCTTCAGGGACTCGATGTGCTCGGCCAGCCGGGCCGGGGTGGGGTGCTGGAAGACGTCACGGATGGTGAGCCGGACGTCGAGGGCCCCGGCGATGTGGTTGGTGAGGCGGGCGCCCAGGAGGGAGTGGCCGCCGTGGTGGAAGAAGTCGTCGTCGACGGTGAGGTCGGCGGTGGTGTCGAGGGTGCGGGCGAACAGCGCGAGGAGTGTTTCTTCGAGCGGCGTACGCGGGGCACGGCCGGTGGAGGCGAGGGGCCCAGGGGCGGGCAGGGCGCGCTTGTCGACCTTGCCGTTGGGGGTCAGGGGCAGCCGCTCCAGGACGATCACGTGCGTCGGGACGAGATGCTCGGGCAGCCGGTCGGATACGTGCCGGCGGATCCCGTCGAGAGGCGTGTCCTCGTCGGCGACGACATAGGCGGCGAGCTGTTCGTGGTGGACGGTGACGACGGCCTGGGTGACCGCCGGGTGGGTCAGAAGCGCGGCCTCCGTCTCCCCGGGCTCGACACGGAAACCACGGATCTTGATCTGGTCGTCCGCCCGGCCGTCGTAGTGGAGCTGACCGTGCCGGTCGAAATGGGCCAAGTCCCCCGTTCTGTACAACCGTTCACCGGCCGACGCGAAGGGATTCGGTACGAACCGGGTGGCGGTCAGATCAGACCGGCCCAGGTACCCGTGGGCGAGACCCTCACCCGCCAGATAGAGCTCACCGGTCACCCCCGGCACGCACAGGTTGAGATGAGCGTCGAGGACGTACGCTGCCTTGTTGACCAGTGGCGCGCCGACCGGGATGAGCGTGTGCGGGTCCTCACCGGCCTCGACCGTGTACGTGGTCGTGAATCCCATGGACTCGGCCGGCCCGTAGCCGTTGACGACCCGAATGCCCGGCTTGAGCTGCTGAAGCTTGTGCACGTGCGCCGGGGAGGCCGCCTCGCCGCCCGTGAAAGCGACGGTCACCGTGTCGAAGACCTCCGGGTGCTCGTCGACCAGGAAGTTGAACAGGCTCGCCGACAGCTGAAGCATCGTCACCCCGTGCCTACGGGACAACTCACCGATCACCACCGGCTCGGGCCGCTGCCCCGGCTGCAACACCGTCGCACCGCCGTGCAACAACGCACCCCAGAACTCCAGGCTGAACGCATCCCACGACACCGGCGAGCACTGCAGAAACACCTCGCCAGGACCGAACAACCCGTACGACTGGCCCGACACCGTCGACACCAGATTCCGGTGCGACGACAAAATCGCCTTCGGCCGACCCGTCGAACCCGACGTGAACATCAGGCAGGCGGGGTCGTCGGGGCTGAGCGGCAGGCCGAGGTTGCCGGGGTTGCGGGACAGCAGCTCGCCCGGGGCCTCGGTGTGCGTCTGCCACAGTCCGTCGACACGCCCGGCGAGGGCGGGCGCGGTGACGAGGTGGCCGATGCCGGCGTCGACGGCCGCCGAGCGCAGGCGCTCGTCCGGGAAGTCCGGGTCCAGGAGCGTGTACCCCGCTCCCGCCTTGACCACGGCGATCACCGCCGCCGCGAACTCCACCCCGCGCTCAAGCAGGACGCCCGCCATGTCGCCTCGGCCCAGGCCGTGGGCCCGCAGGTGGTGGGCCCACCGGTTGGCCATCGCGTTCAGCTCCGCGTACGACACCTCGCGGTCGCCGTCGAGCAGGGCCGTCTTGTCCGGACGGAGGGCCACCTGCTCCTCGAACCGCTCGACGAGGGAGGCATCGCCGGCCTCGGCGACGGTCCCCGCCCAGGGACCGGTCAGCAGCTCGCGCTCCGCGCCCGACAGGATGTCCAGGGAAGAGAGCGGAAGGGTGGGATCGTCGAGCACCTGGGCAAGGACCAGGCCGAGCACCGACGCCATACGGCGTACCGAGTCCTCGTCGAACAGCTCGGACGCGAAGAGGATCGCGCCGTGCAGGCGTCGGCTGTCGTCCGAGCGGAGCAGGAACTCCAGGTCGAACTTCGCGGCCCCGCTCACCAGGCCGGAGACCTCGGCAGTACGGACGCCGGGCAGGCGAAGCTCGGGAACAGCGCCCACTTCGAGGCCGAGGCAGATCTGGAAGAGCGGGTGGCGCGAGAGGCTCCGGGTGGGGTTGACCGCTTCGAGGACCAGGTCGAAGGGGGCCTCCTGGTGAGCGAAGGCGTCCAGGTCCGCCGTACGCACCCGGCGGACCAGGTCGCGGAAACTCGGGTCACCGGCGCTGCTGGTCCGCAGGACCAGCGTGTTCACGAAGAACCCCACCAAGTCCTGCAAAGACCGCTCACCACGACCCGCCACCGGCGTTCCGATCGCCAGATCGGAACCCGCGCCGAGCCGCGTCAGCGCCGCGACCAGCGCCGCGTGCACCACCATGAACGGCGTGCACCCCTCCGAGCGAGCGAGGACCGCGATCCGCTCGAACAGGTCCGCACCGAGGTCGAGCTCGACCTGACCGCCCTGATGTGAGGCCCTGGCCGGTCTCGGACGGTCCAGGTTCAGCCCGTGCTCCTCCGGCAGACCCTCCAGCGCACCACGCCAGAAGCTCACCTCCCGGCCCAGCACGCTCTCCGGATCGTCCGCCGCACCCAGTACCCGCCGCTGCCAGGCCGCATAGTCCGCGTACTGGACCGCCAGCGGTTCAAGGACCCGGCCCTCCACGCCGGCAACCCGAGCCTCGTACGCCCGCTGCAGATCGCCGAAGAACACCGCATTCGACAGACCGTCCGTCGCGATGTGATGCACCACAAGGGACAACACCACCGAGCCGTCACCCAGCTCGAACACCACCGCCCGCAGCGGAAGCTCCACCGCCAGGTCGAAGACACGACCGGCCAGCTGCGCCAGCTCCTCGGCCACATCGGAAGCGGCGACGCGCCGGCGCTCCACCGACACCCGGGCCAGCTCGGGCGCGAGGACCCGCTGACGCGGCTCGCCCTCCACCGACTCGAACACCGTCCGCAGCGGAGCATGCCGCTCCACCACATCACTCAGCGCCGACTCCAGGACTCCGACATCAAGACCGCCCTCACACCGCACCACCATCGGCACGTTGTAAGCCGCGCTGTCCGCGTCCAACTGCGCCAGCAGCCACAGCCGCCGCTGAGCGAACGACGCCGGTGCCAGTTCACCGTCCCCCTCCCCCGCGACGAGCGGCGGAAGAGCCTCCCCCTTGTCCCGCCCGGCGACCAGCTCCGCGAGCCCGGCCACCGTCGGACGCGCGAACACGTCCCGGATCGTCAGCCGCGTGCCCAGCACTTCAGAGATGTGGTTCGTCAGCCGGGCGGCGAGCAGCGAGTGGCCACCGTGGTGGAAGAAGTCGTCGTCGACGGTGAGGTCGGCGGTGGTGTCGAGGGTGCGGGCGAACAGCGCGAGGAGTGTTTCTTCGAGCGGCGTACGCGGAGCACGGCCGGTGGAGGCGACGGGAGCCGGTTCGGGCAGGGCGCGCTTCTCGACCTTGCCGTTGGGCGTGAGCGGCAGCCGCTCCAGGACGATCACATGCCTCGGGACCAGGTGCTCGGGCAGCCGGTCTGCCACGTGCCGGCGGATCTCTTCCGATTCCGGCTGGCGGCTGGTGACCACGTACGCGGCGAGCTGTTCGTGGTGGACGGTGACGACGGCCTGGGTGACCGCCGGGTGGGTCAGAAGCGCGGCCTCCGTCTCCCCGGGCTCGACACGGAAACCACGGATCTTGATCTGGTCGTCGGCCCGGCCGTCGTAGTGGAGCTGACCGTGCCGGTCGAAGTGCGCCAGGTCCCCCGTTCTGTACAACCGGTCAGCGGCCCTCCCGAAGGGATTCGGTACGAACCGGGTGGCGGTCAGGTCAGACCGGCCCAGGTAACCGTGGGCTAGACCCTCACCCGCCAGATAGAGCTCACCGGTCACGCCCGGCGCGCACAGGTTCAGGTGAGCGTCGAGGACATACGCTGCCTTGTTGACCAGCGGCGCGCCGACCGGGATCAACGCATGCGGGTCCTCGTCCGGTTCGACCGTGTAGGTCGTGGTGAATCCCATGGACTCCGCCGGCCCATAGCCGTTGACCACCCTGATCCCCGGCTTGAGCCGCTGAAGCTTGTGCACATGCGCCGGGGAAGCCGCCTCACCGCCCGTGAAAGCGACCGTGACCGTGTCGAAGGCCTCCGGGTGCTCGTCGACCAGGAAGTTGAACAGGCTCGCCGACAGCTGAAGCATCGTCACCCCGTGCCTACGGGACAACTCACCGATCACCACCGGCTCGGGCCGCTGCCCCGGCTGCAACACCGTCGCACCGCCGTGCAACAACGCACCCCAGAACTCCAGGCTGAACGCGTCCCACGACACCGGCGAGCACTGCAGAAACACCTCGCCAGGACCGAACAACCCGTACGACTGGCCCGACACCGTCGACACCAGATTCCGGTGCGACGACAAAATCGCCTTCGGCCGACCCGTCGAACCCGACGTGAACATCAGGCACGCCACGTCGTCGGCGCTCCGTTCCGTGCCGAGGTTCTCGCTGCCGAGGCCTGCCAGCTGCTCGGAGGAGCAGGAGGCCGTGTCCCAGGGCCCGGTCAGGCGGGCGGCGAGGCGGGGCTCGGCGACCAGGACGCTGATGCCGGCGTCGGTCGCCGCCGAGCGGAGCCGCTCGTCCGGGAAGTCCGGGTCGAGGAGCGTGTACCCCGCCCCCGTCTTGAGGACCGCGATCACCACCGCCGCGAAATCCACTCCGCGCTCCCACAGGACACCCGCCATGTGGCCGCGTCCGAGGCCGCGGGAGCGGAGGTGGCGGGCCCAGCGGTTGGCGGCGGCGTTGAGTTCGGCGTACGTGACCTCCCCCGCCTCGTCGATGAGCGCGACCCCGTCGGGGAACCGGGCGGCCTGCTCCTCGAACCGCTCCACGAGCGTCGCGTCCACCGGGTCCGCCACCGGCCCGGCCCACTCGCCCGTGAGGAGCTCGCGCTCGGTCGCCGACAGCACCTCCAGACCCGACAGCGGCAGCTGCGGCTGGTCGACGACCTGGGCCAGCACCTCGCCGAGGACGGTCGCCATCCTTCGTACCGTGGACTCGTCGAACAGCTCCGCCGCGAAGAGCACGGTGGCCCGCAGCTGCTTCTCGTCGTCGGAGCGGAGGAAGAACTCCAGGTCGAACTTGGCGGATCCGCTGGAGACCTTCTCCACGGGGCCCGTCCGGACTCCGCTCAGCTCGAAGGCGGGGCCGTCGTCGGTCTCCAGTCCCAGGCTGATCTGGAAGAGGGGGTGGCGCGAGAGGCTCCTGGTGGGGTTGACCGCTTCGAGGACCAGGTCGAAGGGGGCCTCCTGGTGAGCGAAGGCGTCCAGGTCCGCCGTACGCACGCGGCCGAGCAACTCGCGGAAGCTCGGGTCACCGGCACTGTTCGTCCGCAGGACCAGCGTGTTCACGAAGAACCCCACCAACTCCTGCAAGGACCGCTCACCACGACCTGCCACCGGCGTACCGATCGCCAGATCCGACCCCGCACCCAGCCGGGTCAGCGCCGCGACCAGCGCCGCGTGCACCACCATGAACGGCGTGCACCCCTCCGCCCGGGCGAACGCGGCCACCCGCTCGTAGAGGTCCCCGGCGAACCCGACCTCGACCTGACCGCCCTGATGCGAGGCCCTGGCCGGCCTGGGACGGTCCAGGTTCAGGCCGTGCTCCTCCGGCAGACCCTCCAGCGCCCCACTCCAGAAGCCCAACTCCCGGCCCAGCACGCTCTCCGGATCGTCCGCCGCACCCAGTACGCGCCGCTGCCAGACCGCATAGTCCGCGTACTGCACGGCCAGCGGCTCCAGAACCGGGCCCTCGACCCCTGCGACACGAGCCTCGTACGCCCGCTGCAGATCGCCGAAGAACACCGCATTCGACAGACCGTCCGTCGCGATGTGATGCACCACAAGTGACAACACCACCGAGCCGTCACCCAGCTCGAACACCACCGCCCGCAGCGGAAGGTCCTCGGCCAGATCGAAGACACGACCGGCCGCCGCGGCCAACTCCCCCTCAAGCGCTCCGACATCGATCCGACGCCGGACCACCGACACGCGCGCACGCTCCGGCGGAAGCACCCGCTGACGCGGCTCGCCCTCCACCGACTCGAACACCGTCCGCAGCGGAGCATGCCGCTCCACCACATCACTCAGCGCCGACTCCAGGGCTCCGACATCAAGACCGCCCTCACACCGCACCACCATCGGCACGTTGTAAGCCGCGCTGTCCCCCTCCAGCTCCGAGAGGAGCCACAGCCGCCGCTGAGCGAACGACGCCGGTGCCAGTTCACCGTCCCCCTCCCCCGCGAGCGGCGGCGGGACGGCCCGTACCCCGTTCTGTGCGGCGAGCAGCTCCGCGAGTCCCGCCACGGTCGGATGCCCGAACACGTCCTTGATCGTCAGCCGTACGCCGAAGGCCTCGGCGATGTGGTTCGTCAGCCGGGCCGCGAGCAGCGAGTGGCCGCCGAGGGCGAAGAAGCTGTCGTCGATGCCCACCTGGGCGGTCGAGTCCAGGGTCCTGGTGAACAGCCCGGCGAGGATCTCCTCGGTCTCGTCGCGCGGAGCGCGGGCCGTGGTCAGGGCCGTCGTCGGCGTGGGCAGGGCCCGCTTGTCGATCTTTCCGTTCGGTGTGACGGGCAGGCGGTCGAGCGTGGTCACGTACGTGGGGACGAGGTGCTCGGGGAGCCGCGCTGCGACGTGCCGGCGGATCTCCTCAGGATCGGTGTCGCCGTCGGTGACGACGATGTAGGCGGCGAGTCTCTTCTCGTGGACGGTGACGACGGCCTGGGTGACCTGGGGGTGCGTCAGGAGCGCGGCCTCGGTCTCGCCGGGTTCGATGCGGAAGCCGAGGATCTTGATCTGGTCGTCGGCCCGGCCTTCGTAGAGGAGGCGTCCGTCCCGGTCGAAGCGGGCCAGGTCGCCCGTCCGGTAGAGCCGGCCGCCCGCGGGGCCGAAGGGGTCGGGTACGAAGCGGGTGGCGGTCAGGTCCGGGCGGCCCAGGTAGCCGTGGGCGAGGCCTTCGCCCGCCACGTACAGCTCGCCCGTCACGCCCGGCGGGCACAGGTGGAGGTGTGCGTCCAGGACGTAGGCCGGCTTGTTGACGAGCGGGGTGCCGATCGGGATCACCGCGTGGGGCTCGTCCGCGGCCTCGATGGTCTGGGTGGTGGCGTAGATCATGACCTCGGCCGGTCCGTAGCCGTTGAGGACGGCGATGCCGGGCCTGAGCTGCTGGAGCTTGTGGACGTGCGCCGGGGAGGCCGCCTCGCCCACCGTGAAGGCGGTGGTGACGGTCTCGAAGGCCTCGGGGTGCTCGTCGGTGAGGTAGTTGAAGAGGGTGGCCGAGAGCAGGAGCGTCGTGACGTGGTGGCGGCGTGCGAGGTCGGTCACGAGGGCGGGTTCGGGTTTCTGGCCCGGCTGGAGGACCGCCGTGCCGCCGTGGAGGAGAGCGCCCCAGAACTCCAGGCTGAACGCGTCCCAGGACACCGGCGAGCACTGGAGGTAGACCTGTTCCGGTCCCACCGGCAGGTAGGGCTGGCCGATGAGGGTCGCGACCAGGTTGCGATGGGAGGACAGGATGGCCTTCGGCCGGCCGGTCGAGCCCGAGGTGAACATGAGGCAGGCGGGGTCGTCGGGGCCGAGCGGCACGCCGAGGTTGCCGGGGTGGTGGGCCAGGAGTTCGCCGGGTGCCTCGGTGTGGGTCTGCCAGGGGCCGTCGACGCGCTCGGCGAGCACCGGGCGGGTGACGAGGTGGGTGATGCCGGCGTCGGTGGCCGCCGAGCGCAGTCGGTCGTCGGGGAAGTCCGGGTCGAGGAGGACGTGGGCGGCGCCGGTCTTCAGGACGGCGAGCAGGGCGGTGGCGAAGCGGGTGCCGCGCTCGAAGAGGACGCCGGCCAGGTCGCCGCGTCCGAGGCCGCGGGAGCGGAGGTGGCGGGCCCAGCGGTTGGCGGCGGCGTTGAGTTCGGCGTACGTGACCTCCCCCGCCTCGTCGATGAGCGCGACCCCGTCGGGGAACCGGGCCGCCTGCTCCTCGAACCGCTCCACGAGCGTCGAGTCCACCGGGTCCGCCACCGGCCCGGCCCACTCGCCCGTGAGGAGCTCGCGCTCCGTCGCCGACAGCACGTCGAGGTCGGCGACCCTGTGCTCGCCCGGTCGCTCCGAGGCGAGGACGGTGGAGAGGAAGGCGGCGAACCGGTCCTGGTGGGCGGCGACGGCCGTCACGTCGACGCCGTCGACGGGGGTGTCGAAGTCGATGCGCAGGCCGTTCGCCGCGCCCAGGTCGAGCACGGCGACGCTGAGGTCGTCGACGGGGCCGTTGCTCACGTTGTGGTTGACCGTCGGGTGGCCGCACACGGTGAGCTCCCCGTGGAAGCCCATGATGTTGAGGACGGGGGTGGCCAGCCTGCGGGCGCCGTCGATGACCCCGGCATCGCGGCACAGGTCCTCGAACCGGGTCAGCTGGTGGCGCAGGCCGTGCTTGACCTCGGCCCCCACCGAGCGGACGAGCGCGCCGAGCGAGTCCTCGGGCCGGACCCGGATCCTGAGCGGGACCACGTTCGACGACATGCCGGGGGTGCTGCGGGCGAGCTTGGAGGTCCTGCCGGTCACCGGCAGGGCGATCATCAGCTCCGTGCGTCCGGTGACGCGGTGCAGGTAGACCGAGAAGAGGGCCACGAGGAGGACGGACCAGGTGGCGCGCTCGCCGCGGGCGACCGAGCGGAGCCGGTCGGCGTCCGCCGGGGACACCCGTACGCTCCGGCGGGCGAAGGGCAGTCCGCCGTGCGCGGCCGGCGCCCGACCGGTGCCCCGGACGAGGCCGGCGGGTGCGTCCGGGGCTCCGGCGAGGTGCTCGCGCCAGGCGGCGCGCTCGGCGGCGGCCTCCTCGGACCGGCGGTACGCGGCGTCCTCGGCGAGCAGCTCCGCCAGGCTCCCGAACGGGGAGGGCCCCCAGGGCTCGCCCGCGACGGCCTGCTCGTACAGCTCGATCAGCCGCGCCAGAGCCATCGAGACGCCCACTCCGTCGACGACCAGGTGGTGGAACCCGTAGAAGTAGAAGTACCTCTCCTCACCGAGCTTGATCAGCGCGCAGCGGACCGGCGGCTGGTCGGTGAGGTCGAAGGGGGCGCAGATCAGGGCGTCGACGGTCCGCCAGGCCTCCCCCTCCGGGTCGTCGGTGCCGCTCACGTCGGTGAACGGCAGGCTGCGCGTGCCGGCGTCGGTGTCGACGAGCTGCCACACCTGCTCTCCGTCGTCCTCGAAGCGGCGGATGCGGAGGAAGTCCGCCTCCTCGACGAGCCGGCGCCAGGCGGCGGCCATCAGCTGCGGGTCCACGGGGCCGTTGATCTCGCGGCACTCGGCGACGTTGTACTTCACGCCGGTGGGGTCGAGGGCGTGTGCCGTCCAGATGTCACGCTGGGCCACCGAGAGCGGCAACCGGACGGCAGCCGGAGCGGGTGCGACGGGCGTGTCGAACGGCATGAGGGGCTCCTGTGGAAGGCACGACGGAGGAGAGGGGCTTCTTGAGGGGGCTTCTTGGCGGGCTTCTTGGGGAGAGCGCGGCGGGGCAGTCGCCATACAACCCGTGGGCCGGCGCCGGGAGCGGCAGTTGATCCGGCGGTACGCCAGCGGTTCGGCGGTGGGGCGGCAGTTGATCCAGCGGTGCGGCGATGGATCGGCAGTCGGGCGGCACCCGTTCCGGCAGTCGTACGGACGCCAGGGCGTGGCGTGCTGCCGGTCACCGCGACGGCGTCGTCACCGCGCTCAGTTCCCCCGCGAGGGCCCGCACCACGCGCAGCACCCGGAACGCCGAGCGGCCGCCGTCCGCGCCGGCCCGGATCGCGCCGCTGACCAGCAGGTCACGGACCATGCGGCCGCAGTGCGGCAGGGGCATGCCGGTCAGCCTGACGACGTCCTCCAGGACGAACGTCTCCTCGCCCGTGGCGCACAGCGCGCCGATCAGGTCCCGGTGGCCGTCGGGGAGCGCGGCGAGCGTGCGGGCGACGCGCTCGCGGAGGCGGGAGCCGGAGCGGCCGTCGGCCAGGTGGTCGAGCAGCGGTGCGGGGTCGGACTCGACGATGCCGCGCAGCGTGGTGAGGTCGCAGACGGTGAGCCAGGAGGCCGCGGCGGCCAGGGCGAGGGGGTGGCCGTCGAGCCGGTGGCTGACCCAGGCGACGTCCGCGAGGACGCGGTCGTCAGGGACGATGTCGGGGCGGACGTGGCGGAGCCGGCTGAGGAGGAACCGGGCGGCAGCCGCGTCCGGGCGGATGCCGTCGGTGGGGTCCGGCGCCTCCAGCGGGGAGAGCAGGAAGAGGCGTTCGCCGGGGACGTTCCAGGGTTCGTCGGCGGTGACGAGGAGGCGGAGCCCGGGCAGCTCGCGCAGCAGCCGGCTGAGGCGCGGGAAGTCGAGTCGTGCGGTGTCGACGCCGTCGAGGACGAGGAGGACCGCGCGGTCGCCGAGCGCGCCGGCCAGTTCGGGGAGGAGTTCGTCCGCGTGGCCGTCGCCGTGCAGGAAGGCGGCGCAGTCGGCGGTGAGGGCGGCGGGCCGGCCGTCGCAGGCCGGGAGGCAGTCGGCGACCGCCCCGGGCGCGGTGTGCCACAGCACCGGGAGACCCGCCTCATGCAGTCGGGCCGCCGCTTCCAGGGCCACTCTCGTCTTGCCGACGCCGCTCAGCCCGACGACGGTGATCAGTCGTTCGGCTCCGGAGCGCAGCTCCTCCGTGAGGACGGTGGCCTCGGCGTCCCGTTCGATCAGCGGGTGCAGCGGTACGGGCGGGGCCGGCCGTTCGGTGGCGAAGTGCCCGGTCCCGGCGCCGCCCCGGTGTCCGTGTCCGCGCCGCACCGCGTCCTCCAGGACCGCACGGGCCCGGGGGCCGAGGCGCAGGCCGTCGGCGATCAGCCGGATCGTGTCGGCTCTCGGGCGCTGCGCCTTGCCCTTCTCCAGGTCGCGGATGGCGCGGACGCTGATGGTGGACAGGTCCGCGAGCTCCTGCTGGGTGAGGCCGATGCGGAGCCGGTGGCCGCGTATGAGGGTGCCGAGTGCGGCGGTGGCCGTCACGGTGTCCTCCGGGGAGAGACTGGTCGTCATGAGAAGCTCCCGCTGGTCGAGTTGGGCGGGCCTCCGGTTCCGCCGCCCGATCGGGCCGGTGACCGGGGGCTGCGCCTCGCCGTCTGCTGGAACCCATCGTCCGGACGCGACTATTCAGGGGGCATCCCGGCACTAACCGGCCGCCGTCCCTCCGGACGTGGAGATGCCGGGGCCGTGGTGCCCGGCGATAGCGGCATAGGGAGGCGTGATAGCGGGTCGGGCGGGGGGCGGTTCCGTGATAGCGGGGTGATAAGGCAGCGAGCGGTGCCGTGAATCCGCGTGTTCCTAAGTTGGTGGTCAGAAGGAAACACCGCACACCGACGAGAGGCAGGATCCGATGTCGTACTCCACCACCACCGCCGCACGCACCTCCGTCCGCGCCGCCGTGACCGCCGCGCTGATCGTGATCCTGACCGGGGCGGGCGTCCAGGCGAGCTGGGCCGACGGGACGACGGGCACCACGACGAGCACCACTCCGGTCTGCACGACCACGGTCGACGCCACCGGCACGCCCGTCACCACGTGCAGCACCGACAACAACCCCTGGGACTGACCTCCGCCCGGCCGGCCGGCGAGCTCAGCGGCCGGACGCGAGCAGCCGTTCCGCCTCGGCGAGTTCGCGCCCCATCCGCCGCTCGCGGAACACCTCGACCGCCGGGACGAGCAGCTCCCTCGAGCGCCCCGGCTCAGCGTCGAGCAGACGGGCGAGGTCCAGGCGCGCCAGCGCGCCCCCGCTGAAATCCATGACGCCCTCCCGCGCGGTCACCGCGCGGTCGAAGAAGTCCCGGGCCCGATCGGGGCGGCCCATGAAAAGGAAGGCGTGTCCCAGGTCGCGGAGCAGATGGCCTTCTCCGATGACGTCGCCGGAATCCCGGCAGAGTTCCAGTACTTCCGTGAAGGTCAGGACCGCCAGGTCGCTCCGGCCCTGTTCGAGCAGCAGCTGCCCGACGCGCCGCAGTGTGCGCGCCCGGCCGCCCGTGTAGCCGACCCCTTCGTAGATGTCGAGCGCCTCGTCCAGCTGCTTCTGTGCCGCCGCGATCTCGCCCTGCCGCATCCGGATGTGCGCGCTCTGGGTCAGGACGATCGCGCGGCCGACGACGTCGCCGGCCCGGTCGAAGTCGGCCAGGGACCTCCGGTACAGCTCCAGGGCCGCGGAGTCGTCGCCGCTGCTGCGGGCGATGAGCGCCATGTCGCGGCGGCAGAGTGCCTCGCCCATCGGCTCGTCGAGTGCCTGGAAGACGTCGAGCGCCGAATTGAGCGCCTGCCGGGCCGTGTCGAACTGGTTGCGGCTCATGTAGAGCGAGCCGAGCGAGGCCCGTATCGCGGCGGTGCCCCGCAGGTTGCCCGCCTTGCGGACGGCGGCCAGCGCGCTCAGGTGGGTCTGCTCCCACAGGTCGTAGTGGCCGCGCACCTCGAACAGCGTGACGAGCGAGGTCGCGAGGTCCCAGCTGAGGTCGTGGAGGCCCGCGTCGGCGGTGTGCTCGACCATCCCGCACAGGGAGGCCTGCTCGGCGTCGAGCCAGGCCAGCGGGTCGGCGAGCACCTCGTCCGTGTAGGAGTCCGGGGGTTCCCAGCGGGGCGCGTCGCCGTGCAGGACGGTGAAGTCACCGCCGTACACCTTGCGGTGGGCCTGCTGGGCCAGGTGCATCCAGCCGCCCGCCATCCGGGCGAGCGCCTCCTGCCGTGCCTCGGGCGTGTGGTGTGCGGCCAGCTGTTCCCGCGCGTACACGCGGATGATCTCGTGGAAGCGGTACCGGAAACCGCCGGTCCGCTCCACTCCGGCGACGTCCAGCATCTGCACGTCGACCAGCGGTTCCATCAGGTCCGAGGGGAACGGGCGGCGGTCGTCGAGCAGGGCGCCCGCCAGCCAGCTCGGCAGGGTCGGTGCCTGCGCCATGCTCAGGAGGCGCAGGAGACGACGGTCGTCCGGTGCCAGGCCTTCGTACGTCAGGGACAGGCTGGCGCGCATGGTCATCTCGCCGTGCGCCAGTTCGTCGAGGCGGTGCCGCTCGTTGGCGAGCCGCTGCACCATGGACGCCAGGGTCCAGTGCGGGCGCGCCGCGAGGCGGGCGGCGACGATCCGCAGGGCCAGCGGGAGGCGTCCGACCGTGCGGACCAGGGCCTCCGCGGCCGCGGCCTCGCCCGCGACCCGCTCGCGTCCGATGATCCGCGAGAGCAGTTCGAGGGCGCGGTCCTCGGCGAGCACGTCGAGTTCGACGCGGTGCGCGCCGGGCAGGGCGGTGAGGCGGGCCCGGCCGGTGACGAGGACGGCGCAGCCGCGGCTGCCCGGGAGCAGGGGCAGCACCTGGCCTTCGCCGCAGGCGTCGTCGAGGACGACCAGGACGCGGCGGGAGGCGAGCCGGGTGCGGTACATCTCGGCGCGCTCGTCGAGGGATTCCGGGATCAGCTGGCCGGGGATGCCGAGCGCGCGCAGGAAGCGTCCGAGGACCTCCTCGGGGGTGGCCGGGGTGCCGGTCGTGCCGCGCAGGTCGCAGTAGAGCTGGCCGTCGGGGAAGCCGGTCTCGGAGAGCATGTGGGCGACGTGCACGGCGAGGGTCGACTTGCCGGTGCCGGGCTTGCCGGTGATCGCGGCGAGCCCCACGGTGGTGCGGCCGGGCCGTCCGGTGAGCGCCTCTTCGAGTGCGGCGAGCTGTCCGGCGTCGGAGACGAAGTCGGCGACGGCGGCGGGCAGCTGGTGCGGTACGGCGTCCTGGCGTACGGACTCGGGTGCGGGCGGGGCCGTCGGCTCGGGCTCCTCCTCCGTCGCCGGTGCCGCCGTCTGCTCCTCGGCCTTGTCCCCCGGGACGCGTACGGATGCGGGTGCGGGTGCGGCGGGTGCGGGCAGCCGGCCGGCGAGGATCGCCGACTCCAGTTCCCTGAGCTCCCGGCTGGGTTCCAGACCGAGTTCCTCGGCGAGGAACCGCCGGGCGGTCCGGAAGGCCTCCAGGGCCTCGGCCTGCCGTCCCGACCAGTAGAGCGCCTGGATGAGCTGGCCGCGCAGCTTCTCCCGCAGGGGGTGTTCGTGGACGAGCCTCTGCAGTTCGCCCACGAGGCCGTCGTAGCGTCCGAGTTCGAGCTCCAGTCGGATGCGGAGTTCGACGGCGGTCAGGCGTTCCTCGTTGAGCTGGCGTGCCTTGTTGGCCAGGGGGCCGCTGTCGAGGCCGGACAGGCAGTCGCCCTGCCAGAGCGTCACCGCGTCCCTCAACAGCCGTACGGCCTCGTCGAGTTCTCCGCGTTCGCGCAGCCGTCGGGCGCGTAAGACGAGGGTGGTGAAGAGCGCGGCGTCCACGTTCCCGGCGTCGGTGTGCAGGACGTATCCCGGGGGGCGGGTCGTGATCGAGACCTCGCCGTCCGCGCCCGCGAGGAGTTTGCGCAGCCGCGACACGCAGATCTGCACCTGGGTACGGGCGGTCTCCGGCGGGTTGTCCTCCCAGATGAGGTCCACCAGATGGTTGGTGCTGACCACCCGGTTCACCTCGAGGAGCAGCGCCGCGAGGATCACCTCCTGGCGGCCCGGAGGGAGCCGCAGCGGCCCGACGGGGCCGTGGACCTGGAGCGGTCCCAGGACCCGGAAGACGAGGGGCGACATGTCCGGGAGCTCCTGCGATCTGTCCCCGATGTCGTCCGTCACCGATTCCCCCACCAAAGAAACGAGTTGACACGTCAGGACCAAGTGTGGACAGTCTCCACAACCACCCCCGCCTTGTCCATGCCGTGAAGATCCCGGTCGGAGATAGAGGGGGGATAACGCGGAGTTGGCGGCTCCCCCCAGAATCCTGGCCGAGAGTGAAAGGGGCTCAGCCGTTGAACCGCCAAGAAGACACGAGCACCGGGCTGCCGGGACCGGCCGACCTGGTCACCGCCGCGGGAATCGACCACGTCCGCCTCGTCTACGACTACCTCGACGCCGGCGATCTGGACTCGTGCGCCTCCCTGCTGCACGAGGAGGTGGTCCTCGAACTGCCGGGCCTGCCTCCGTTCCACGGCCGGGCGGCGGTCCTGCACACGCACTTCGGGCACACCCTGCCGACGGCCCGCTACGAGATCGACCGGGTCGTCGGCCAGGACCGCAGTGTGGTCGCCACGGGGCGGCGCGTGGTGCCGGGCACGGACGGGCAGGACCTGCGTTTCGTCGACCTGTTCACGATCGCCGACGACGGCATGGTCCTGGCCTGCGCCCGCTACTACCACGTGGCGCCGTGAGCCGTGCCCGAGGACGGACCCCACCCGTCCTCGGGAGCGCCGAGCGGGTTACAGGCCGGGCCCGTTGTACGCGCCGCGGTGCGGCTTCGTGGTCGCGCTCACCGGGTTGGCCCAGTAGTCGCGGCCTCCGTTGCCGCTGACGACGGAGCCGTTGTTCAGGGCGGGGGACGTGGTGCGCAGCTTGTAGCCGTCGGCGGAGGAGAGGGTGTCGCCGCCGGTGCCGGGGTTCACGAACTGCGGGTCGCCGACGATGCCGTTGGCGGTCGGCCGGGGCACGCCCTGGAAGACGTTCCACAGCCAGGAGATTCCGGCCCCGGTGGGCAGCCGGGAGTCGGTGGTCCCCACCCAGATGTTGTTCTCGACGACGCTCTCGTCGGGGAGCGTGATGCTGAACTTCTTGTCCGTGCAGTAGAGGACGTTGTTGTACAGGTGGAGCGCGGAGCGTCCGGCGCTGACGCTGCTCATGCGGCAGTCGTTCTCGGAGATGTTGTAGCGGATGACCTGCTGGGCGGCGCCGATGGTGCCGCAGCCGTCGCAGTCGAGGAAGAAGCCGCCGATGTTGTCGCGGCTGAAGTTGTACTGGATCGTGCAGGTGCCGGTGTTGCCCCAGTCGCAGTCGAAGGCCTGGCTGTCGGCGACGGACATCCGCGTGATGCCGTACACGGCGTTCTTCTGGATCGTCGGGTCGTGGTCGCCGAGCACCCAGATGCCGGCGAAGTTGCCGCCGGAGAAGGGGTAGACGCCGTTGCCGACGCCGGAGGCGTTGTTGTACTGGATCATCGGCGCTTCGGCGTAGCTGGCGATGATGCCGTCGCCGCCGACGTCCTTGAGGGTGTTGTTCTCGATGAGGACTCCGGCACCCTTGACGGCCATGGCGCCGACGCGGATCTTGAGGCCGCCGCCGCCCGTGTTGCTGATCTGGTTGTCGTGGACGTGGACGTCGTTGAGGGTGGAGTTCGTGCCGGTCGCGCCCGTGACGATGCCGGCGGACTGGACGTAGTCCTCGGTGGTCGGGCTGTTCTTGTTCGTCTGGCCGGCCACCCGGTCGACGACGAGGCCGCCGATGTCGAAGCCCCGGTGCGCCGTGCCGTCGGTGGCGGAGATCCGCAGGCCGGTGCGGCGGGCGAGGGCGGCGGCCGGGTTGGTGATCTTG
Source organism: Streptomyces sp. NPDC037410 (assembly GCF_055602235.1). Taxonomy (NCBI): domain Bacteria; kingdom Bacillati; phylum Actinomycetota; class Actinomycetes; order Kitasatosporales; family Streptomycetaceae; genus Streptomyces; species Streptomyces sp. NPDC037410. The sequence goes on along the minus strand of NZ_JBVJWR010000017.1, from coordinate 67,559 downwards.
AGGTTGCTGATCTGCCAGTGGTCCTGGTCGGTGAGGGAGACCGCGTTCGGGGCGCCGCCGCCGTCGATCACGGGCAGGGCGCCGGAGCCGTAACCCGTGAGCTGGATGGGTGCGGTGGCGGTGCCGCTGCCCTGGGGGGCGAGGGCGCCGGTGCAGGTGGTGCCGGAGGCGAAGGCGAGCGTGTCACCGGGGGCGTACGTCCTGGCGTTGGCCTGTCCGATGCTGTTGAACGGCGCCGCGAGGCTGCCGTCCCCGGCGGTCGCCCGCGAGCAGTCCACATAGGTGACGCTTCCCGCGGCCTGGGCGGTCGGACCGGGGAGGGCGGCGGTGCCGCCGAACGCGAGGACGGCGGCGAGAAGCCCGCGGACCGTCGACTGACGCCCGGGCAAAGCTCTGATGGTCATGGCGCAACAACCTTTCTGGCGGTCGGATGCGGCCAGAAAGTAGGTGCGGCCGGTGATCGAGTCAATGCGTTCTCGTCGATTGATCGAGTTTCGATCAGGGACTGGGCGATTGGTCGATCTCGGCGCTTGCGCGCGGCACCGGGACGGGCGAGAGTGCCTTCGGTCGGGGCGTTGTCGCGCGAGACACCTGTCCGAGCCCGTCGATCCGGACGCCGAGGGGTCGGTGCTGCCCATCGGGCTCGACGACGACCACCCCGAACGGGAGCGGTGCCGGGCCGCGTTCCTCGAGAACGCCTCCGTGCTGGCCGAGCTGCTGGACGACCCGACCCTTCCGGACGACGTTCTCAGCGCGGACGACCGCGCGTGTCTCCGGACGGTCGGGGCGCTCCACTGAGGTGCGGCGTGAGTGCGCGTACCGGGCCCGCGCACTCACGCTTCACGTCACTCAGAATCCCGCGGCGGCCGGTACGAGGCGGAGGCGGCAGGCGTCCAGGGCGCTGTCGATATGGGCGCCGAGGCCTGGGTCCGGGTCCAGGGCGGAGAGGCGGTGCATGGTCAGCATCGCGTCCCAGGCCGAGGTCCTGGCCAGGGGTGAGGCGCCCATCGGGACGTCTTCGAGGTGGGTCCAGAGGTGGGCGCCGAAGCCCAGGTGAATCGTTCCTGCCCGGGTTTCCTCCTCGTCCAGGGCGCGGCGCGCAGCCGTCAGGAACGTCATGGCGTCCTCCGGGCCGAGCGCCGAGACGACGACCCGGAGGTGGGAGGCGGTCAGGGTGGTGACCTCGGCCCACTCGGCCGCGTCACCGAAGCGCTCGCACAGGCGTACGTTCAACAGGTGTTCCATGTCAGCGGTCATGCATGCACAGATACGTTTCCGCAGCCCACGGTGCCCGTCACGACACGCGGGAGCCACCGTCCGCCCCCCGTACGGAGTGATCGTCCCCCCGATGCCGTACGGCCCGCGCGACACGAACGGCCCACGCCATGGAACGCCCGAGGGCCGGGGCGCCCACAGCGCCCCGGCCCTCGGGTGGGATGGTTCCGGCGGCAGGGTCAGACCTGCTCGTCCTCCGGGATGCTGACCAGCCAGCGGGTGTCCTTGCGCGGCCGCAGGTACAGCGCCCAGTAGAGGGTGGCCACCGCCGTGATGCCGCCGGTCCACAGCAGGTACTCGACGTCCTGCATGTAGAGGACGTACGCCAGCACGCCGATCAGGACCACCGGGATGGCCGGCCAGAGCGGCATGCGCCACGCCGGGACCTCGCGGTGCTGGCCCCGGCGGCTGAACAGCGCCGCCACGGCCACCAGCAGGTACATCCCGGTGACGGAGACGCCGGTGACGCCGTAGAGGGTGTCGAGGTTGACGAAGCACAGGGCCGCGCCCGGCACGCCCACGACCAGGGTGGCCACCCACGGCGAGCCGAAGCGGCCCAGGCGGGAGAGGGCGTTGTTGACGGGCTCGGGCCAGGCCTTGTCGCGGGCGGAGGCGAACAGCACGCGGGAGTTCTGGATCACCATGACGATGCCGGCGTTGATGATGGCGAGCGCGACGCAGAGGCTGATGAAGGTGCCGACGGCGGAGTTGGACCAGGCGTCGATCATGCCGCTGATGTCGCCGCCGGTGAGGGTCTCCAGGTCGCCGGCGCCCAGGGTGATGGCGACGACGGGCACCAGGATGACGGCGGTCGAGATGGCGAGGGTGGCGAGCACGGTGCGGGCCACGGACTTGCGCGGGTTCTCCAGCTCCTCGGAGAGGTAGACGGCCGTCGAGAAGCCCTGGGTGATGAAGAGGGCGATGGCGAGGCCGGAGACCACCATGGCGCCGGTGACGAGCGAGTGCGAGCCGCCGGCGTGCGCGACCTCGCCGTGGACCAGGGCGCCGACGCCCCGCTGGGAGTGGGTGAAGCCGAGGATCGCGACGATGCCCGCCGCGACCACTTCGAGGACCAGGAAGATGCCGGTGATCCAGGCGTTGGCGCGCAGGTCGAGGAGGCCCGCGAGGGTCGCGAGGAGCATGACGCCGCCGCCGGCGATCGGGGCCGGGATGTGGACCAGGGGCGCGAGGTAGTCGGCGGTCCCCATGGCGATCACCGGGGGCACGATCATCACCACCAGCAGGGACAGGACGAACACCAGCCAGCCCGCCAGGCGGCCCGAGAGGGTGGAGACGATGGCGTACTCGCCGCCCGCGCTCGGGATCAGGGTGCCCAGCTCGGAGTAACAGAAGGCCACGCCGATACAGAGCAGCGAGCCGATCGCGATCGTCAGGGCGGCGTACGTGCCGACGCCGTCGAACAGGTCGGGTACGACCACGAAGAGGGTGGAGGCGGGCGTCACGCACGACAGCGTGAGCAGCGTGCCGCCCACGACACCGATGGAACGCTTGAGCTTCTGCGGCACGGGGCCGGTCTGAGGGGCCAACGCGTGCGGTGCGCTGAGGGTGTCGGTCATCAGGCGGTTCCGATCGATGCGTGCGGTGATTCCGAGGGGGAGCGGTATCGCCTCCGGGGCGGCTGATGATCAGGTGGTTCCGTGGGCTCCCGGGCTGAATGGAAGCGTGAGCAGAACCGCAGGTCAATGCCCCACCAGCTGCGGAATCCGTTGTTCCGACACGCTGGATCGGGGTGCCGGAGCGCCAAGAACGCGTCAAGACTGCCGAAACGCTCCGTGCGGGAACCGCAGCCCGGCCGGGACAACTTTTCCCGCGCTTTACCGCCGATCCACATGCTGGAATACGGGGCGAACCGGACAGAACCGCCCCAGGCGGCCGGATCGCCGAGGTGCAGGGTGTCTTCGACAGCCTCGCCCGGCTGCGCCAGGAAATAGTAGCCATGTACATAGTAGCCATGTACTGTATTGCTCGTGAGTTCAGCAAACGAGAGCGCCACGGCCGGTTTCCTGGTGTGGCGCCTGTCGATGAAGTGGCGCGTGGCCGTCGACCGGGCGGTCGCTCCCCTGGGTCTGACCCATGCCCAGTACGCACTGATGGGGTCCCTGTACGGCATGGCGCGCTCCGGCCGGCAGCCGAGCCAGCGGCAGCTCGCCGACCACACCGGGCTCGAACCGCTGTACGTCTCCAAGCTCGCCCGCGCGCTGGAGGCGGCCGGGCTCGTCGCCCGTACCCGGGACCCGGACGACCCGCGCGCCATGCGGCTGACGCTCACCGAGCAGGGGCACGACGTCACCGGTCGCGCCGTCACGGTGGTCCAGGGCCTCCTGGACCAGATGCTGGAGCCGCTCGGGGGCCGGCAGAGCCCGCGCGCGCAGGAGTTCACCCGCGACCTCGCGACCCTGCTCGAAGCACCTCTTGATCCGCACGCCGGGAACCCCGAGAACGCCGCGAACGCCGAGAACCACGAGGAGCAGTCATGACCACCACCGCACCCACCGTCAACGGCCGCGTCATCGCCCTGGCGCACTACGCCCCGCGCGCCCTCCTGGAGCGGATACTGACCCGACACGGCATCACGTTCGAGCAGAGCGTCACGCTCCGGGCCGTCTCGGTGGCGGGCGACTCCGCCGACCGGGACGCGCTCGTCACCGACGTCGTCGGCTCGCTCAAGACCGAGGCGTCCGTCGTGCACGGCGTGCTCGACGAGCTGACGGCCGCGCAGCTCGTCGAGCAGGTCCCGGCACGGGCCTCCCGGCTGCGCCTCACGGACGCCGGACGGGAGCTGTACGAGACGACCGCCACCGAGAGCGCCGCGATCGCCGCCCGGCTGTACGAGGGCATTCCCGCCGAGGACCTCGCGGCCGCCGGCCGGGTGCTCACCCTCCTCACGGATCGCGCGAACGCCGCACTGGCGGGGGCCTGAGGTCCGGCGCAGCCCGGGTCACGGCCGCTCGGGTCGTCGATCTCCGACCTGGGAGACCCTCCGTCGGCGTTTCGGCCACGCGCCCGCCAGGGCGCGACCCGCGCGCCGCAAGGGTCGATGCACCCGGCACGAACGCGTATTCGTGCTGCCACGGGGCTCGCGCGGCGTCCGAAACACATGTGTTCGACCCGCCCGGCCTGCTCGTTGAGCTCTCCGACAGCCCAGCCGCCGGCTCACGGAGAACGCCATGCACCCCCTTCCCCGCCGTATCGACACTCCCCTTCCCGTGGGCCGCCGCCGGCCACGTCCGGACTCGAGGGGGATGGCATGACGACCACCACGGACGACGCGGCGTCCACGACGCCGGCGAAGGCGACCCCGACGGAGGCGACCCCGCCCGAGACCGTCTCGGCCTCCGAGCGGCTGCTGTTCGGCGGTGAGCTCGCCTACGACATGGGCTTCAGCCAGCACAGCGGGACCTGGGTGAAGCTCGGCATGTGGAGGATGGCCGCGAGCTTCCCCCGGCAGGTCGGGATCGCCGTGCGGCTTGCCCGGCAGGCCGACCCCCGCGCCCTGTACACCGTGGCGGTCAGCGAGATCGGCCGCGGTGTGGCGCAGGCCTACTCGCTGGTGGCCGTGAACGCGCTGCTGACCGAACTGCTCGCGTCGGGAATCCTGGTCGACCGGCTGCGGGCGGCCCTGCCGTCCCTGGTCCTCGTGTCGGTGCTCGCGGTGGTGTCCTCGCTGCTCAAGTCGGCGTCGACCGCCTCGACGGGAATGCTTGAGCCCAAGGTCCAACGGGTCGCCACCGAGCGGTACCTGGAGCTCGTCGCCCGGGTGGAGATGGACGCGATCGAGGACGACGCCTTCCACAAGCTGATGGACTCGGCGCAGTGGGGCGCCAACGGGGCCATGCGGATGGTGGGGTACTGCACGGCCGTGGTCGCCTCGGCGATCTCCCTGATCGCCGCCGCGGGCGTGCTGACGGTCCTGCACGTGGCGCTGCTGCCGCTCCTCGCCGCGATGGCGCTGCCGAGCGCCTGGGGCTCCCTGACCATGGCGAGAGCCCGGTACGAGAGCTGGCACCGGTTCGTCCAGCACGCGCGGGCGGCGCAGCTGATCAGCCGGCTCCTGATCGACCAGCAGGCGGCGGGAGAGGTCCGGGTCCACGACGTGGGGCCGTTCCTCCTGGAGTACTTCCGGGGCATGGCGGAGACCAGTGAGCGCGAGCAGACCCGGCTCGCGTGGGTGGGGGCTCGCACGGGCCTGTTCGCCGACGGTGCCCGCGGTGTGGCGACGGTGGCCGCGTACGCCGTCCTCGGACTGCTCCTGTGGAACGGGCAGATGGAGCTCGCGGTCGGCGGCACGGCGGTGCTCGCGATCCGGGCCGGTTCGGCGAGCATCACCGACCTGGTGCTGAGGGTCACCGACATCCAGGAGGAGTCCCTCTTCGTCGCCGACCTGGAGCGGCTGTGCGCCGAGGCCGAGCGGCGCGCGATCCCCGAGGTGGGCGTCGACCTGCCGGAGGACTTCGACGCGATCCGCTTCGAGAAGGTCACCTTCTCCTACCAGGGCGCCGAGGAGCCGTCCCTGCGGGAGGTGGACCTCGTCATCCCCCGCGGCTCGACGGTGGCTCTGGTGGGGGCGAACGGCTCGGGCAAGACCACGGTGTCCAAGCTGCTGTGCGGCCTGCACATGCCCGCGGCCGGCCGGGTGATGTGGGGCGAGGTGGACGCCGCGGAGGCCTGCCGGGCCCGGCTCTTCTCACGGGTGGCGATGGTCGCCCAGAACTTCCAGCGGTGGCCGTTCACCGCCCGGGTGAACATCGGGATCGGCCGGCCCGGCGGGGCCATCGACGACGGCGAGGTCGGCGCGGCGGCCGCGTACGCGGGGGCCGACGACGTGGTGGCGAAGCTGCCCCGCGGTCTGGACACCCTGCTGGCCCGCGGCTATCGCGGCGGTCAGGAGATCTCCGGCGGGCAGTGGCAGAAGATCGGGCTCGCGCGGGCGCGCTACCGGAACGGGCAGGTCCTGGTCGTCGACGAGCCGACGAGCGCCCTGGACCCGGTGGCCGAGCAGCGGGTCTTCGACCAGATCCACCAGCTCGCGGGCACGGGCCAGACCACCGTCCTGATCACCCACCGGCTGCACAGCGTCCGTCACGCGGACCTCATCTATGTACTGGAGCGGGGCCGGGTCGTCGAGCACGGCACGTTCGCACAGCTCATGGACCCGGCCAGGGGCCCCGGGGCGTTCCGCCAGGCGTACGAGCTGCAGGCCCGCCAGTTCCTGCCGCCCCCGCGCCGCAACCCGCTCTAGGGCCCATCCGACCCTGATCCGCCGGACGGTCCCTGGCCCGCTAGCGTCCCGCGGGGGTGTCCGACCAGACCTCCAGGAGGTCGGTGAGTGCGGCCCGGGCCTGTGCGGCCTTCCTGCCGTCCTCGGCGCGGGCCGCCGGGGCGAGTTCGGCGTGGATGAACGTGGCGTGGGCGCCCTCCGCCGCCTTCCCCTGGACGTTCGTGGTGCCTTCCAGGGGGCAGTGGTCGGCCCAGCCCCGGCAGACGCGGAGGCCGCGCGCCTTCATGTGGGCGGCGAGGGCCGCGGCCTCTTCGGGTGCGGCCTGTGCGGCGCCGGTGGAGAGGATGGCGTCGTACGGGCGCTCCGGGCCCTTGGCGAAGCCGTGCAGCTGGAGGCCCGGAACGCCGCGCTTCTGCAGTTCCGTGATGATCGTGTGGAAGGCGCTGTCGGTGCGGTGGGCGACGTCCGCCGCGTCTCCGCGGCCGGAGGTGCGGTGGGCTCCGGCGACGACGAGGGCGCCGCCCGACGCCTTCTCCAGGAGCTGGGCGCCGAGGGACTCGGTGCCGCGGTCGGACACCGGATGCGGCACCTGGACGCTCCAGCGGACGGCGAAGTCGGCGCTGACGTACAGCCTTCCCCATCCCGCCTCGGGCCCCGGATTCCGGGCGGCGACCTCGTCGTAGCGGCGGTTGGTGACGGAGTCGGTGAGCCGGGTCACCTGGAAGCCGACGGAGGCGAAGGTCTCCTCGGCCTTGGCGTCCTCGCGGTCGAGGAGCTGACCCACGCCCAGGGCGAGGCGTTCCCGCTGGGCCCTGCTGGGGGGCGTGTACCGCGTGCGGTCTCCGGCCTGCTTGGCGTACTGGACGATCCTGTCGTCCAGGTTCACCAGCTCACGGGCGCCGCCGTGCCCTGCCTGCTCGCTGTCGCGCGCCGCGTCGTGGCAGCCGACGAGGGAGAGCGCGAGTCCGATGATGGTCAGGACATAAAGAAAAAGTGATGATCTCGTAACGCCCTGCGGGGAGTCGATCTTGGGACTCATGTGAAGATCGGCTGGTGACATTCTGCGATTCTCTCCCCATTGGTCGTGCACTGGCTGTGACGGCGGTGCTCGCCGTTCTCACGGCCGGCTGTGCGTCCACGCCGACGGAGTCGCAGACCAAGCCCGGCGGCCGCTCGTTCACCGTCGCCGCCGCCGGAGATGTTCTCATCCACCCGGAGCTGGTGGAACAGGCGGCCCGTGACGCGAAGAAGACGGGCAAGGGCAAGGACGGACTGGACTTCGGCCCGCTGATGGCCGGCGTGAAGCCGGTGATCAGCAAGGCCGACCTGGCCATCTGTCACATGGAGACGCCCGTGGGCTCCCCCCGGGGCCCCTGGGCGGGGTATCCGGAGTTCCTGGTGCCGCCGCAGATCCTCACGACCTTGAAGGACGTGGGCTACGACACCTGCTCGACGGCCTCGAACCACACCAACGACCATGGCCTCAAGGCCATCCGCAGCACCCTGAACGCGATGGACAAGGCGGGCCTCGGTCACACCGGCTCGGCCCGTACGCCCGAGGAGTCGCAGAAGATCAACATCCGTGAGGTCAAGGGCGTCAAGGTGGCGCACCTGGCCTTCTCGTGGGAGTCGTTCCTCAACCCCACGCCCGCGAAGGAACGCTGGTCGTTCAACCGGATCAACACGGACGAGATCAAGAAGGCCGAGAAGCGGGCCCGCGCGCAGGGCGCCGAGGTCGTGATCCTCTCGCTCCACTGGGGTCTCGAGCACTACAACGAGCCGAGCGTCCCCCAGCTGGAGCTCGCCGACCGCCTCACCAAGGAGACGGGGATCAACCTCATCATCGGCCACCACGCGCACGTGGTGCAGCCGATCCAGAAGCTGAACGGCAAGTGGGTCGCCTTCAGCCTCGGCAACGAGGTCGCCCGGCACGGCTCCCCCACGGGACTGACCGAGGAGGGGGCGATCGGCTGGTTCGAGTTCCACGAGACGGAGACCGGCTGGGACGTGCAGGCCCGCTACCGCACCACCCTGGTGGACATCCCGCCGGACGCCGAGCCCGGCGACAAGCTCCCCGACGGCGCCGTCACGGACCACCGGGTGGTCGACGTCCGGCACGCGCTCGACGCACCGGGCGACCTGCCTCCGGACCGGCGCGCCCGCTACCGCCTCGCGGCCGAGCGGACGCGTGGCTTCCTCTTCAACCGGGGTGCTCCGGGGGGCGACGGCCTGGCCGAGCTCTCCCTGACGTACTGAGCCGTCCCCCGTCCGTTTCGTACGTTCGTGACCGCGTCGCCGGGCCCGCGCCAGTGGCGGCCCCTCGTGTCCGGGGGCCGTGGGAACCGCAGTGGCCGTAGAACCAGGAAAGAGCAGCAGTGACATCGAGTAATGCCGCCTACCGCGTGCGAGGGGGACGGCGACGCAGCCGCAGGCGCGCGGACATGCCGCTCCTGGGCGGCATCCGTCCGCCGATCGCGGTCCTGTGCGTGCTGATCCTCGCCCTGGCCGGCCTGACGGCGAAGGTGCTGGGCCCCGGCGACGACGCGGTCGTGCCGGAGGCGGTGCTGTCCTCCCAGCAGTACTTCGCGGAGGACGGGGCCATCGCGCTGCGGGCCTCGATCGACGAGCGGGTCACCGACCTGCAGCGGACCGCCACCGCGATCAGCGCGGGGCGCCCCGTGAAGCCCGAGCGGATCCTCTCGGACCTGGGCCGGACCTACCAGAAGTGGACCGGCACCTCCGTGGTCGACCTGGAGAGCGGGGAGGTGCTCGCCGAGCGGGGCGAGGCGATCCCGCTGTCCTGGCTGGACAAGGGCGTCCTCACGGGCAAGAAGGCCCTGACGCCCCGCATGGTGCGGCTCAAGACCGGCGACGTCCGTCTGATGACCATGGCCGTACTGGACTGGGCCGACCGGCCGCAGCAGCTGCTGCTCGCGTCGAGCAGCCTCTCCGTGCCGGCCATCAACCTCGGCCCGTTCCGCACCATGGCCGTGGTCGCGAAGGGCGGCGAGGTCCTCGGCACGGCCGGCTTCGAGCAGGCCGAGGCGCTCAACTCCGACCAGGAGCGCCAGGAGCTCTCCTTCCTCCACAAGCAGATGACGCGGCTGGCCGACCAGGCCGCGGTCCGCACCGAAGAGCACCCCGTCCGCGCGAAGGAACCCGGATCCCGGGGCTATCCCGGCGTCAGCGGCACCCTCCTGGGCGGCCGGTACAACGGCCGTGTCGCCACGGCGGGCTACGCCTCGCTCGCCTCCTCCAATCCGGGGGAGAAGCCGAGCCAGGCCGCCGGCCTCGGTCTGACGGTCGTGGCCCTGCTTCCCGTGGTCGAGCAGGAGACCGCCGACCACGGCCGCCAGCTGTACGGCCTCGCGGCCGCGGGCGTCCTCGTCCTGCTCGGCCTGCTCGCGGTGACCGTCCTCTGGGCCACCGTGCAGCGGCCCCTGCTGCGCCTGTTCCTGGAGTCGCGCCGGCTCGCCCGCGGCGATCTGACCCGTCCGGTCACCGTGCCCCGCTGGGGAGAAGCGGCCCGCATCGGCGCCGCCCTCGAACGGCTGCGCCGGCAGCTCGCCGGTGACGGCACGGACTCCGACGACGCCCCGCGCCGGCGGGTCCGGGTCGGCGGACGCGGCCCGCTCGTGGTCACGGCCGTGCTGCTGCTCGTCTGGTGCGTGCCCGTCGGTCTGCTCCTGAACCGTACGGACGACTCGGTCAGCGTGCCCGCCACCATGGTCAACGACCAGCGCGACCGCACCGACCTGATCGCCGACCGCCTGCGCAGGGCGCTCAACGAGGCCCAGGCCGACGTCGTCTCCACCTCCCGCCTGATCGGCGAGGAGAGCGACGGGGACACCGGCCGGATCCTTGAGGAGGCCCTCCTCAAGCACCCCCGCTACCAGGCCCTGTACCTCGTCGACGCCGAGGGCGGCATCACCGCCCAGGCGGGCACGGAGCCCCACGACTGGACCCGTGGCAAGGACCTGCCGCTGGTCCGCGTCTCCGGTGAGGGCGGCAAGGAGCCGATCGTCCAGGCCGGCGCACCGCTGCCGGACCACAAGGACGGCACCCTGGTCGGCGAGATCCGGGTGGAGTTCCTCAACTCGCTCCTCGCCCGGCCCGGCCTCGGGGACGTCCGCGTCGTCGACTCCCGAGCGCGGACCGTCGCCGCCGGCAACGGCTTTCTGGCGTTCGAGGAGCTCCCCGACGGCGCCCTGACCGACCTCGTCCGGGCCGCCGCCCTGCCGGTGGGTGCGGGCCCCGTCGAGAACGGCCTGCTCATCCGGGAGGGCAACGGCGTCACCGTCGCCGCGGCCGCCCCCTTCTCCGGCGGCGGCGTCACGGCCGACATCGGCTGGACCGTCGTCAGCAGCCAGGACGCCTCCCGCTTCCAGATCGCCCCGTACGAGCGCGAGGACCGCAGCGTGCTCGCCGGAATGCTGGGGCTCGCCGCGATCATCTTCTGCCTCGGCTGGGTCTATCTGGTGGTCGTGCGGCCGCTGCGCGCCCTCGCCGGCAGTGCCGAGAAGCTCGTGGACGGCGACCTCAAGACCGTGCTGTACCCCGTGTACCAGGACGAGGTGGGCGCCGTCGTCCGCAGCCTCGAACTGCTGCGCCAGCAGGCGCAGGCCCTCAGACACAACCAGGCGCGCCGGTCCGCGGAGACCGGGCCCGGCGTCGGCGGAAGGTGACAAGGCCGTGCTCTACCTCTACTTCGTCCTGCTGATCAGCGGGGTGTTCCTGCTGATCGCGGGCATCGTGGAACAGCGCAGGCACTACGCCGCCCTCCACACGATCCCGACCCGGGTGCTCGTCAACGGCATCCGGGGCAAGTCCTCCATCACCCGGCTGTGCGCCGGAGCCCTGCGCGGCGGCGGTCTCGTGACCGTCGCGAAGACGACGGGGACGGCGGCGCGCTTCATCCACCCCGACGCGACCGAGGAGCCGGTCTACCGGAAGTTCGGCATCGCCAACGTGGTGGAGCAGATCGGCATCGTCCGCCGGGCCGCCACCTACCGGCCGCACGCCCTGGTCATCGAGTGCATGGCGGTCATGCCCGCCCTGCAGGAGGTCAACCAGAGCAAGCTGATCCGCTCCACGATCGGCGTCCTGTGCAACGTGCGCGAGGACCACCTCGCCGAGATGGGCCCGACCCTGGACGACGTGGCCCGCTCGCTGTGCCGCTCGATGCCGGAGGACGGCATCTGCGTGACCGCGGAGAAGGAGCGCTTCCACATCCTCCAGGAGGAGGCGGACGCCCGGAACTGCCGGCTGATCTACGCCGACCCCGAGACGGTCAGCGACGCCGAGCTGCGCGGTTTCAGCTGGTTCACCTTCAAGGAGAACGTCGCGATCGCCCTGGCCGTCGCGGAGCTCCTCGGCATCGACCGGCAGGTCGCGCTGCAGGGCATGTACGACGCGCCGCCGGACCCGGGCGTCCTGTCCGTGGAGCGCTACGTCACGCCCGACGACCGGCGGCTCGCCTTCGCGAACGTGTTCGCGGCGAACGACCCCGAGTCGACCCTGATGAACGTCAACCAGCTGCTCGACCTCGGCGCCATCAGCCGCCCCCTGAACGTCGTGATCAACTGCCGTCCCGACCGCGTCGAACGCAACGGGCAGATGGGCGAGATCATCCCCGACCTCCAGCCGGACAACGTCTTCGTCATCGGCCACCCCTCGAAGAGCGCCATCGACGCCATCCCCGCCGAGTGGCGGGACCGGGCGGTCGACCTCGGCGGCGACCGGCGCCCGGCCGAGGACTTCATGCCCGCCCTGCTCGGCCGGATGCCCGACGGGTCCTCGCTCGTCGCCATCGGCAACATCCACGGCCAGGGCGAGGAGCTGCTCGAGTACCTCGCCGAACTCCCGGCCGACGAGAGCGCCGACCCCCGCGCGGACCACGGCGCGGACCACGGAGCCGGCCACGGAGCCGTCCACGATGCCGGCCCCGGAGCCCGCGACGGCGCCTATGCCGTCGCCGACGAGACCGGTCCGTACGCGGCTCCGGCGGGGTACGGGTACGGCCGGCCGCAGCGCCTGGATCCGTACGCCACGTACCCGACGGCGTACGAGGAGCGGTACCAGGCCTCCCAGACCCAGGAGATCCCCATGGTGCGGATCCCCCTCCAGCCGGTCGACGAGCAGCCCGGGCCGGTGGTCCTCACGGCCCAGCGCGGTCCCGACGACGGATGGTCCGTCCCCGGGCCCGAGGATTCGTTCGGCTGGTTCCAGCAGCCGCCGCAGGAGAACGGGGAGCGGACCCACCCGCATCCCTGACCCGACGCCGACCGCCCGCCTCACCGCCCGTCACCGCTCCCGGAGCCCCCGTTGACCACCGCCGCCCTGACCCCCGAGATGGCCGCCCTGGGCATCGCCATCGGCCTGTTGTTCTCCCTGCTGTGCTACCTCACCACCAACCTCTCCCCCGGCGGGATGATCACCCCGGGCTGGATCGCCCTCACCCTCATCGAGGACCTCCAGCGCGCGGCCATGGTCGTGGGCGTCACCGCCCTGACGTACGCGGGCACCAAGCTCATGCAGCGGCTCGTCATCCTGTACGGCAAGCGGCTGTTCGCCGCGGTCGTGCTCCTCGGGGTGCTGCTCCAGGCCACGGTGATGATCGTCCTGTCGATCGAGTTCCCGCTGATGTACGGCAACCAGACCCTCGGGTTCATCGTCCCCGGCCTCATCGCCTACCAGCTCGTCCGCCAGCCCAAGGGGCCCACGCTCCTCGCGACGGCCTCCGTCTCGATGCTGGCCTACATCGTCGTCGCCGCGGGCCTGCTGCTCGGCGTCATGCCCGCCGCCGCCTGAAAACCGTCGTCCGCGAACCGCCGCCTGAGAATCAAGGAAGAACCATGGCAGGGAAGAAGAAGTCACGCACGCTCCTCTCGGGCCTCGCGGTACTCGGGCTCGTCGCGACCTCGGGCTACCTCACCGTGGAGCTGCGCAAGCAGGACGACCCGGGCGTCACCGAGGTGCGCAACGTCGGCGTGCTCAACGGGACCAAGCCCAAGACCGAAGCGACGGGCGGGGAGAGCTGGTCCCGCCTGGAGAACCCCGCGCGCAGCGTGCTCCGCGGCGCCGACGGCCAGGTGGCGGCGGTCATGACGGACGGCGCGCGCACCACGAAGCTCACCGGGCCCGCCCGTACCTTCGCCGAGCCGACCTCCACGGCGTCGAAGGTCTCCACGACCGACTGGATCCGTCTCATGCCGAAGCCCTGGGCCAAGGGCGCGGAGAAGGAGAAGTGGTTCAAGGACTGGTACGCGGAGAACGCGGACAGCAAGGAGGACGACATCTTCGCGTTCGCCTTCCAGTACGTGGCGGGGGCGCCGCAGCGCAAGGACGAGCAGGGCCGGGTCATCGCGGGCGACGCGAACTTCGGGCCGCTGAACACCACCGGAGCCGAGGGCGGCGACCTCCGCCTGGAGCAGTCCGACTTCTACGACTTCCTCGGCGTCCGCTACCCCTTCCGGGACGGCTCCGTCGGCACGCCGGAGGCACCCAAGGCCCGGTCCCTCGACTGCTCCGGCTTCATGCGCATGGTGCTCGGCTACCGTGCCCGCTACCCGCTGATGTCCTCGGACAAGTCCGGTGACGGCCTGCCCCGCACGGCGAACGGCATGGCCCGCTCCGACCGGGGCGTGGACATCCTGCCGCTGACCGGCATCGGCGCCGCGAACCGCCCCTCCACGATCGACCAGCTGCAGCCGGGCGACCTCGTCTTCTTCAAGCTCGACACGCGCACCGGGCAGCGGCTCGACCACGTCGGCATGGTCCTCGGGTACGACACCGAGGGGCACCTGATCTTCGTGTCCAGCCGCGAGGAGGTCAACGGACCCACGATCGGTGACGTCGGCGGTGTCTCCCGCCTCGACGGCAACGGCTACTACGCCAAGACGCTGCGCAGCGCGAAGCGCCTCTGACGCAGGAGCCACCCGGCGGTTTCGTCGGCGGTCAGCCGGGCCTTGGCCTCGTTGATGAGGGCCTGCCGAGCTGGATCAGCCGTGGATCAGTCTCCATGTGGTGAGGGCGAGCCGGGCGCGGGTCAGGCCTGTGGGGGCGGTGAGGTCCAGGGTGAGGGTCTTGCCGATGTGGTCGAGGCGGCGGGCGATGCTGCTGTGGTGGAGGTGGAGGGCCTCGGCCGCGCGGCGGACGGAGGCGGTGGCGCAGTAGCTGTCCAGGGTCTCCAGGTCCTCCGGGGACAGGCGGTCGATCGCGGTCACGTCGGGGTTGTCCCGTACGGCGTCCTCGGGGATCTCCGCCAGGAGGGCAAGCGCGCCCAGGTCGGTGTGGTGGACGACGGGTTCGCGGGCGGTGGTGAAGCGGAGGGCCGTGCGGGCCTGGCGCCAGGAGCGGTCGGGTCTTCCGCCGGTGCCGATGCCCGCCCGTACCCCTGAGGGGAAGCCCGTACGGTCCAGGGTCGTGGCCAGGATGACGCCCACGTCGGCGAGCGGGGCCGCCTTCACCGGCCGGGACGGGCACACCAGGGCGCCGACCCGGTCGAGCGGGAGGCTCGTGCGGACGGCGGCGACGTGGACGGGGAGGTCGGGGGCGAAGCCCAGGAGGCGCAGCGCCCGGGCCCGGGCGGCATCGTCGCTGCCGGAGCTGACGGCCAGTTCGACGAGGGCGGGGTCGGCCATGGTGGTGCGGGCGGGCCCGTAGCGTTCGGCGGCGGCCGCGGCGGCGAGCGCGAAGCGGTCGAGGAGGACCTCGTCGAGCGGGTTGGGCGGTCCGGGGCGCTCCAGCCAGACCGTTCCGATCTCCTCTTCGTCGAGGGTGACCGGCGCCTCCGTGGACGGGGGTGCCGGCGGGGTGGTCGCCTCCGTGCCGTGGGGCGAGACGCGGGTCGGGCGGCCGGTGCCGTGGAGCCGTATCCCGGCGACGCACTCGGCCAGGCCCGCCGAGGCGCGGGCGAGCGCCGGGAGGTCGACGCGGCGGCGCATCAGGGTGTCGTAGAACGCGACGATGCGCATCGCGCCGTCGACGTACGGATCGAGTCCCGACAGCCGTACGGCCAGTGCCTCCATGACAGAAGGATCGCAGACGGGCCGGGGAGCCGGGTGCGCCGTTCGGCGCCTGTTCGGGGCGGGATGCGCGACGGATGGCGGGTGACCCCTCCGGGGCCGGCCCGGAGGATGGCCGTCATGGATCCCGAACTCGAAGCCTTCGTCCCCTTCTTCCCGCAGACCGACCTGTCCGACCCGGTGGCCTCCCGCGCGTACTTCGCCGATCTGGCGGCCGCCGTCCCGGCGCCCGACACCTCGGAGTTGGACGTCGAGGACGTGCTCGTGCCCGCCGACCCGGACGTGCCCGTACGGATCTACCGGCCGCGCGGGGCGCAGGGTGCCGTGGTCTGGCTGCACGGCGGCGGGTACGTCATGGGGAACGTGGACACCGAGCACCCGTGGGCCGCCCGCATCGCGGAGACGTCCGGCGCGGTGGTGGTCTCGGTGGGCTACCGGCTGGCCCCCGAGCACCCGTTTCCCGCCGCCCTGGACGACGCGTACGCCGTACTGGAGTGGACGGCCGGGCACGCGGCGGAGCTCGGCATCGACCCGGCGCGCATCGCGGTCGGCGGCCACAGCGCGGGTGGCGGTCTGGCGGCCGGGGTGGCGCTGCGGGCGCGTGACGAGCAGGGGCCGCCGATCCGCTTCCAGCTGCTCAACCAGGCGGGGTTGGACGACCGGCTCGAGACGTGGTCGGCGCGGACTTTCACCGACACGCCCTGGTACCACCGGGGCAAGGCGTCCGCCGCGTGGGGCCACTACCTGGGCTCCCGGCCCGCCACGCCGTACGCCGCTCCCGCGCGGGTCGCCGATCTGTCCGGCCTGCCGCCGGCGTACGTCGCCTCCGCCGAGTTCTGCCCGAACCGCGACGAGGACATCGCCTACGCCGTGCGGCTGCTCCAGGCGGGTGTGTCCGTCGAGCTCCACCAGTGGCCGGGGACGTTCCACGGGTCGCAGGCGATCCTCTCGGCCGAGGTCTCGCAGCGGCAGAACGCCGAACTCGGCGCCGTCCTGCGCCGTGCCCTCGCCGACTGAACCCACACCTCCTCCGAAGAAGGGACCGATGTCATGAACATCCGCACCATGGGTACGTCCACGGGCCTCGACCCGGTGGCCCTGCAGTCCGCCCTGGACGCCGTCCACCACGCGGGAATTCCCGGCGTGTTCGCCGAGGTACGGGACGACGGCCGGATCTGGCGCGGTGCCGCGGGCGTCGCGGACGTCGACACCGGCCGTCCCGTGACGGCCGACATGCGGCACCGCGTCGGCAGCATCGCCAAGACCTTCACCGCGGCGGCCGTGATGCAGCAGGTCGAGCAGGGGCGGATCGGTCTCGACACGCCGGTCGGGGACCATCTGCCGGAGCTCGTGCCGGGCGAGCGCGGCCGGCGGATCACGGTGCGGATGCTGCTCGACAACACGAGCGGCATCCCCGACTACCTCACCTACGCCTTCCCGTCGCTCCGCGGGTTCCCCACCCGTCTGGACGTCTCGGCGCAGAGCATCGACGACAACCGGTTCCGCACGTGGCGGCCCGCCGAGCTCATCGAGCTGGGGCTCTCGGCACCTCCCACCGGCGAACCGGGCGGCCCCGCGGGGGTGTACTCGAACGTCAACTGGCTGATCCTCGGCGAGCTCCTGGAGCACCTGACCGGTATGCCGGCCGAGGAGTGCATCACCCGGAACGTCATCGAACGCGCCGGGCTCCGGCACACCGGGTTCCCGGAGGGGACGCGCGTCGAGGGACCGCACTCGCTGCTCTACGAGGCGTTCTACGGCCTGATCCACCCACCCCGTGACTACAGCGTCTACGACAATTCCTGGGTGGGCGTCGCGGCCGGTCTGGTGTCGACGATGGAGGACCTCAACCGCTTCTACGCCGAGCTGTTCGCGGGCCGGATCGTCGGCCCCGAGTCGCTCGCGGAGATGCGGCGTACGATCCCGGCCACCGCCCTGGACGGGTCGCCGATCCAGTACGGTCTGGGCCTGCACAAGGTCGAGACCCCCCGCGGCACCTTCTGGGGGCACGACGGCACCGTGTGGGGAGCCGGTGCCGTCTCCCTGACCAGCGCCGACGGCAGGCGTCAGATGTCCGTGGCGATCAACCTCATCCGGTGGAACAGGCCGGACGCCTCCGGGCGGCCGCAGCCCCACCCCATCGACGGCGCCGTCAAGGCGCTGTACCAGGAGGCGTTGTGCGGCGGGGCCGCCACGGCGTCGTGAGACGGGGTCACACCCCCTGGCCGGCCGGGGCCAGGGTGTACGTCCGGCCCGAGGTGTAGAACTCCAGGCCCGCCCTGCCCTGTTCGCGGGGTCCGTGGCTGGAGGCCTTGGAGCCGCCGAACGGCAGGTGGAAGTCGACGCCGCTGGACGGGGCGTTGATCCGGATCATCCCGGTGTCGAGCAGGTCGAGGCCGCGCAGGGCCGTATTCAGGTCGGCCGTGTGGACCGAGGTCACCAGGCCGTACGGGACGGAGTTGGCGATCCGGACCGCGTGGGCGACGTCGTCGGCGGCGAGCAGGGAGGCGACCGGGCCGAAGACCTCCTCGCGCAGCAGGCGGTGGCCCGGGGTGACCTTCTCGACCAGGGTGGGGGCGCCGTACCAGCCGGGCCTGTCGAGCACGGTGCCGCCGGCGAGCGTGGTGAGCCCCCGGCAGGTCTCGACCACCCGGTCGCGGGCGGCCTCGTGGATGAGCGGCCCGCACACGGTGGCCGGGTCGGCGGGGTCGCCGACCTGGAGGGCCCGCAGCGCTTCGGTGAGCGCTTCGCGCAGCGGGTCGAGGGCGGCGCCGACGGCGATGACCCGGCTGGTGGCGGTGCACTTCTGGCCCGCGAACCCCGCGATGGCGGCGGCGATGTGGCCCGCGGCCTGCTCCATGTCCGCGTCGGGCAGCACGAGGGCCGCGTTGAGGCCGCCCATCTCGGCCTGCGCCGGGATGCCCCGCGCGGTCGCGGCCCTGGCCACGGCCTGGCCGACGGGGGTGGAGCCGGTGAAGGAGACGACGTCGGCGGACGAGACGAGCGCGTTGCCTTCGGTGGCGCCGCCGGGAAGGACGGTGAACACCCCTTCCGGCACGGCCTGTCGGACGATCTCGGCCAGGCGCTGGGCGCAGGCCGTGGCCTCGGGGGCGGGCTTGAGGACGACCGTGTTCCCGGCCGCGAGAGCGGGTGCGGCCTTCCAGGTCGGGATGGCGAAGGGGAAGTTCCAGGGCGTGATGAGCCCGGCCACGCCGTGCGGGCGGCGCCGGGTCAGGAGCAGTCCGCCGCCCGCCGAGGTCTCGTGGACCTCGCCGGTGGGCTGGAAGGGGGCCTGCGCGTAGTAGCGCCAGATCGCGGCGGCGCGGGCCACCTCGGCCCTGGCCTCGGTGAGCGGCTTGCCGACCTCGCGGACGGCGAGCTCGGCGAGTTCGCCGGCCGCGGCTTCGACGGCGGTGGCGATCGCGCCCAGGGCGGCCGAGCGTGCGGCGGCTCCGGCCCGCAGCCAGCCGGGCTGCGCGGTGCGGGCGCGTTCGACGGTGTCGACGGCCGCGAAGGCGCCGGGGGTGGTGATCCGCAGGAGCACGTCGGCGGGATCGGCCGGGTTGCGGGAGATGAGGGTGGGAAGGACGTCGGTCATGGGAGGAGGCCTCCGGGGAAGGGGTCGCCTGGGGTGAGGGTCGGGGCGGAGCGGCACAGCGCGGACGTGGCCGACGGTGGACGTCGCCGACGGCGGGCGTCGGCGACGGCGGGCGTCGGCGACGGCGGGCGTCGGCGACGGCGGGCGTCGGCCGTGGCGCGGCTCAGCGGTGGCCGTCGGCCACGGCCTTCTCCGTGGCGGTCCGGATCGCGGCCTCGGTCGCGCCGGTGAGCGGGTGGCGCGGCGGACGGGTGGGACCGCCGGGGCGGCCGGCGATGTCCATGGAGAGCTTGATGGACTGGACGAACTCCGTCTTCGAGTCCCAGCGCAGCAGCGAGTGCAGGGACTTGTAGAGCGGGAGGGCCGTCTCCAGATCGCCGGCGACGGCGGCGCGGTAGAGGGTGGCGCAGCTCGCGGGGAAGGCGTTGGGGTAGCCGGCGATCCACCCGACGGCACCGGCCACGGCCAGCTCCAGGAGGACGTCGTCGGCGCCGATCAACAGGTCGAGTTCCGGTGCGAGTTCGGCGATCTCGTACGGCCGGCGGACGTCGCCGCTGAACTCCTTCACCGCGACGATGCTGCCGTCGCCGTGCAGCCGCGCGAGCAGGTCGGGGGTGAGGTCGACCTTGGTGTCGAAGGGGTTGTTGTAGGCGACGATCGGGATGCCGACTCCGGCGACCTCGGTGTAGTGGGCACGGACGGCCGTCGCGTCGGCGCGGTAGGTGTTGGGCGGCAGGAGGAGGACCGAGCCGCAGCCGGCCTCGGCGGCCTGCTCGGCCCAGCGGCGGGACTGCGCGCTGCCGTAGGCGGCGACGCCCGGCATGACGCGCGCGCCGTCCCCGGCCGCTTCGACGGCGGTACGGACGACCTGGGCGCGCTCCTGGTCGGTGAGGGTCTGGTACTCGCCGAGGGAGCCGTTGGGGACGACACCGTCGCAGCCGTTGGCGATCAGCCAGGCGACGTGCTCGGCGTAGGCGTCGTGGTCGACGGAGAGGTCCTCGCGGAAGGGGAGGGTGGTGGCGACCATGATGCCCCGCCAGGGCCGGTCGGTGTTCCAGGTGGTGGTGGTCATGTCGATGACCTTTCTATGGTGTGTGACATTTTATAGATGAGCCAAGAAGAGAGGCCCGCTCGGGCCTCTCCCCTCAGGAAGTCCCGGGGTGCGGATCGGCCGGCTCCTCGGGGAGCGCGGCGAGCGTCGAGAGCCGCACCGGTACCGCGAACGGGCGGCGTTCCGCGGGTGGTTCGGCCGTGCCGCCGCGGGCGGCGAGGCACGCGACGGCCGTCCCGCACATCCGGCCCTGGCACCAGCCCATGCCGGCCCGGGTGAGGAGCTTGACGGTGCGCGCGTCCCGCGCGCCCAGCTCGGTGACCGCCTCGCGGATGCGCCCGGCACCGACCTCCTCGCAGCGGCACACGTCCGTGTCGTCGGAGAGCCAGTCCGGCCAGCCGGGCCCGGGGGCGTGGGCCGCTGACATCACGTCGGCGAAGGCGCGCATCCGGTCCCGGCGCCGCCGCAGTCCGGCGATCCGGCCCTCGCCCGTCCGGCGGCCGAGGAGCCGCGCGGCGATCGCACGGGCGGCCAACTCGCCTTCCGTACGGGCGAGTCCTGCGCCGCCGACTCCCCCGGTCTCGCCCGCCGCCCACAGGCCGGGCTCCGAGGTCTCCTGGCGGTCGTCCAGGGCGAGGCCGAGGGTTCCGTCGGGGAGCCGTCGGGTGGCGCAGCCGAGGGTGGTGGCCAGTTCGATCTGCGGGACGAGGCCGTGGCCGACGGCCAGGGCGTCGCAGGCGATCCGGCGTCCGGTGCCGGGCACGGGCCGCCAGTCGGCGTCCAGGCGGCTGACGGTGACGGCCTCCACGCGGTCGGTGCCGTGTACTTGGGTGACGGCGCTGCGCAGGCGGACGGGTACGCGATGGCGGAGCAGGGCGGTTCCGTGCAGCAGGGCTTCGGCCGCCTTCGCCGGGTTGGCCAGGAGTGCCCGGGGGCTGCGGGCGTACCGGAGGTAGCCGGCGGCCTCGATCACGGCCGGGACCTGTGCGCCGGCGGCGGCGAGGGAGGAGGCGACGGCGAGCAGCAGGGGTCCGCTGCCGGCCACGACGATGCGCCGGCCCGGCAGTACGAGGCCGGACTTGAGCATGGCCTGCGCTCCCCCGGCGCCCACGACGCCGGGCAGGGTCCAGCCTGGGAAGGGGAGTTGGCGTTCGTACGCGCCGGTGGCGAGCAGCAGGGCCCTGGCCCGGATCCGGGCGGGCCGCTCCGAGGTTCCGTCGGCTCCGGTGACCGCGTGGACGGTCCAGGTGCCGTCGTCCTCCCGTACCGTGGACCACACGTGGTGTCCGGCGAGGTGGGTGACGTCGCTCGCGGCGAGGCGCCTGCGGAGGTCGGAGAAGGCCGACCAGTCGTGGTGCAGGGCCTCGGGCCGTACGGCCCCGAGGGCGGGCGCCGGGTGCCGGTAGAACTGGCCGCCGGTCTGGGCGGAGGTGTCGAGGAGGGCGACGGAAAGGCCGAGTTCGGAGGCCGTGACGGCGCCGGAGAGTCCCGCGGAACCGGCTCCCACCACCGCCAGGTCGTACGTCTCCGGCTCAGACGGTGAGGCGGTCATGGCCGTGTCCCTCCTGGGTGGTGATCGCGTCGCCGGGGCGGGCCGGGACCAGGCAGGCGCGCCGGTTGGGTTCGCCGTTGACGGTGGCGAGGCAGTCGTAGCACTGGCCGATGCCGCAGAAGGCGCCGCGCGGCCGGCGGCCGTCCCGGGTGGTGCGCCAGGCCAGGATGCCGGCGCCCCAGAGGGCGGCGGCGACGGTCTGGCCCGGCAGGGCGGTGACGCGACGGCCGTCGAAGGTGATCTCGAACGGCGGTTCGGGCTGTGCGCCGACGAGGTCGGCGGGGGTGCGGGCCACGGGCCCTCCTCTCGTGACGGTGGGTGCGCTGACCTCAGGCGACGGGTGCGGTGTCGGCGAACCGGTCGGGCCGGAACGGGTGGATGTCCAGGGGCGGTTCGTCCCCGGTCAGGCAGGCGGCGACGATCCGTCCCGTCACGGGGGCGAGTCCGATGCCCGCGCCTTCGTGGCCGCAGGCGTGGAGCAGGCCGGGGACGCGCGGGTCGGGTCCGATGGCGGGCAGGTGGTCCGGCAGGTAGGGGCGGAAGCCGAGGTAGGTGCGGATGGCCCGTACGGTGCCGAGGACGGGAAACAGGGTGGTGGCTCCGGCGGCGAGGCGGCGCAGGACGTCGGTGGAGAGCGTCCGGTCGAAGCCGACGCGTTCGCGGCTGGCGCCGATCAGGACCGGGCCCGCCGGGGTGCCCTCGACGACCGCCGAGGTCTGGAGGGCGGCGGAGCCGCTGGCGACGTCGGCCACGTAGTCGGCGGCGTACACCTTGTGGCGCACGACGCGCGGGAGCGGCTCGGTGACGAGGACGAAGCCTCTGCGGGGCAGTACGGGCAGGTGGACGCCCGCGAGTTCGGCCAGGGTGCCGCCCCAGGTTCCGGCGGCGTTGACGACGTGCGGGGCGTGGATCTCGCCCGCCGTGGTCCGCACGCCGCGGATCCGTCCGGCGGTGCCGGTGAGGAGGCCGGTGACCTCCTCACCGAGGCGCAGCCGGATCCGTCCGGCTCCGGCGCGCAGCAGCTGGGCGGCCGCGTGGGCGGGCATCACCTGGGCGTCCTGGGGATAGCGGAAGCCGCCCGCCAGGGTGGGTGCGAGGTGGGGCTCCAGGTCGTGGAGCCGGTCCTCGGGGACCTCCTGGGTGGTGACGCCCGCCTTCTCCTGGCGGGCCGCGAACGCGCGCAGGGCGCGCATCCCGGGCTCGTCCGAGGCGACGACGAGGCCGCCCTTCGCCTCGTACTCGACCTGGGGCGGCAGCCGATCGGACAGCTCGCGCCACAACGCGGTGGCGATCAGGGCGAGTTCGAGCTCGGGCCCTGGTTCCTTGTCGGAGACCAGGAGGTTTCCCTCGCCCGCCCCCGTGGTGCCGCCGGCGACGGGACCGCGGTCGACGACGGTGACGGAGAGGCCGGCTCGGGCGGCGTAGTGGGCGCAGGCCGCGCCGACGACGCCGGCGCCGACGACGATGACATCCGAGGTGTTTCTCGTGGGCACGGCAGTAATATTTCACATGGCACTCTGGTTGCCAAGACCCTTGAAGGCCCTGGTCCCTTGACAACCGCTCACCTTCATCGTCCTCATGTTCCTGACAGAAGCGGGACCACATCACGGGGGGGACGATCAGCGCATGACCAAGCCCGAGAGCACGGGACACGACTACGACGTCGTCATCAGCGGGGCGAGCCTCGCGGGCTGCACGGCGGCGATCCTGCTCGCCCGGCGCGGCGCCCGCGTCGCGCTCCTGGAACGCCGCTCGGACCCCGCGGCGTACAAGACGCTGTGCACCCACTCCCTCACGGCCAACGCCACCCCGGTCCTCGCGGAACTCGGCCTGCTCCCCGCCCTGGAGAAGGCGGGGGCCGTCCGGAACGAGGCCCGCTGGTACACCCGCTGGGGCTGGATCGAGCCGAGCGCCGCCCCGGGCCCCGAGCTCCCGTACGGGTACAACGTCCGCCGCAGCACGCTCGACCCGCTCCTCAGGTCCCGCGCGGCCGAGACCCCCGGCGTCGACCTGCTCCTCGGCCACCAGGTGACGGGGCTGATCCAGGAGGCCGGAAGGACCGTGGGCGTACGCGCGTCGACGCCCGAGGGCGAGCGCGGGATCCGGGCCCGTCTCGTGGTCGGCGCCGACGGCAAGGACTCGGCCGTCGCCAAGCTCGCCGGGGTGCCCACCCGGCAGCACGAGAACGCGCGCTTCGGCTATCTCGCGCACTTCCGGAACCTGCCCCTGCGCGACGGGATCAGCCACGCCTGGTTCCTGGTCCCCGACATGGCCTACGCGTTCCCGAACGACGACGGCGTGACGGTCGTGGCCGTACTCCCGGAGAAGAAGCGGCTTCCGGACTTCCGGAAGGACCTGGAGGGCAGCTTCCTCGACTTCGTCCGCTCCCTGCCCGACGCGCCGGACATCGACTCCGCCGAGCGCGTCACGAAGATCACGGGTGCGGTCGACTACCCGCTGCGCACCCGCAGGGCGACCGCACCGGGCCTCGCTCTCGTCGGCGACGCCGCCCTGACCGGTGACCCCCTGTGGGGAGTGGGCTGCGGGTGGGCCCTGCAGTCCGCGCACTGGCTGGCGGAGGCGGTCGGCCCGGCGGCGGCCGGCCGGGGCGACCTCGACCGGTCCCTCGCGGAGTACGCGCGGCGGCACCGGCGCCGCCTGAGCGGTCACCAGTTCCTGGCCGCGGACTTCGCCAAGGGCCGCCCGTTCAACCCCATGGAGCGGCTGATGTTCTCGGCGGCGGCACGGGACGGGGCACTCGCCCGGCACATGCACATGTTCGCCTCCCGCCTGATCGGTCCGCTGCGCTTCCTGAACCCCGTCGTCGTGACCAAGGCCGCGGCAGTCAATCTGCGGCACCGCAGGGCGGCCGGCACCCCCTGATCAGGTCGCGCGGGCCGCTCCGTACAGGGCTCCGGCGACGGCCAGGTCCTCCCAGGCCATGCCCACGCTCTTGAAGAGCCGCGGCCGCCCGGAGGGGACGCGGCCGTTCACCAGGTCGGCGAGGGTGCCCGCGACGTGGTCCTCGCCGATCGCCCCCTCGGCCAGCGGGACGAGGAGGTCGCCGGCCTCGCGGAGCGCCGCCGAGCGCGCCTCGACGTACACCTCGGCGCGGGTCACGAGGGCGGTGTCGGTCTCCCGGGCCGCCGGCTCGTGCGAGCCCACCGCGACGACGGTGGCGCCGGGGGCCACCAGCGTGCCGTCGAAGAGGGGTTCCCGGGCCGTGGTGCAGCAGACGACGAGGTCGGCCCCGTCCACGTCCTCGGGCGTCCCCGTGCGGGCGGGGACGTCGAGCGACCGCGCGTAGCCCGCGAGGGCGCGCGCACCGATCGGGCCGCGCCCGACGACGACCACCTCGGCGAGCTCGCGCACCGCGAGGACGGCGTCCAGGTGACCGTACGCCTGCGGTCCGGTGCCGAAGAGGACCAGGCGCAGCGGCCTGTCGTCCGGTGTCAGACGGCGTACGGCGAGCGCGGAGACGGCCGGGGTGCGCAGCTCGGTGAGGGCCGCGCCGTCGAGGAGGGCGAGGGGCCGGAGGCTCGTGCCGTCGAGGAGCAGGTAGGAGCCGGTGATGCGGGGCAGGCCGAGGGCCGGGTTGCCGGGGGCGACGCCCGCGATCTTCACGCCGGCGTACGGTCCGGAGGCGGCCGGCATGAGGAGGAGTTCACCGGCCGGGACGGGGACGGCCGTACGGGGCGGCGCGGCCTCCGGGTCGAACCCCGCCCGCAGGACGTCGGCGAGGACGTCGGCCGTCGCCGCCGGGGTGAGGAGACGGGCCATGGCCGGGGCGTCGATAAAGAGCAGGTCGCTCATCAAACCTCCTTTAGGGTGAATCCCCGCGCCGGTGCCGGGTGCTAGGGTCGAGAATCGCTGAGCGAGAACCAAGCCAGCGTTACATCTCCGGTCTTCGGGGAGGCCGGGCTGGTACCAACCCGGGTGGTGTCGACCGCGTAAGACTGGATCGTTCGCTGAGCGACCGAGCAGCGTGAGCCAGAAATCCCCTTCACCATGGCGAAGGGGAGGGTTCAAAGCAGGAATCCCGTGCCCAGCTCGTCGTGCGGGTCGAGGATGAAGGTATGGGTGCCGGTGCGGTGAGTCGCACCGGTCACCTCTGTGATCCCGCCGGGGAGCAGCCGGCCGGTGAACACGGTGTCGGCCACGGACTCGTGGGTGAGGACGTCCCCGGGGCCGAGGCGTCCGTCCTCGCCGAGCAGGGCGAGCCGGGCGGAGGTGCCCGATCCGCAGGGCGAGCGGTCGATCTGCCCGTCGGCGAAGACGGCGACGTTCCGCTGGTGCGGCCCGGTGGGGGTGTCGGGCAGCTCGTCGTACAGGATGACGCCGTACACGTCGTGCTCGGGGAACGCGGCGCGGATCTCCCGCCCGGCCCGGACGAGCGCGGGCAGCGAGGCCGGGGCCGTGTCGAGGCCGAGGGCGCGTGCGGGGACGGAGACGTACACGGCGCCGGAGTCGGCGAGGTCGGCCTCGACGGTGCCGTACGTGGTGGTCACGGGGACCTTGCGCGCGAGGACGCGCGTCGGGACGTTGCGGAAGGTGACGCCGGTGGTGCGGCCGCCCGCGCGGTGCACGGTCGCGGTGACGCGTCCCGAGGGCACGTCGATGCGTACGGGGACGTCGCCGTCGTCGGGTGCCGGAACGCGTCCGGTGTCGACGGCCCAGGCGCCGAGGGCGATCGTGCCGTGGCCGCAGGCGGTGGAGTAGCCGTCCTTGTGCCAGAACAGCACGCCGAAGTGGGCGCCGTCGTCGTCGGGCGGGACGATGAACCCGCCGTACATGCCCGAGTGTCCACGGGGCTCCCGGACAAGCAGGCGGCGCAGCTCGTCGAGCGGTCCGAGCCGCAGCGCGAGGGCACGGCGCTCGGCGACGGTGTCGCCGGGCATCGGCGGCAGGTCCTCGTCGACGATCCTGAACGGCTCGCCTGCGGTGTGGTAGTCGGTGGTGCGGACCGAGTGCGGGGTGGTGCTCACGGAGTACGGCCTCCAGAAGGGGGATCGAGGTGCCGGGCCGGCCCTTCCCCCCCGTGGAAGGACCGGCCCGGACGGGTGGGTGCGGTCAGCTGCGGAGGGGGCCCTCGCAGCTGAAGCTCGACGTGCCCGCGACCTTGGTGGACCAGATGTCGATCGCGCCGAAGCTGCAGTTCATGTCGGCCAGGTTGTTCGACGCGGCGCCCGCCCGGTCGAGGATGAAGTAGTCGACCGTCTCGGACATGTCCTTGAAGTTCTGGTCCTCGCTGGCCCAGTTGGACAGGTTGGCGGTGATCCGCCCGGTGCAGAGGAAGCGGCGCTTGCCGGGCTCGCCCTTCTCCACGCAGTCGGGGGTGTTGTAGGTGGCGGTGGCGAAGGAGGACCTCACCGACGCGACGTCGGCGTCGCGGAGCTGGCCGTTGGGCGTGTACGCGGTGTTGGGGACGTACAGCTGGTCGACCTTGGCGATCTGCGCGTCGAGGAAGCGGTCGTAGGCGCGCTGGAGGTTCGCGTCGGAGCCCATCCGGTCGCGCCACGCGTCGTACGCCGCGACGTCGTTCGCCCGGAGGTGGGTGTACATCTCCCGGAGGAGGGAGGGCTTCTCGGTCCAGAGGAACTCGAAGAACGTGCCCGCGTAGTTGTAGAAGCGGAAGCCGTCGCCGTCGTAGGTGGCGTGGAGGAGCTGCTGGACGCTCATCCGGGGGCCGCCGCCGGCGGTGTCGTTGATGATGCCGCGGACGAGGGACTTGCGGACGGCGATGCCGTTGTCGCGGGTGGCTCCGTCGAAGAACTCGGCGGTGCCCTCGTCCATGGCGGTGGTGCGGTCGCCCTGGTACCAGGGGCCCTCGCCGAAGGAGCCGGGGACGGCCCAGCGGCCGTTCAGGTAGTGGGTGTACTCGTGGCGGAAGAGCTCTTCCAGGGTGAGCGAGGAGTCCTGCGGGACGCGCCGCTGGTACGTGTAGAAGGTCGCGCCCTTCTCGATGTAGACGCCGCCGTTGTTGGTGCCCATGCCGGTGAGGAGGGGGTGGTAGTTCTCGTAGTCCGCGCGCGAGGCGTAGAGGACGATGTTCAGGGAGGTGTTGGAGTCGCCCGCGAGCGGCTGGTCGGTGCCCAGGACGCGGTGGTACTGCGCCTTGACCTGCTTGCTCGCGTAGTAGAGCTGGTCGACCGTGGCCCGGTCGAGGGCGGTGCGGACCTTGATGCCGCCGTTGTCGTAGGTGTACGTGTACGGGAAGAGCTGCTTCTCGATGTCCTCCTTGCACACACCGTACTGCTGGCAGGCCTCGTAGGTGTTGAGCCAGGAGACGGCCTTCGCCCACGGCTCGCTGCCGCGGCCGAAGGTGTCGACGACGGTGGTGAGCATGGCGCCGAGGTCGGCGACGACGCCGTCCTTGAGGCCCGCGACCTGGCCGAAGCGGCCGTACTCGCTCACGGCGTCACGGGCGACCCAGGCGTTGGCCGTCCCCTTGAGGTGTCCGTAGCCGGCGAAGGCCTTGAAGGTGGCGCGGTACGCCGGGTCGGCCGCGACGGCCGCGTGGAAGGCCGCGTCCTGGTTGCCCGGGTAGACGCCCAGGTAGTTGACGGACAGCGCGGCGAGCGCGGCACCGGCCCAGGCCGGGTCCTGGTTCGTGGCGGTGTGCGAGGGGTCCATGGTGGCCAGGACCCGCTTGATCAGGGCGAGCTGGTACTGGCGCAGGCCGGGCGCGCTCGCCGCGTAGAGCGCTTCGCGGAGGGTGTTGGCGTTGCTCTTCGTGACGTCGAAGGTGCGGGCGGCGGTGCCGAAGTCGGCGACGGCCTGCCGCATGGCGTTCACGGTGGGCGCGTCGGTGATGTCGATCTCGCCGCGCGAGTAGTCGTGGTACACGACGGCGTGCAGGTACGTGAACATCTCCTCCAGGTGGGAGGTGTTCCGTCCGTCGTGGGAGGCGGCGAGGCTCGATATGCGGCGGGACACGGCCTGGACGTGGGCGTCGGACATCACGGGTGCGAGCCGGGCGTCCCAGGTCCAGATGAGGCCGCGCAGACAGCCGTCGGCGGTGACCGCCGGGTCGGCGAGGAAGTCGGCGAACTGCTCGGGGGCGAGGCCGGTGATCCCGTCGAGCGTGCAGGGGACGCCGGCCTGCGTGTCGGTGGCTGCCGCGGCGAACGAGCGTGCGGTGGCGGCGGACTTCGCCGGGCCGGGAACGCGGCCGGCGGTGTGGCCGCCGGGGGCGGGGGCCGGTCCGAAGGTGGTGCGCGGGGCGGAGGCGCGGTGCTCCGCCTCGTCGAAGGGGTTGGCTCCCGGCTGCGCCTGCGGGGCCGGTGCGCCGAGGACGGGGGCCGGGGCGGCGGGCTGGTCGTCCGTGCCCGCCGCGGAGGCACCGGCCTGGCCGGCGGAGGCCAGGAAGGTGACCGCGATGGCGGAGGCGAGCAGGGACGAGCGCACACGTCTGTGGAGGGACAACGGAACTCCTGCTGATGAGGGGGGTTGATGCGGGGATGGTCCGCGAATGGTCGGTTCGCGAACTGGTCTGTGTGGCACGGCGGGTGACGGTCGATCACCGGGCCGTGTGCGGTGTAACATAGTAATGTGAAATTGCACTGACAAGCCCTGTGACGACACGAGTTCACCGGCAGGGCCGGCGGACCTCCCCGAAAGACGGTCAATCCGTCACAGATGCCTCAGGATTCGGCGGCCTTCCGGCGCCACGCCCGCGCCTGGCGGAGATGGCCCTGCGCCTCCGAGATGCGGGCGAGGTGGAGCATCGCCCCGATGTGACCCGCCTTGGCCGCCTTCTCGTACCAGCCCTGCGCCGCGTACAGATCGCCGCCCAGCTCCTTGGAACGGCCGAGCGCGACGCACGCGTCGACGTCACCCCCGCGGGCGCGCTCGGTCAGCCGCCTCTCGTACTCGCCGACCAGCTCGGCCTTGGTGAGCATCCTCCCGAGCAGCCGGTCGCCCTCCGCGTCACCGGCGGCGCCGGACTTGCGGTACCAGGCCTTCGCCGCCTCCCTGTCCCCGCGCTCGAGGGCGAGGGTCCCGAGGGCGTTCATCGCGGCGGTGCTGCCGCCGTCCGCCGCCCGGCGGGACCAGCGCTCGGCCTCCACGGTCTCGCCCCGCTCGTACAACAGCTTCCCGAGGAGGTACGCGGCGTCGGCGAGACCCGCCTCGGCGGCCCGCCGGAACCACTCCTCGGCCTCGGCCACGGCTCCCCGGTCCCGGCTCAGCTCCCCGAGGACGCCCATCGCGTACGGGTTGCCGCCCTCGGCCGAACGCCGGTACCAGAGGACGGATTCCGCGTGCTCCCCCCGCTTCCGCAGGAGATACGCGACGATCTCCATCGCCCGTACGTGTCCGGCCCCGGCGGCCGCCCGCAGCAACGGCTCGGCCTCGGCGTGCCGTTGCCAGCCGTGGAGCAGCACGCCGAGGGTCACACCGGCCTCGGGATGCCCCGCCGCGGCCGCCCGGCGCAGCCAGCGCTCGGCGCCTTCCCGGTCGTCGCGCGTACCGAGTCGCAGGCCGTACTGGAACATCGCCGCGACGTCCCCGGCCTCGGCGGCCTCGCGAAGGCGCTCCGTGTCGTCCGCGCGCCTGGCGCCGTCTCCGCGCCCGCCGTCGCCGCCGTTCCCGCTGCCGCCGCCGTTCGCGTTGTCGCCGCCACTCCCCCGGCGGCCCCATCTCCCCCGCACGTGCGCCCCCTTCACGATCGCCTTACGGACACCGGGGGCCCGACGAAGCCGCGCAGGGGGCTGGTCATCCGCCCCCGCAGCCCCCACCATGCTGCTGACTACTCGTGCGTAACTCATTTTAGGGGAAAGCGTGTTGAGACTCCGTGGCCGGATCGTCGTTGCACTGCTCGCGCTCGTCGCGCCCCTGTTCCTGCCGGCGGCAACCGTCCACGCCGAGGCGTCCTCCCGTACCCCGGTGGTGTTCGTCCACGGCTACAACGCCGACCCGGGCGTGTGGGGCGGACTGCGCGCGGACTTCAAGGCCGACGGGTACACCGACGCGGAGCTGTTCTCCTTCGGCTACGACACGCACCAGTCCGTCAACGAGGTCCTGTCGGGCCGGCTCGCCGCGTACGTCGAGGGCGTCAAGCGGCAGACCGGGGCCTCCCGGGTCGATCTCGTCGCCCACTCCTTCGGCAGCCTCGTCACCCGGTGGTACGTGAAGTTCGACGCCGCGGGCCAGTCCTCCGTCGCCCACTGGGTCTCCCTGGCCGGCCCCGACCACGGCACCTCCACGGCATGGGCGTGCGCGCTGTGGGACCAGGCCTGCCGGGACATGAGCCCGGGCTCGTACGTCCAGAAGAAGCTCGCCGAGGGCGACGAGACGCCCGGGGCCGTCCGCTACGCCACCTGGTGGTCGAACTGCGACGAGGTCATCAACCCCGACAGCAGCGTGCCGCTGGCCGGCGCCGTCAACAACGGCGCCGGCTGCCTCAAGCACAACGAGCTCCTCGGCGACGACGCGGTCTCCCAGGGGGTCCGCGCGTTCCTCGGAACCTGAGGCGTCAGAACCTCGCGAGTCCCGTCGCCGGGGCCTCGTGCGGCGCGCCGGCCAGGTAGTCGATCGCACAGTGGGCGGTGTCGAGGCCGACGGTGAGCAGGGTGCCCCACTGCTCGTGCGGGGGCTTGTGCGCGTCGGGCCGCATGCAGACGACGGCGTCGGCCCCGCCCTCGCCGCAGAAGGCCCGGGCCCGCTCGGCGGGTGAGAGGTCCGGCATCGCGGCGCGTACCGCGCGCAGGTGGGCGAGCCGCTCCGCCGTCATCGAGTCGGCCGGTCCGGTGTCCCCCGCCGCGAGTCCGGTGTCGAGGAAGTGGTTGGTGTGCAGCAGCCAGCCGTCCTCCCCCGCCGGGACCACCGCGAGTCCGGCGGGCGAGAGCTCCAGGCTCGCCGCCGAGGAGCCGGCGGTGACCACGGTCAGCGAGGTGGAGGCGCTGACGCGTGCCGTCGAGGCGATCTCGACGGCCTGGTCGAGGGTGTCCGCCTCGTCGAGGATGCGGCGGGCGACGGCGTGCACGGGCACGCCGCCCGCGGAGTCGGACGCGTGGAACAGGATGTTGAAGTGGACGCCGAGACCGGCGCTGTTCACGCCGATCTTGCCGGGGGCGCCGAACTCGGTGAAGAGCTTCACCGAGCGGCCCTCGCCCGGCGTCAGCGCGTGCAGCAGCGCGTCCGGGACGAGCAGGTCGTGCCAGTCCCAGGTCTGCACGGTCTGCGGCGCGGCCCCGGCGGGCGCGAACACCGCCGTCGAGCACTCGCCCTTGCCGGGCTCCGGGCACGCGGCGAGGATCTCGGTCCTGGCACCGACGGCGGCCACCGTCCAGCGCTCGACGCCGGCGGCGTCGGCGCAGGCGTCCGACTCCTCGGCGAGGTGCGGCGCCCAGGCCCGGAGCGCCTCGTGGCTGCGGCCGGCGAGGTCGCGGACCTGGTCCGCCGGCAGGCCGAGGACGGCGAAGTGGTCCCGGTAGAGCTCGGCGACGCGCCGGACCTGGGCGCCGAACCGGGTGCCGAGCAGCGTCCCGCGCTCGCGGGGGTCGGTGGTCTCGGTGGTGAGGGTGTGCAGTTCCACGAGGGCGTTCCTTCGGGAGGGTGAGGCCGCGGGCCGACAGGGGCGGCGCTCATCAAGCTAGGAACGTAAAACGTTTTATGCAATGCTTGGCGGAATCATTCCTTCCAGGACACCCAGGACTCCCAGGGCGGGCGGCACGATGGCACGGACGCGGGGCGTCACGATCAAGGACGTGGCGCGCAGGGCGGGGGTCTCCATCACCGCCGTCTCGCACGCCCTCAACGACAAGGGCACCCTCAGCGCGGCCACCCGCGCCCACATCCGCACCGTCGCCGACGAGATGGGGTACGAGGCCGACGCCCTGGCGCGCGGGCTTCGCCGCTCCACGATGGGGGCCGTCGGTCTGGTCCTGCGCTCGCTCGACGCCCTCGGCGACTACGCGCCGGCGGGCGTCGACGTCTTCGAGCGGTTCGTCGGCGCGTGCGCCTCGCAGGCCCTTGCCCGTGGCCTCAGCCTCATGCTGGTGCCCGACCTGACGCGGGCGCCGGTTCCGCCGCTCGCCTTCTCCCTGGACGGCTACATCGTGACCAACCCGCATGTGGACGACCCCGTCGTCGCGCGCCTTGAGGAGCGCGGCATCCCGTACGTGACCTACGGCCGCCCGCCGGGACGCCCGGACTTCACGCAGTGGGCCTCGGAGGACGACCGGGCCTCCGCCCGCCTGATCCTGGGCCACCTGGAGAGCGCCGGGGCACGCTCGGTGGCCCTGGTGCGGGGCACCGACCCGAACGCCTGGAACCTCGAACACCAGGACACGTACCTCGGCTGGTGCGCGGAG
Source organism: Streptomyces sp. NPDC037410 (assembly GCF_055602235.1). Taxonomy (NCBI): domain Bacteria; kingdom Bacillati; phylum Actinomycetota; class Actinomycetes; order Kitasatosporales; family Streptomycetaceae; genus Streptomyces; species Streptomyces sp. NPDC037410. The sequence continues at coordinate 34,503 of NZ_JBVJWR010000017.1, read as the reverse complement.
GGGGGCCGTACGCCCCGGTTGTACGAACTCCCCGAGCGCGCGGGCGTCGAGGGCGGTGCGGCCCTCGCCGCCAGGATCGTCGAGGACGGGCTGCCGGACGCCGTGTTCTGCCTCACCGGGCGGCACGCGGCGGGCGTGCAGCGGGGCCTCCTGGCGCGCGGCGTGCGGGTGCCCGAAGAGACCATGGTGGTCACCGGTTCCGACTCCGAGCACGCCCGCACCAGCCGCCCCGCCATCTCCGCGCTCGAACTGAACCCGGTCGACAGCTCGGCGGCCCTCCTCGACCTCCTCCAGTCCCTCATCGCCGGCCGCCCCGCCGACTCCCCCCGCCTCACGCAGGCCCGCTTCCGCCCGAGGGCGTCGACCCGGCGGTAGGTCAGCGGGAGGGGAGCGGCCCACGCCGCGGCACAGGACGGGCGGCGGCGAGTAGCTCCTCCCTGTCGACGATCTTCACGCGGGGGCGTCCCTGGCCCTGCCCCGCCGCGCGCTCGGCGTCGTCGATCGCACGCCAGCCGTCGAGGCCGACGGCGTCCGGGTGCCCGCCGGACACCGGACCGCCGACGGCGGGGGCGGTGAGCAGGCCGGCTTCGAGGTCGTCGAGAAGGGCGGAAACGGTCTCCTGGGCGCAGGACTTGTTGGTGCCGATGAACCCGCCGGGACCGCGCTTGATCCAGCCGGCGACGTACACACCGGGCCGGACCCTGCCCCTCTCGTGCGGCACGGTGCCGGTCGTCTCGTCGAACGGGAGGCCGGGGACGGGACGGGCGCGGTAGCCGATCGCGCGCAGGACGAGGTTCGCCTCGATGGTCTCGGTGCTCTCGGCCCCGTCCGTGGTCTCGACGGTCAGGCCGGTCACCCGGTCCTCGCCGAGGATCCGTACCGGGCGGGTCCGGAAGCGCAGGACGATGCGGCGCCGTCCCGGTTCGGGGGTCCGGGCGGCCAGTTCGGCGAGCACCCGGGTCTTGGGCGTGGCGTCGGCGGGTACGTCGGCCGGCCAGCCCTCGACGAGGATGCCGACGCCGTCGAGGGCGGCGAGGGCGAGCAGTTCGGGCAGCGTGAACGCCGCCTCGGCCGGTCCGCGGCGCCCGAACACGACGACCTCGCGGACGCGGCTGGTCCGCAGCGCGGCGAGCGCCCGGTCGGAGATGTCGGTACGGGAGAGGGTGTCGGGGTCGGCGGTCAGGACGCGGGCGACGTCCAGGGCCACGTTGCCGTTGCCGATGACGACGGCCCGTTCGCCGTCGAGGGCGTAGCGGGTGGCGCTGTGGTCGGGGTGGCCGTTGTACCAGGCGACGAAGTCGGTGGCGGAGGCGCTGCCGGGCAGGTCCTCGCCGTCGATGCCGAGCCGCCGGTCGCCGGCGGCGCCCACGGCGTAGATCACGGCGTGGTGGTCGCGGAGCAGGTCCTCGTGGTGCAGGTCCCGACCGATCTCCGTGTTGAGCCGGTACGAGAATCCCGGCTGGCTCTCGACGGCGCGGAACAGCCGGGCGACCTGCTTGGTGTCCTGGTGGTCGGGCGCGACTCCCGCTCGGGCGAGCCCGTACGGGGTGGGCAGCCGGTCGTGGACGGTGACGCTCACGCCGGGGTACCGCAGCAGCTCGTCGGCGGCGAAGAGACCGGCGGGACCGGCGCCGACGACGGCGACCCGCAACTCGGCTGCGGAGGTGCGGCGTTGCGGGGGGACGATCGCCATCGGCGCCCGGTCCTCGTGCGGTTGGGCGTCGTAGTAGGCGCGGTTGAGTTCGAGGAACGGCAGCTCCGCCTCGGTGAGCTTGGTGTGCGGCTTGAGCGCGTCCACGGGGCAGGCCGTCACGCAGGCGCCGCAGTCCACGCAGGTGCGGGGGTCCACGTACAGCATTTCGGTCTGTCCGAAGCCCGGTTCGCCGGGGGCGGGGTGGATGCAGTTGACCGGGCAGGCGAGCACGCAGGAGGCGTCGGCGCAGCACGACCGGGTGACGACGTACGGCATGGGGAGGGTTTCTCCGTTCAGGCGGCGTGCGGGGCGGGTTCGCCGCGGTGGCGGGAGGGCCGGCCGTCGATGCGGAGGGCCTTCCACACGCGCCGTGAGGTCCGGTTCATCAGGCCGATGTCCTCGGCGAGCATGCGTACGTCGGAGAAGAGGTCGCGGAGCATCTTCTCGCCGTCGGGCGACCTCCAGAAGATGTCCTTGATCACCCAGTGGGGGACGCCGATCGTCTCGGCGGTCTTCTTGTCGGGGACCATGATGACGTCGCCGAGCACCCGCATGATCACCGGGAAGGCCACCGAGAGCGCGCCCCTGCGCGCCTTGCCGTAGCCGGGGACCTTGACGCGCAGGAACTCGTGGGCGAAGGAGATGTGCCGGGCCTCCTCGGCGACGTGGATCTGCATGAGCCGGCGCATCAGCGGGTGCATGTCCTCGCCGCCGCGCAGGATCGCCTTCTGGAGGTGGTCGATGGGCTCCTCCCCGGCGAGGACGCCGGTGAAGAAGGACTCGGGTATCAGCGAGCCGGCCAGCGGCAGGAAGCGGCTGAGGATCCGGAAGGAGCGTCGTCCGCCGGGCACGTCGGTTCCCGCCCGGTTCACGAACTCCTGGAACATCTGGGTGTGGTGGCACTCCTCCGTGACCTCATGGGTGAGGTAGCGGAACTCCGGGTTCTGGTTGCGGAGGGAGAAGAGGTAGTCCATCACCCCGCGGATGAGGACGTTCTCGAACTGCATGCCCACCTTGACGATGTTGGCGTACCGCCGGAGCCCGATGCGCGTCCGGACCTCCAACGGCTGTGCCTGGTACCAGGGGTGGCCGCCGAGCGGGTCGGCGGCGGGGAGCACCCAGCGGGGGTCGGCGGGGTCGATGGCGAAGTCGGGGTGGTCCCAGTCGATGTCGGTGAACGCGTCGAAGTGGATGTGCACCGAGGCCTCGGACAGGGTCCGGAGCCTCTCGTGGTAGCTCTGCACGCTGGTCATCTTCGTCCTCCTTCGGTGGGCACGCGGTCGAAGCGGAGTGCGGGGTCCTCGATCGGCGACCGCCGCAGCGCGCGGCGGTCGCGGTAGTAGTCGTTCCAGATCCGCCACGGGTCGCGGGTGCCCTGGCGGGGCGTGATCGCGTCGCCGCGCGCGATGTAACCGGAGGTCAGCGACTCGCCCATGACGGAGACGGAGGAGCGGTCGGCCTCGGTGGCGACGGGGGTGACGGCGGTGAGGCCGTGCCGGTCCATGTGGGCGAGGAGCCGGCTGACGTAGGCGGAGGCGAGGTCGGCCTTGAGCGTCCAGGAGGCGTTGGTGTAGCCGATGATCATCGCCAGGTTGGGGACGCCGTCCAGCATCACGCCCTTGTAGAGGAGGTGGTCGCGGGTGACGACGGGCTTTCCGTCGACCGCGAGTTCCATCCCGCCGGCGAGCTGCATGCGCAGTCCGGTGGCCGTGACGACGATGTCGGCGGGGATCTCCTCGCCGGACCTGACCTTGACGCCGGTCTCGGTGAAGGTCTCGATGTGGTCGGTGACCACGGACGCCCGACCGTTCTTGAGCGTGGTGAAGAGGTCGCCGCCGGGCACGACGCACAGCCGCTGGTCCCAGGGCTTGTACGCGGGGGTGAAGTGGTGCATGTCGACGCTCTTGCCGAGCCGGGCCCGCACGGCACCGAGGAGCACCTTGCGCATGAGGCGGGGGGCCTTGCGGCACAGGGCGTACAGGGCGCGCTGCATCGCGATGTTCCGGGTGCGCCCGACGCGGTGGACGAGCCCGGCCGGGACGCGCAGTCTGCGCAGGAGGACGGAGAGGGGGTCGTCCGCGGGGAGCGCCAGGATGTACGTGGGTGAGCGCTGGACCATGGTGACGTGGGCGGCCGTGGGGGCCATGGCGGGGACGAGGGTGATGGCGGTGGCGCCGCTGCCGATGACGACGACGCGCTTGCCGGTGTGGTCGAGGTCCTCGGGCCAGTGCTGCGGGTGGACGAGGGTGCCGCGGAAGCGCTCCTCGCCGGGGAACTCCGGGCGGTGGCCCGCGTCGTAGTCGTAGTAGCCGGTGGCGCCGACGAGGAAGCGGGCGGTGAGGAGGCGGGTCTCGCCGGTGGCCTCGTCGAGGGTCTCGACGGTCCAGCGCCCTTCGTCGCTCGACCAGTCGGCGCGGACGGCCCTGCGGCCGAAGCGGATGTGGCCGGCGAAGCCGTGCTCCTCGGCGGTTGCCCGGATGTAGCGGCGGATGTCCGTGCCGCCGGCGAGGACCTTGGTGCCGTGCCAGGCGCGGAAGCCGTAGCCGAAGGTGTACATGTCGGAGTCCGAGCGGATGCCGGGGTAGCGGAACAGGTCCCAGGTGCCGCCGATCGCGGTGCGCCGCTCGATGATCGCGTACGTGGTTCCGGGGTTCCCGCGCAGCAGGTGGCAGGCGGCACTGATGCCGGAAAGTCCCGCGCCGACGATCAGCACGTCGACGTGCTGGTTCTCCATGTCCATCCCCTCCGCGACCGGTGGTGCCGGTGCATTCTCCCCCGGGTGCTTCTCCCCCGGGCACCGGAATTTACCTGTGTCACCGCGTCCAGGATACTGGCGGTAACGTGAGCTGCGCCACCCCGGGCACGCCGCCGTTTCTTGATCGCCGGGTACGATCCACGCTGTGGCCGAGGACAGAGAGACACGCAACGGCGGGCGCCCCGACGGCCGCGACACCCGCTGGACCGGCCACCGGGCCGAGCGCCGCGACCAGGTCCTCACCGCGGCCCTCACCGTCATCGGCCGCGAGGGAGCGGCGGTCAGCGTGGCCGCGATCGGCGCCGAGGCCGGGATGCCCCGCTCCGTCGTCTACCGGATCTTCCGCAGCCGCGAGGACCTCGACGAACAGATCCGCGCCCGCATCACCGACGACCTGATGGCCGCGCTCACCCCCGCGCTCGCTCCCCGGGGCACGATCCGCGAGGCGATCGAGCACGCCGCCGGTACCTACGTGGACTGGGTGGCGCGGCACCCCGAGCTCTACCGGTTCCTCGGCAGCGGCTCGCCCGCCGTCACGGGCACCCGCACCGCCGTCGCCCTCCACCTCGCGCGGCTCCTGGACGCGTACGCCGAGCGGTTCCTCGACGGCGATCCGGCGCCCACCGGCTTCAACCTCAACCTGGCGTTCGGCATGGTCGGCCTGGTGGACGGCGTGGTGAACCAGTGGGCCGCCCACCCCGAGTCGAGGAGCTCCCTCGACGACCTGACGCGCTTCCTGAGCGACGCCCTCTGGGGCGTCCTCGCGAGTGCCACCCTGCGCCTCGGCCTCAAACTCGACCCCGACCAGCCGAGCGACCTGAGCTGACCCGCGTCTTCGGCCCCGTGTCCACCGACCGGTGGACACCAGGTTCCACCGTCCGATCCTGTCGGCGGGACGGCTCCGCCGACGAGCCTGGGACGCATGACGAACCCGACCGTACGCATGGCCCGTCTCAGCGCCCGGCACCCCTGGCGCGCGCTGATCGGCTGGCTCCTCTTCGTGGCGCTGTCCCTGGGCGCGGGACACGGGGATCACGGTCGACGCGGAGCTCGCCGAGGACGTCGACTGCGACCAGCAGACCCGGATCGCGCTCCTGCGCTGCACCCAGGAGTCGCTGGCCAACGTCCGCAAGCACGCCGACGCGAGCACCGTCGGCGTGGTCCTCGCCTAGAGGCCGTACGCCGTCGAGCTGGAGATCACCGACGACGGACGCGGCTTCGTCGTCGAGGAGTCCCGGGGCTTCGGTCTTGACGGCATGCGCAAGCGGCTCGCCGAGCTCGGCGGGGAACTGACGGTGACCAGCTCGGTCGGGGACGGCACCCGCGTCCTCGCGACCCTCCACACGAACGGACGGCCCTGACATGCCCGAAGCGCACGAGCCCCTCCGGGTCGTGGTCGTCGACGACCACACCGTGATGCGCGCCGGAGTGGTGGCCCTCCTGGCGCCGGTCCCGGACGTCGCCGTCGTCGGGGAGGCGGCCGACGGCCGGGCCGCCGTCGAGGTCGTCGAGCGGCTCGCGCCCGACGTCGCGCTCGTCGACCTGCGCATGCCGGTCATGGACGGGGTCGAGGCCACCGCCGCGATCACCGCGGGGCCCGCACCGACCCGGGTGCTCATCCTCACCACGTACGACACCGACGTGGGGATCGGACGGGCCGTCGAAGCCGGGGCCGTGGGCTACCTGCTGAAGGACACGACCGCCGAGCAGCTCGCGGAGGCCGTCCGCTCCGCCGCCCGCGGCGAGACCGTCCTCGCCCCCCGCGTCGCCGAGCGCCTGGTCGCCCTCATGCGCCGCCCCGCGCCCGTCGTGCTGACCGCGCGGGAACAGGACGTGCTCGGCGCGGTCGCCGACGGGCTCTCCAACGCCGAGATCGGCCGGCGTCTCGTCATCGCGGAGGCGACGGTCAAGACCCATCTCCTGCGCGTCTTCGCGAAGCTGGACGTCGGCGACCGCACCCGCGCGGTGGTCGTGGCCCTGGAGCGGGGCCTGCTCCCCGGCCGGGGCTGAGGCCGGGCCCGCCGGATCTCCTCCGGCGGGCCCGGCGCGGACTACGGCGCGACGCCGAGGTCGGTGAGGACCTCGTCGGCGGCCCGCTGCCCCGATTCGGCGCCGCCCTCCATGTAGCCCTGGGCCACCGAGGAGGTGTGCTCGCCCGCGAAGTGGGTGTTGCCCTGGCGGACGCCCTCGTAGCCTCCGTACTGGTGGGCGTACCCGGTGGGCATGCCGGCGTACGAGCCGTACGCGTTCGGGTGGAGCGGCCAGGCGGCGAGCGTGGCCTTGCCGGTCCAGTGGGCGGTGAGGCCCGGGAAGACCGGTTCGAGCTGGGCGAGCGCGGCCTGCGCGTACCAGACGATCTGCGGGTCGGCCGCCGTGCGGAACGGCGTGGACGGGGTGAAGTCCGCGGCGTGGCCGCCCCCCGCGTACACGGTGAGGATGCCCTTGCCGCCGGGCTGGGCCCGGCTGGAGTCCCAGGAGGTCTGGTAGCCGGTGTCGCTCATCGTGCTGCCGCTCGCGATCCCCCACGGCCCTGGGGAGTTCCAGTGGCGGGTGTCGAACTGCAGGGAGAGCTTGCAGTTCTGACCCATCGCCATGGCGGCGATGCCGGCGAGCTTGCGGGCGTCGAAGCCGGAGGCGGACAGGTCGAGACGCTGGAGCACGCCGGCGGGCAGGGCCAGGATCGTGTGGTCGGCGAGCACCGTCCGCGTACAGCCGGAGGCGGTGAACGTGAGCAGTTGCCGGCCCCCGGCGGCGGCCGCCACCGACTGCAGGCGCCAGCCGTGGCGCACCGTCCCCGGGGGCAGGGCCGCGGCGATGGCCTGCGGGAGGCGCTGGTTGCCGCCGCGGATGTGGTAGCGGGTGTCGCTCTCCCCGTACAGCGCGAAGCTGCCGGGGGTCGCCTGGTAGGCCAGCATGCCGATGATGCCGAGCGCCGACGAGGTACGGGTGTCCATGCCGAACTCGGTGGTGTACGCGACGTCGAGGAGCTGCCCGAACGGCGAGGCGTACCCGCCCGGGACGCGGGTGGCGATCCAGTCGTGGATCGACATGTTCGACAGGGCCACCGCGCCGGGGCTGTTGGCCGCGTCCCAGGCGACGGGCCAGTCGAAGGTGGCGAGGTCCTGGTTGAGGACCGGCTTCAGCTTCTTGAAGTCGGCACTCGCGTCGGCGTAGCGGTAGTAGGCGCCGTCGAAGCGGTAGACCTCGGTGGCGCCGGCGGGCTCGGCGGCGTGCAGGTCGTCGAGGGGCAGGCCGAAGCGGGCGGCGAGGTTCTGCATGAGGGTGTGGCCGGTGTCGATCAACTCGCCGCCCCACTCGGTGACCTGGCCGTCGCCCCAGTAGGCGCCGGCCGGGTTGGAGTACATGCGGCCGCCGACCCGGGTGTCGGCCTCGTAGACGGCGGAGGCGATGCCGTGGTCGGCGAGGCGCAGGGCCGCGTGGAGTCCGGCGATGCCGGCGCCGACGATCGCGATGACGGGCTGAGGGGCGGTGTCGGCGAGGGCGGGCCGGGCCGCGCCGACGGAGGTGGCGGCGGCCAGGCCCACGCCGGCGGCGATGCCGCCGAGGACGGCGCGGCGGGAGGGTCCTCCGGCCGTCGCGTCGGCGGTTTCGGCGGAGTGCTCGGCGACGATCCGGCGCAGCATGCGGGCCGGGGCGGTGCGTGCCATGTACGGCTCCTTCGATGGGGGGCCGGTTCCCTGGGTGGGGGAACCGGAGGCGGCGGGGTGGAGCTCTCCCGTACGCGGTCCGGGGCTCAGTCGGAGTAGCGCGCGGGGCGGCGTTGCGGCCGGCCGTCCGGGGCTCAGCCGGAGTAGCGCGCGGGGCGGCGCCGCGGCCAGCCGTCCAGGGCCTCCAGTTCGGCGGCGACCCGGATCAGGGCGGCCTCGTCCCAGGGGCCGGCGATGAGCTGGCTGCCGACGGGGAGGCCCTCGGCCGAGGTGAACGTGGGCAGGCTGACGGCGGGCTGGCCCGTGATGTTGCAGATCGAGGTGAAGGAGATCATCCGGGTCTCCGTGGTGCGCGGGCCGCCGGGGTCCGCGTTGGCCTCCTTGAGCAGCGCGTCGACCAGCGGCGGCAGGCAGGCCATGGTGGGGGTGAGGAGCAGGTCGAACTCCTCGCCCCACTGCGCGCGGACCGCGCGGGCCTCCTCCGCGAGCAGGGCCGCGGCCCGGGTGTACTCGCCCGAGTGCTTCCCGGTGGCCCGGTCCATCCGGAACCGGAGGTGCGGCTCGGCGAGTTCCGGCTGCTGGTACGGGGCGGCCCAGAGCGCCGCGTCGAGGACGGTCTGCGCGTACCCGGTGATCGCCTCCTCGCTGAAGAAGCGGGGGGAGGCGGGGGCGACGTGGTGGCCGAGGCGTTCGAGCAGCCGGGCGGTGTGCTCGGCGGCCTCGACGCACTGCGGGTCCACGGGGAGGCCGGTGGGCGCCGTGGTGAGCAGCCCGATGCGCAGGCGCCCGCCGTCGAGGCCGGCCTCGTCGAGGTAGGGGCGGACGGGGGCGGGGGCCTGGTACATGGCGAGCCGGTCGGGTACGGACATCGCGTCGAGCAGCGCGGCGGCGTCGCGGGTGGTGCGGGTGATGGCGCCCTCGACGGTGGCGTGCTCCCAGCCGGGTATCTGCTGGGGGACGCGGCCCCGGCTGGGCTTGAGGCCGAGCAGTCCGCAGGAGGAGGACGGCATGCGGATCGAGCCGCCTCCGTCGTTGGCGTGGGCGACGGGCGCGAGCCCGGCGGCGACGGCCGCGGCGGCGCCGCCGCTGGAGCCGCCCGCCGAGTGCTCGGGGCTCCAGGGGTTGCGGGTGCTGCCGAAGCGGCTGTTGTCGGTGGTCGAGAGGAGGCCCATCTCGGGCGAGTTGGTACGGCCCATGAGGAGGAACCCGGCGTCGAGGAGGCGCCGGACGACGGGTTCGGTGAGGGTGCGGGGCCGGTCGTCGACACCGTACGAGCCGTACGTGGCGGGCTGTCCCTCGACCTGGGTCAGCTCCTTGACGGGGACGGGAACGCCGTGGAACGGCGGGAGGGGGCCGCCGGCGGTGACGGCCTGCTCGGCGCGGCGAGCGGCGGCGAGGACGGCGTCCTCGTCGAGCCAGGTGAACGCGGCGAGTTCCGGGTCGTGCTCGGCGATCCTGCGGAGGTAGGTCTCGGCGATCTCGACGGGGCTGAGGTCACGACGGCGGACGGCCGCCGCGAGGTCGGTGGCGGAGGCGAATGGGTCCATGGGGGCTGCTCCAGGTGGGATGGGGGCGAGGGTGTCGACGAGGCGGCGGACGTCGTCGGGGCTATCGGCGCGGCCGGCGGGCAGCGGGCCGATCGCGCGGGCCCGGACCCTCCCGAGCGGTCGCGCAGGCCCGGACCCGTCCGCGTCGTCAGCGGACCGCGAGGAGGGCGTCGGGTCGCTCGGGCCGGGCGATTCCGTGTCGTCAGCGGACCGCGAGGAGGGTGTCGAGGCGGTCGCGCAGGCCGGGGCCGTTCGGCGCGTCGAGGACGACCCGGCCGGCCTCCATCGCCACGACGTGCCTGCTGTGGTCGAGGAGCGCTCCGGCGTGCTGGTCGACGAGGAGGACGGCCGTCCCGGCGGCGGCGATCGTGCCGAGCGCCTCCAGGACGTCGGCGACCACGGAGGGCTGGAGGCCCTGGGTGAGTTCGTCGACGCGATCAGGGTCCGGCCGGCGAGCATCGCCCGGGCGATGCCCAACTGTTGTTTCTGGCCGCCGGAGAGCGTGCCGGCCTGCTGTCCGGCGCGGTCGGTGAGCAGCGGGAAGACGGTGTACGGGTCGACGGCCGGGACGGTGTCGCGGCGGCGGGCGAGGCGGAGGTTCTCGGCGACGGTGAGCGCGGGGAACACGCCCCGGTCCTCGGGCATGAGCGTGGCGCCGGCCCGGGCGAGGAGTTCGGGTCGGCCGGGCGGCAGGGCGCGTCCGTCGAGGGTCACGGTGCCGCCGTGCCGGTCGGCGAGCCCGAAGACGGTCCGCAGCAGTGTCGTCTTCCCGGCGCCGTTGCGGCCGATCAGGGCGGTGATCTCGCCGCCGCGCACGGTCAGGTCGGTCGGCCGTACGACCGCGGCCTGTCCGTATCCGCCGGCGAGGCCCGTCAGTTCGAGCATCAGCGCGCTCCCAGGTAGGCGGTGCGGACTGCGGGGTCGGCGGCGACGGAGTCGAGAGGGCCGCGGGCGAGGACCTGCCCCTCGGCGAGGACGACGACCTCGTCGGCGAGTTCCCGCACGATGTCCATGTCGTGCTCGACCACGAGCAGGGCGCAGCCGGTGCGCCGGTTGACCTCGCGGAGTTCGCGGGTGAGGCGGCGCGCGTCGTCGGGTCCGAGGCCGGCCGCGGGCTCGTCGAGGAGCAGCAGCCGGGGACCGGCGGCGAGGACCATGGCGAGTTCGAGGCGGCGGCGGTCGGCGAGCGGGAGGGCGCCGGCGGGCCGGAGCTCGTCCTCGGCGAGGTCGCGGAACTCGGCGGGCGGTTCGACGGGTTCGGGTGCCTCGATGCGGGCGAGGCGGAGGTTGTCGGCCGGGGAGAGTTCGGCGACCACGCTGGGGATCTGGAACATCCGGCCGACGCCGAGCCCGACCCGGCGGTGGACGGGCAGTCCGGCCGCGTCGGTGCCGAAGAGGCGGAGGGTGCCCGCGTCGGGGACGAGCTGTCCGGCGACGACGTTGAGGAGGGTGCTCTTGCCGGCGCCGTTGGGTCCGATGAGGCAGACGCACCGGCCGGCTTCGACGGTCAGGTCCACCCCGGCGAGCACCTGGACGGGGCCGAAGGACTTCCGGATGCCGGTGACGGCGAGGGGGAGGCCGTCGCTCGCGCTGTGCGGAGCCGTACGGTCGGGGAGGCCGTCGCTCGGGTTGTCCGGAGCCGTACGGTCGGGGGCTCGGCGTGGGGCTTGGCGGGCCGCCGCCGGGAGCCGGACGTCGGGTCCCGGGCCTGCCAGCCGGCGGCGCGGGGCGGCGGTGAGGCCGGCGGGTGCGACCTGGACGACCAGCAGGAACAGGGCGGCGAGGGCGAGGAGGTACCAGCCCTGCCAGGTGGAGCCGAGGTACTGCTGGCCGACGGTGACGGCGACGGCTCCGGCGAACGGGCCCACCGTGGACTCGCGTCCGCCGAGCGCCAGCCAGATGAGGACGGACGTCGACAGGCCGAGGCCGAACACCTGCGGCGAGACGAGCCCGGCGACGGGGGCGTACAGCGCTCCGGCGAGGGCGGCGACGGCCGCGCTCACGGCGAAGGCGGTGGCGCGCACCCTGGTGGTGTCGATGCCGCTCTGGGCGGCCCGCTCGGGGTTCCGGGAGGCCGCGACGAGGCGGGCGCCGAACCGGGCGCGTACGAGGAGTACTCCACAGGTGGCGACGACGGCCGCGACGGCGCCGAGCGTGACGTAGTACGAGGTCACGACGTCAGGCCCGGAGACGGAGAGTCCGTTGGTCCCGCCGGTGACCGGGGCGAGGGTGGTGGCGGCGCGCTGGAGCAGGAGTCCGACGCCGATGGTCAGGAGGATCAGCGGCGCGTCGGGGACCGGGGCCGCCAGGCCGATGCGGACGACGGGCAGGGCGATCAGCACGGCGGCGGCGACGGCCGCGGCGACCGTCGCCGCCCATGGGAGGTGGTGTTCCTGGGCGAGGGCGACGGCGTACGCGCCGAGCCCGAAGAACGCGGCGTGTCCGACGCTCAGGAGTCCCGCGCGGCCCCAGCTCAGGTCGAGGCCGTACGCGAAGAGGCCGTGGCACAGGCCGAGGGTGAGGGTGGCGACGGCGAAGGCGTCGAGGCCGAAGGGGGCGGCGAGGAGGGCCGCCCCGGCGAGGGCGGGGAGCGCGAGCCGCAGCGCGCGCCGGACGCCACGGGTGGACGCGGCGGGAGCGGCGGGAGCGGCGGGAGCGGCGGGAGCGTTCGACGCTGCGGGGACGGTCACGAGCAGCCCTTCTTCGGGGTCGTGTCGGTGACCATCGGGTGGGTCCGGGTGACGTCGTACGCGCCGTCGCCGCCGATGGTGACCTCCCGCATGTCGGCCTGGAGCACGTGGTTGCCGGCGTCGAAGCGGGTGCCCTCGCCCAGCGGGCTGTCGTAGGACAGTCCGCCGATCGCCTTGTTCACGGCCTCGGGATCGTTCGATCCGGCCTTCTCGGCGGCGGCGAGCAGGAACTTGACGCCGAAGTAGGCGTTGCCGGCGACTTCGGGGACGGGGGCCTTCCACTGGTGGGCGGCCCGGTAGTCCTTCACGAAGGCGAGGCTCTCGGGGGCGTCGAGGCGGTCGCTCCATCGCACCGTGTGCGTCCGGCCGGTGACGAGCGGTCCGAGCGCGGGCTGGAAGTCGGCGTCGAGGGAGGCGCCCTCGAAGCCGAGCCGCGGGGTGAGGAGGCCGAACTGCTGCGCCTGCTTGGCGAAGGTCACCGCGTCCGCGCCGACGACCATGGAGAGCACGGTGTCGGGGGCGGCCGACTTCAGGCGGCCGATGACCGGCTGCCAGTCGGTCTGGCCGAGGGGGCTGTACTCCTCGGCGACGACGGTGCCGCCCGCCTTCTTCACGAGTTCCTCGGCGATACCGGCGTAGAAGTGGGGGTAGTTGTAGTCGGAGCCGACGAGCGCGACCTTGGTGCCGTGCTTACGGACCAGGCCTGGCACGGTCGGGGCCAGCATCTGCCGGGTGGATTCGCCGAAGCCCCACTGGTAGGCGAAGCAGTGTTCGGTGTCGCCGAGGATGGCGGTGCCGAACGGCACGTGCGCCTCGTCGGCGACCCTGCCGACCGCTTCGGCGGTGTCGCCGGTGATGGTGCCGAACAGCATGGTCACCTTGACCTGGCGGACGAGCCGGCGGGCGAGCTGGGTGGAGTTGGCGGGGTCCCCGGCGTCGTCGACGACGACGTACTCCACGGGGCGGCCGTGCACGCCTCCGTCGGCGTTCACCTTCTTGACGGCGAGTTCGAGGCCGTTGCGCAGGGCCGTTCCGACCTGGGAGACGGGGCCGGTGAGCGGGACGATCACGCCGATCTTCACGGGTCCGCCGGTGGCGGGGGCGTCGTCGTCGGAGAGTGCCGCGCCCTGGCAGCCGGTGAGGGCGAGGGCGAGGGCGGCCGCCAGAGCCGGCGCGGTGGTGCGGAGTGCGGGCGTCATGCGGCGCTCGCGGGCGCGGGGGTACGACGGAACCATGCGGAGAACCTTCCGATCCAGGGGCGTGAGCGGAGTGCGGCGATCGCGACGACGACGGCGTAGAAGAGGGCTTCGGCGAGGGTGTCGGAGAGCCAGGTGCGGAGCAGTACCGACAGGGTGGAGATCAGCAGGGCGGCGCCCGCCGCGGTGGCCAGGGATCCGGGGCGGCTGAGGAGCAGCCCGAAGAAGACGGGGACGAGCAGGCCGAACCCCATGCTGGGGTGCACGGCGAGGACCGGGCTGTAGAGGGCTCCGGCGAGCACCGCGAGCAGGCCGCCGATGATGAAGGCCGTGGCGCGCATGCGACGCGGGTCGGTGCCGAGGAGTGCCGCCATCGCCGGGTTGTCGGCGACGGCCCGCAGTCTCAGTCCCCAGTCGGTGCGGTGGGCCGCGAGCAGGACGAGGGCGATGACGAGGATCGCGGTCAGCGCGCAGACCAGCCGGTAGGTGGGGTAGGGGGTGCCGAGGACGTCGAGCGTGCCGTCCACGGGCACGTCGACGGTGCGCGAGGTCCCGGTGAAGAGGAGCTCGGCCCCTTGCCGCAGCGCCATGCCGAGACCCCAGGTGACCAGCATGGCGGCGAGGCCGTCGGAGCCGGGGCGGCGAAGCAGCAGCCGCTCGACGACCAGGAGCAGGGGCGCGCCGGCGGCGAGGGCGAGCAGGGTGCGGAGCCCGAAGGGGGCGGCGGTCGCGGTGGCGGCGGCGTAGGCGCCGGTCATGGCCAGGTCGCCCTGGGCGAGGTTGACCACCCGGGTCGCGGCGAAGATCACCGCGATGCCGACCGTGAGCAGGCCGTAGAGGCCGAACTGGCCAAGGATGGCCAGAAGTACATCCATCTGTTACCGCCTCTGTGCTTCCGGGTGCAGCGGGGACTCTGCGAGCATCTGGCAATCCCGCGGTGGGCACTGGTCCGTCAGCGCAGAGTTCTGTGCCGGCAGTGCGCGGACCGGACGGCGCGCCCAGGGGCGTCCGGTGCGGGGCCGGGCCGGGTGCGTCCGGTGCGCGGGGGCCGCGACGGGTGTCCCCGGTGCGGGGCCGGGCCGGGATTCTCCGGTGCGGGCGGGTGTGTGAGGGGGAACGACATGCCGGTGGAGCGCCGGGACGACGGCAATCTGGTCTTCGGCTATCTCGACACGGCGTCGGCGGACCTGTCGGGTGCCTCCGACACGGTGCTGGTCCGGGCCCGGGCCGGCGACGAGGGGTACGCCGCCGACATGCGGCCGAGCCGCTTCGGTGCGCTGAGCGGCTGCGACATCAGCGGGGACCAGGAGATACGGGTGATGCCCCGGCCCTCCCCCGCGGCGCCGCGGCCGGGCCACCTCCTGGGCCTGCTGGTGTCGGGGCGCGGCGAGCTGGAGCAGGACGGGCGGCGGGCCGCGCTGGCGCCGGGCGACTTCGTGCTCTACACGGGCGCGCGGCCGTTCCGGCTCGAACTCGGCGGCTCCCACCGGTACTTCGTCCTGGCCCTGGACGCCGGTACGACCGGGCAGCTGGCGCGGGCGGAGGCTGCGGTGACCGCCAACGCGGAGCTGCCGCGCTCGCCGAGCGGCCGGGTGCTCTCGGCGTTCCTCGGCGAGCTGGCCGAACGAGCCGACGGGTTCGGCCCCCTGGCCCGACGGGACATGGGCGAGCACGTGTCGGCGATCCTGCGCACCCTGCTGCGCGAGACGGGCGGCGCCGGGCCGGTGTCCGGGACGGGTGCGGCGGGCGTCATGGACCGGATCCTCGCGTACGTCGACGGGCATCTGGCGGAGGACCTGTCACCGGGGACGGTCGCGGCGGCGCACCACATCTCCGTACGTCATCTGCACACGCTGTTCCGGGAGTCGGGCGTGACGGTGAGCGATCACGTGCGGCGCCGCCGCCTGGAGCGGATCCGCGCGGACCTCGTCGATCCCGGACTGGCGCATCTGCCGGCGTACGTGCTCGCGGCGCGCCGGGGCCTCGGCGAGGCGAGTCACTTCAGCCGGGTGTTCCGGGCGGAGTTCGGTCTGTCGCCGCGTGCGGTACGGGAGCAGGCGCGCGTCCGCACCGAGCCGTGACGGCGCCGCGGGAGGCGGCGTCTTCTCACGCGTGCCAACCCCTTGGACACCCCGCCGATGCGCACCTACGATGCGCGGTGATCACCGCCGCCCACGGCCGCCGCATCACCGCCGGCCGGCCGGGCCCCTCCCCTGCTTCAACATGCCGTGAGCTCGTTGCCGCCCGGCGGGACTCCCAAGTGGTGGGCACCACACGGGAGGAGCGTTGTGGACGGCCCCCGCGTGCGGTTCGTGAACACGGCAGCGGAGCGTTAGCGAGACGTGAGCACCGCGCGGGAAGCTGGTCGAGACCATCGTGGCCGGAGTACCGGCCACGGACCAGCAGACCACGGGGAGCCTCACCGTGCGTGGCGACCACCGGCCGGGAGGCCGCTGCCGCGCCGGTCGCCTCCGGGCGCCCGACCACGCCCGGACGGGAGAGGCACGTGAGAAAGAGCAGGTAGCGGGAGTGCTCACCACGCGGGTGACGGTGACCGTCCACGCGTCCGATCCGCTGAGCCGGGCCGGACTCATCAGCCATTTGAGGCACCAGCCGACCATCGACTTCGCCCCCGAGCACGACGACGGAGTCCGGGGCGACCCCGCGGTCGCCGTGATGCTCGCCGACCGGATCGACGAACCCACCACCGCCGAACTCCGGCGCCTGCTGCGCGGCCGCGACCAGCGTGTCGTCCTCGTCGCCCGCGAGCTGCGCGAACCCGACCTCCTGTCGGTCGTCGAGTACGGGGTACGGGCCATCATCTGGCGCCATCAGGCCACCGAGCAGCGGCTGTTGAGCGCCGTGCACAGCGCGGCCCGCGGCGACGGCGAACTGCCGCCCGACCTGGTCAGCCGCCTCCTGAACCAGGTGGGACGGCTCCAGCGGGCGACGGCGGCGGGCACGGGCACCGGCGGGGCGGTGCCGCTCTTCGGGATGGCGCCGCGCGAGGTGGACGTGCTGCGGCTGCTCGCCGAGGGGCTCGACACCCGGCAGATCAGCGAGAAGCTCGCCTACTCCGAGCGCACCGTCAAGAACATCCTGCACGCGCTCATGACCCGTCTCCAGCTCACCAACCGGGCGCATGCCGTCGCGTACGCGCTCCGCGAAGGCTACATCTGATGATCCACGAGATAGACGAGGCGCTGCGCCGGCTGCTCGCCCCCGCCGTCACGGGCGACATCGCCTTCGACGCCCCGACCCGCGACTGGGCGGCCCGCCGCAACACCCCCACGCTCAACGCCTACTTGTACGACATCCGCGAGGACGTGGCCCGGCGCGAGCGCGGTGCGGTGGCCGAGCGGGACGCCGACGGGATCGTGACGCGCAGACGCCAGCCGCCGCGCTGGTTCCGGCTCTCGTACCTGGTGACCGCCTGGACCTCCCGGCCCGAGGACGAACACCGGCTCCTGTCGGGCGCGCTGGCGCTGCTCCTGCCGCACGAGGCGCTGGGCGGAGACGCGGTGCCGGAGTCCGTGCGGCCGATCGCCGCGTCCCTGCCGCTCTCCGTCGCGGTGCCGCCCGCGGAGTCGCGCTCGCTCGCGGACATCTGGTCCGCGCTGGGCGGCGAGCTCAAGCCCTCGCTCGACGTCGTCGTCACCACACCGTTCCCGGTCACCCCGGTGTACGCGGCGGCGCCGCCGGTCACCGAGGGCGCGGAGGTGGTGGTGCGCGGGATCGACGGCGTACCGGGGGACTCCAGGCCCCGGATGCGACGACGTGTGGGAGGTGGCGCGTGACCGGGGACGACCTCACGGATCCGACCGGTGTGCTCGGCCTGCTCGCCGCCCTGCGCGGCCGGGTCGCCGCACTGGTGGACGCCCGGAGCACCGGGGACCCCACGGCGGGCGATCCGCTGCGCGGCCTGTACGTCACGGAGGAGACGGCCCGCCGCATCGCGGCGGAGCCGGGACCGGGGGCGGGGACGGGGGCGTCTAAGGAGGGCGGGGTGCGGGTTCCGGACGCGGGCGCCCAGGCAGGGCACGACGGCGACCCGCTTCCGGCCCTGGGCGTCCCGGCAGGGGACCACGGCGACCCCCTTCCGGCCCCGGGCGTCCCGGCAGGGGACCACGGCGTCCCGCTTCCGGCCCCGGGCGTCCCGGCAGGGGACCACGGCGTCCCGCTTTCCCACCCGGGCGATACCGGCCGGCTCGCCGGCCTCGCGCGGGCGTTCGGGCTCACCGGGCTCGACGCGCACGTCCTCGTCGCGGCGCTCGCGCCCGATGTGGACCGGGGTTTCGCGGCGTTGTACGGGTACCTCAACGACGACGTGGGTCGGCGCCGCGCCACCGTGGCGCTGGCCCTGGACCTCGCGGGCACGGGTCCTTTCGACCCGGCCGCCCGCGACCGGTTCCATCCGGCCGCACCGCTGCGCTCCGGCGGCCTCCTGGAGGTCGAGGACGAGGACAGGCCGCTGCCCGGGCGGGCCCTGCGCGTGCCGGAGCGAGTGGTGGCGCACCTCCTCGGCGACGACGGACGTCTCGATGCGCACCTGGCGTCCGCCGACGTCGAGTTCCTTGAACCCTCCGGCGGCGGGATCGCGACCTCCTCCCCGCTCGGCGCGCGGGTCGTCGCCGCCGGGCCCGTCACCGTCCATCTGCGGGAGCGTGTCCCCGGGGCCGCGACCGACGGGGTGGTGGCCGCGCTGCGCGCCGCCGGACGGCCCGTGCTGCGCTACCGGCCGGAGTGTGTGGACGAGACGGTGGCGCGGGCGCTGCTGCGTGAGGCCCGGCTGCGCGGCGCCGCCGTCGTCGTCGAGCCGCTGCCCCCGCGGCCCGGGCCGCTGGTGCGCGCGCTGGCCTCGTCCGGGGTGACGGTGGTCCTCGCCGGCACCGAGGCTCCCGATCCCCGGTGGGCGCCGCACGCGGAGCTGATCGCGCTCGACGCGCCGGGCGACGCGGAGGGACCGGGCGACCTCTGGCACCGTGAACTCGGCTCGCTGGACGTCGACTTCGACCTGGACGCGGCGACCGCCCCGTACCGTCTCAGCGGAGACCAGGTGCGCCGGGCGGCGCGTTCCGCGCGGGCGCTCGCCGCGTTCGAGGGCACGGCACTGACCTTGGCGCAGCTCCAGCGGGGCGCCCGGCTGGTCTCGGCGCCGCTGCTCGACAGCCATGCGCGGCGGATCCGGCCGGCCGTCGGGTTCGCCGATCTGGTGCTCCCCGAGGAGCCGCTGGGTCTGCTGCGCGAGCTGACCGGCCGGGCCCGCGACCGGGACAGGGTGCTCGGCGAGTGGGGGCTGCGGACGGGAGGCGGGCGCGGGCGCGGTGTCGTCGCGCTGTTCGCCGGGGAGTCCGGCACCGGCAAGACGCTGGGGGCGGAGGTCGTCGCGGGCGAACTGGGCCTGGACCTCTACGTGGTGGACCTCTCGTCGGTCGTCGACAAGTACGTCGGCGAGACGGAGAAGAACCTGGAGCGGATCTTCGCCGAGGTGGACCGCACGGACTGTGTGCTCCTCTTCGACGAGGCCGACGCGGTCTTCGGCAAGCGGTCGGAGGTGAAGAGCTCGCACGACCGGTACGCCAACCTGGAGAGCGCCTATCTCCTCCAGCGTCTGGAGGCGTTCGACGGGATCGCCGTGCTCACGACGAACCTCAGGGCCAACATCGACGAGGCGTTCACCCGTCGTCTCGATCTGGTCGTGGACTTCCCGTTCCCGGACCCCGGGCTGCGCCTGTCGCTGTGGCGCTCCTGCCTGGCGGGCACGCCGAAGGCGGAGGGCCTGGACGAGGAACTCTCCCGGTGCGCCGTGGAGTTCGAGCTGGCGGGCGGTGCGATCCGCTCGGCGGCGGTGACGGCCGGCTATCTGGCGGCGGCCCGCGGGGCGGCCGTGACCGGCGAGGACGTACGGGCCGGGGCGCGGCGCGAGTACCGGAAGGCGGGACGCCTCGTCCCGGACGCGGGCGCTCCCTGGGCGCCGTGACATGACGGAGGGGGGCACCCGTGCGGGTGGCCCCCTCGGCCGGTCGCGCCGGCGGCTCACATGACGCTGCCGCCGACCATCTTGTGCAGGGTGTCCCAGTCGACGGTGCCCGTCGCGGTGAGTCCGACGGCCGCCTGGTACTGGCGGATGTGGTCCTGGACGCTGCCGTCGTTCCGGGTGGCCTTCACCTGACCCGTCCGGAGGTTGTCGATGCCGGAGCGGGCGTTCGTGCGCGCCACGGAGAGGTCGTGGTCGCTGAACTGACGGTTGTACGCGTTCCAGAAGGCGGCCATCAGCTGGGTGTTCTCCATGCTGCTGCTCCCCGGCTTCACCTCGTCGGGCGTGATGCCCTGGGCCCAGAGGGAGACGAGGGTGGAGCGCCCGAGGGTGCCCTCCGTGTCGTTGTCCAGGATCTCGCCGGAGTTCTTGCCGTTCGCGACGGCGTCGTCGACGACGGCGTGCTGGTAGCAGGCGATCGAGTCGCGGGTCGCCCTGTCGATCACGCCGCGCGTCCAACTCCCCGTGAGCTTGCAGGCGTTGCTCATGTGCGCGAGGCGCTCCTGCGCGTACTCGACGACGAGGTCCTTCGGGTCGCCCTGGACCCAGGGGGGAAGGGTCTTCGTCTGGGCCGGCGGGGGCGGGGGCTGCTGGTTCGCGCCGTCGTCGGAGCCCGGTCCCGGGTCGGTCGGCGCGCCTCCGCCGGATCCGCCGCCGGTCGTCCCGCCACCCGGGCCGCCGGCGCCGTCGTCCGTACCGCCGTCTCCGTCGGCCGGCGGGCGGGGCCCGTCCAGCGGCGGGGGCTGGTCGCCGGGCGGCTTCCCGCCGGGCGTGGGGCCGCCGGTGTCGCCGGGCGGGGGCGCTGCGGGCAGCTCCTTCCCGCCGCCCTGCTGCCCGGGCCTGGGTGCGCCGGTCGCCTGGATCTCCTTGGCGGCGCTGACGATCTTCGGGGAGAAGCCGAACCAGAGCACGGCGAAGGCGATGGCGGCGGTCACGAGGAGTCCGCCGGCGACGACGAGCCAGTTCCCGAAGACGGGCCGCTGGTCGTAGGTGGCCTCCAGGTCGAGTGCGGTGTCGTCGCCCGCCCGGCGGACGGCCACGGTGAAGCGGTGCGACTCCTCGGAGCCGGTCCACCGCACGGCCTGCGGCCGCACGGTGAGTTCGCCGAACGCGGCGCGGCCGGGGGCGATCTGCACGGCGTTCGGCCGCAGGTCGAAGGTGAGCCGGTTGGCGTCGTCGCGGGCGATCAGGGACGCGGTCAGCGGGGTGTTGCCGAGGTTGTCGACGGCGATCCTGGCCCGGCCCCGGAAGCGGCCGATGAGCGCGGGCGGCAGCAGCTCGGCGCGGGTCTCGGTGAAGGGCGTGACGGTCAGCCGGCCCTCCACCACGTCGCGGGCGCCGGCGTTCTCCCTGGGGTCGACGCGGACGCCGTACGCGAGGGGTCCGGCCTCCACGTCCGAGGAGCGGGGCGGGGCGAAGGTGATCTCGGCGGTCCCCTCGCTGCCCGGGTAGAGGCGGAGGACGTCCGGCTCCACCCGGGACCAGCCCGAGGGTTTGCCGACGAGGGAGAGCCGGTACTCCTCGACGGTGTCCCCGGTGTTGCGCACCCGTAGCCGGGCGGAGGTCCGGGCCCCCGGCTCGACGGTGACATCGGCCGGGTCCAGAGAGGTCCAGATGGTCATGGACGCAGGCTAGGGGGGCGGGGGTGGGTCGCGGCTGCCCGAAAGGGCCGGTGCGAGGGCAACACGGATTGCCCCGACGCACCTTGGGGGCGGTACGGCACGGACGACCGGGCCCCCCGGCCGGTGGGCGCTCCGGCCCTACCCTCGCACGCCGGGGCGCCGTGTCAAGGGGTGCGGGTGTCCCCGGCGCCGATACGGCTCCGACGGCCGCGACCGTACCGGCGAGGGAAGGTCCGGCCCGGGGAGCGTGACCGTTGGGGCATCCCCGGCTGCCCTCGCGAGCGCCCCTTCTTCCCTGGTCGGGGCGGTTGGGGCTGGGCGAGAGTCGTCATCGTTCGGCCGATGTCCGTGCGGACGCCCCGGCGCCGATGGCCGATTTCACCATCGTCAGCAGCATGTGATCGGAGTAGAGCTCGATGCCCACCTACCTGTCCCCCGGCGTCTACGTCGAGGAAGTCGCCAGCGGCTCCCGGCCCATCGAGGGCGTCGGGACCTCCGTCGCCGCCTTCGTCGGCCTGTCGCCGGCCGGGCCGCTGAACGAGCCGGTGCTCGTCACCAACTGGTCTCAGTTCGTCGCGTCGTTCGGTGACTTCACGGACGGGTACTACCTCGCCCACTCCGTGTACGGCTTCTTCAACAACGGCGGCACCGCCGCGTACGTGGTGCGCGTGGGCGGCGGGGACGCCCAGGGCGCCACGGAGCCCGTAGGGGCGGCCGCCGCCGCGCCGCGCGAGCTCGCCGTCGGCGAGGCCGTCGCGCTCGGCACCTTCCGGGTCGCGGCCATCGCCGCCGGCTCCGAGGCGGGCGGGGCGCTCACCGTCGAGGTGCAGGACGTCGAGGGCGAGGCCGAGCGGTTCAAGCTGGTCGTCAGGGACGGCGAGAAGGTCGTCGAGAGCTTCGACGCCTCCGCGAAGAAGAGCGCCCGCAACTACGTCGTCGCGCAGGTCAAGCAGCGCTCCAAGACCATCGTCCTGGAGGAGGCCGTGGCCGGCGGGCAGCTCGCCAGGCCCGACGCGCAGACCGTGACCCTGGCCCCGCCCGCGCAGGCCCCCGCCCCGGTCGCGGTACGGGACGACGCCCTCGCCGCGATGGAGTCCGGGCAGTTCATCGGCGACTCCGCCGACCGCACCGGCTTCGGTGGTCTGGAGGCCTTCGACGAGATCAACATGGTCGCCGTGCCGGACCTGATGGCGGCCTACCAGCAGGGGCTCATCGACGTGGAGCAGGTCAAGGCCGTCCAGCTCGGCCTGATCGCGCACTGCGAGCTGATGGGCGACCGCATGGCGATCCTGGACCCGCCGCCGGGCATGAACGCCCGTGACATCCGCAAGTGGCGCCAGGAGACGGCCGGTTACGACTCCCGGTACGCGGCGCTCTACTACCCGTGGATCAAGTCCTTCGACCCGGCCGGCGGCCAGACCCGTTCGGTGCCGCCGTCGGGTCACATGGCCGGCGTCTGGGCCCGCAACGACGCCGAGCGCGGTGTCCACAAGGCGCCCGCCAACGAGATCGTGCGCGGCGCGGTCGACCTGGAGCTCCAGATCACGCGCGGCGAGCAGGACCTGCTCAACCCGCTCGGCGTCAACTGCATCCGCGCCTTCCCGGGCCGCGGCATCCGGGTGTGGGGCGCGCGGACGCTGGCCTCCGACCCGGCCTGGCGGTACCTGAACGTCCGCCGCTACTTCAACTACCTCGAGGAGTCGATCCTCGTCGGGACGCAGTGGGTGGTCTTCGAGCCCAACGACCAGTCGCTGTGGGCCCGTATCCGCCGCAACATCTCCGCGTTCCTCGTCAACGAGTGGCGCCAGGGCGCCCTGTTCGGCCAGCGCGCCGAGGACGCCTTCTACGTGAAGTGCGACGAGGAGACCAACCCGCCGGAGTCGGTGGACCTCGGCCGGGTGGTCTGCGAGATCGGCATCGCGCCCGTGAAGCCGGCGGAGTTCGTGGTCTTCCGCCTCTCGCAGTTCCAGGGCGGCGGCGGCGAGCTGGAGGAGTAGCCCGCCCTCCCCCACCGAGTCCGTACCCCTTCCCACCCCTCATGAACAGGAGTGACCCGCATGGCCCTCGACACCGGTGACGCCCTCACCACCCACAATTTCGGCCTGCAGATCGACGGCGTCATGGTCGAGACCCTGCAGGAGATCAGCGGCCTCACCATGGAGCAGGACGTCATCGAGTACCAGCAGGTCTCGGCGGACGGCAAGCCCATCATCAAGAAGCTCCCCGGCGTGAAGAAGGCCGGCGAGTGCACGGTGACCCGCGGCGCCACGCAGTCCGCCGCGTTCACCGAGTGGATCACCGCCTCCATGGCCGGCGACATGGGCACGGCCCGCAAGAACGCGTCCATCATCTTCATGGACTACCAGCTGACCGAGGTGAAGCGGTACAACCTCCGCAACGCCTGGTGCACCAAGGTCGCGCTGAGCTCCACCAAGGCCGGTGACGCGGCCGCCCTGACCGAGCAGGTCACCATCACCTTCGAAGAGCTGACGCTCGGCTGATGCGACGCGAAGGATCGGCGGGGGCGGCGCCGTCGGACCGCCGACAGGAGCCGCTGCGCACCGAGTTCGAGTTCGAGCTGCCGCGCGGATTCGTCGACGAGGCGGGCACCGTGCACCGGCACGGGGCGATGCGGCTGGCCACGGCCCGGGACGAGCTGCTGCCGCTGCGGGACGTCCGGGTCCGCGAGAACCCGGCGTACCTGTCCGTGGTGCTGCTCGGCCGGGTCATCACCCGGCTCGGCACGCTCCCGTCGGTCCACGACGGGACGGTGGAGAACATGTTCGCCTCCGACCTGGCGTTCCTCCAGGACTTCTACCGGCAGATCAACGCCGAGGGCCACACACGGGCCGCCGTCGCCTGCCCGCACTGCGAGGAGTCCTTCGAGGTCGAGCTGGCCGGGAGCCGCCTGGGGGAATCGTGACGTACGCGGCCGACCGGATCGAGGAGGAGACCGCGTACCTCGCCTTCCACTTCCACTGGGGCATGGACGACATCCTCGACCTGGAACACGCGGACCGGCGCAGGTACGTGGCACAGGTGGCGTCGCTGGTGGAGCGGTCGCAGGCGTAAGCACGGCAGGGGGAAAGGAGGTTGGCAAAAGGGATGGGCATGTTCGAGAGATGGCGGGCGCGGAGGTCGTCCGGAGCGGAGCCGGTCACGGAGTCCGTCGCGCCGGCGACGGCGCCGGGGGATGCGTGGCTCGGGCTGCCGCCCGTGCAGCGCGTCCTCGACGGGACCTCCCGCACCATCACGGAGCACGGCTTCGCGTCGTCGCTCGCCACCCACTGGAACCCCTCCTTCCAGACCGGCCTCGGCCACGGCGCGGTCCCGGACGCGCCCGGAGGCGTACTCCTCGACGCGGTACGCCCCGTCCGCCCGCCGTCGGGCACCCCGGCCCCGGAACTCCCGGGCCTGCGACTGCCGGTGGCGGGACCCCCTGCGACCGGCACCACCCCGTCGCCGCCGATCCAGCGCGCACCCGAGGCCCACGACGGCCGGAACGGGCAGACGCCGGAGGTCTCGGCCTCCAAGGGACCCGCCGGACCCGCGCGGGTACGGGGTCAGGCGACCGCTCCCGCGCAGCGTCAGGCCTCCACGCCAGGGCGAGGAAACGCGGCCGCTCCGGCCCGGAGCGAGGCGGCGGGCCCGGCCGAGGGCACTGCGGCTCCGGTACGGGGCGGGACGGCGGCTCCGGTACGGGACCAGGCGTCCCCCCAGGCACGGGGTAGGTCCGCCGGCCCGGCTGAGGACGGCAAGGCTCCGGCACCGAACGGGGCAGCGGCCCCGGCGAAGGGCCGCGCGTCCACCCCGGCACGGGGTACGGCGGAGGGCAGCACGACTCCGGCACCGGGCGGGGCAGCGGCCCCGCTACGGGGTCGCGCATCCACCCCCGCACGCGGCAGCGCCGCCAATCCGGCAGAGAGCAGCACAACTCCGGTACCACGCGTGGCAGCGGCCCCGCTACGGGGCGCGGCAGCCGGGCCGGCACGGGACAGCGCTGCTTCTCCGGCGCGGGCCGACGCAGTCGCCCCCGTACCGAGCGACGCGACCGCTTCGGTCCGGGGTGAAGCGACCGCCCCGGTACGCGGCCGCTCGGCCACCCCGCCCGCGACCAGCGCCTCCGCCCCGTCTCCGTCCCGCCCCCAGGCGGTTCAGCGTGCCGCCGCGACCGACCCGGTCCGGTCCGTCGCGCCGTCCGGGCGCGAGGCCGTCGGCACCCCGCGCGCGGAGACGCGGGCTGTGGGTGCCACGCCCTCCGGGCCCGTCCGGCCCGCGCCCGCGCGGCGCTCGCCGCTGCTCTCCGCCCGGCCCGTACAGCCTCCGCGCCACCTGGCTCCTGCCGGTGCCGCGAGGCCGTTCGCGGCACCCACGCCCACCACACCTGCCGGTGCCACGCCCGCACCCGACAATGCCGCGCCGGAGCCCTCGCGCCCCGGGCGGCCCCAGAACGTCCCGGGCCCTGGTTCCCCCACCGGGCCCGGGACTCCCGTCGGCGCGCCCGACACTCCGGTGCAGCGCCGCCCCTCCGTACGGCGCGCGCGTCGCGCGCCGGGAGCCGACTGGAGCACGGCGACGACGACACCGCCGCCGTCGGAGGCGCCCGCGGCGGCTCCGACGCTTGCGGCACCCCCGGCGGCCCCGGCGAGTCCGGCGACCCGAGCGATCCCGGCGATCCCGGCGATCCCGGCGGCCCCGGATACTCCGGCGTGCCCGGCTGCTACCTCAGCCGCTCCGGCGCCCCTGGCCACCCCAGCCGCCCCGGCGACTCCGGCTATCCCGGCAGCCCCGGCCACTCCAGCCGCCGCTCCAACGCCCCCCGTCGTTCCGACACTCCAGACGGCCCCCGCGACCCCCGCCGCTCAGGCACCCCCGGCTACCAAGGTCGCTCCCGCCCCTCCCACCGCCCCGACCACTCCGGGCACTCCTGCCAGTTCCACCACCCCGGCCGCTCCCGCCACTCTGGTCACTCCGGATACTCCTGCCACTCCCACCACCCCGCGCACCCCTGCCACTCCCACCACCCCGCCCACCCCCGCCGCCCCCTCACGCCGAACAGACCCCGCACCCGCTACCGCGTCCCTCCCCCCGGCGCGCCCCGGGAATCCGGTCGCGCCGGACCCCCGGGCATCCGGGCCGCACCGCGCCGTCGCCGCAACGCCGCCCGTTCGGCCGGGCCTTGGCGCGCCCGTTCAGCGCTCGCTCGCCGATTCGCCCTCTCCTCAGGCCAAGCCCGTACCTCGTCGGTCCCCGATCGGGGCCCCGGTCATTCCTCCCCTCGCCCCTCCGGCACCCGCACCCGCGCCCGCGGCCACCGCCGCACCGACCCGCCCGGTCGAAGCGCCGGCACCGGTGCGGGCGACGGCCGCGCCCCTCCCCGTCGTCACCCTCGCCGACCTCCCCCGCGCCACCGCGCCCGCGGTCCAGCGGCGTTCCGTTCGGCCGCTCGCCACCACCCGGCCGCTCGCCCCGAGCATCCCCGGGACCGTGAGCGCGCCCGCCCCGGCGACCGTTCCCCTCTCCCGCCCGGGCCCTCCGCCCGCCGTCCAGCGGTCCGTCGTCCCCCTCCCCGAGCCGGCCGTGGTGCGGCCGACCGCCCGGCCGGTGGTCGTACAGCGTCAGAGCACGCCCGCTCCCGCGCCGCCCGCTCCCCCTCCGGCACCCCCCGTCCCGATCCAGCCGACCGCCGCCGCCACCGCCTCACCGCAAGCAGCACCCCGCGCCGCCCCCACCGTCGCCCGTACCGCGACCGCCTCACCGCCCGCGCGGCAGCCCGCCCCCGAAGCGGCTCCCGACGCCGAATCGCCGACGCATCTCGACGAGTTGGCCCGGCGTCTCGTCACGCCGCTCTCGCGCCTGCTGCGCGCCGAGCTCCGTGCCGACCGCGAGCGGGTGGGCCGGCTCCGCGACCACGGCCACTAGCAAGCACCCCCGACCCGCCTACCGAGAGACCCGCCCATGCCCACGCAGCTGGACCCCGCATCCACCGTCTTCTTCAAGCTCACGATCGACGGCCAGGACCTCGGCCTGTTCAACGGCTGCGACGGCCTGTCCTCCGAGGTGGAGGTGGAGCAGCGCCGGGAGGGCGGCAACAACGGCTTCGTGTGGCAGCTCCCCACCCGCGTGACCTTCTCGACCATCCGCCTGACCCGTCCCCTCACCCCGGACACGGCGAAGGTCGCCGCCTGGATCTCGTCGCTCGCGACGGGCATCACGCGCCCGACGGCGCAGATCGCGGCGCTGCGCGCGGACGGGTCGACGGTCGCGCAGTGGGGGCTCGTCGAGGTGCTGCCGGTGCGCTGGACGGGGCCGACGCTGGACCCGGCCAATCCGGCCGTCGCCACCGAGGCGCTCGAGATCGCGCACCACGGTTTCACCGACGCGGGGGGCGCCTGAGATGGCCGGGATCATGGGCGCCCTCGCGGCCCGGGGACTGTCGCGCGCCTCGCTGTCGATCCATCAGCCGCCGACGGACCTCGGCGGTTCGATGGGGGGCCGGATCGGCGAGGTGAAGTTCCAGTTCAACCCGGACCAGCTGGAGTTGAGCCGGTCGGCGAAGTGGCACACCGAGCCGGCGGTGGCGTACACCCGTGGCGCGCCGCCGAAGTTCACCGGCAGCGAGCCCGCCCGGCTCCGGCTGGAGGTGTTCCTCGACCGGTCGGACGATCCGTCGTCGAACGACGTGCTGCAGCAGGTGGAGCTCCTGCTGTCCTGCTGCGAGGTGACCCAGCAGAGCATCGGCGCGAAGGCGCCGTCGCCGCCGTGGGTGGAGTTCTCGTGGGGGTCGTTCTCGACGGTGCGGTTCGTCGCGTACGTGACGGACGTCTCCGCGACGTACACCCTCTTCAGCCCGAGCGGCATCCCGATCCGTGCCACCTGTTCGCTGTCGCTGACCGAGGTCGCCACCGCGACCAAGAAGCAGAACCCGACGTCGGGCGCGCTGTCGGCCCGCAAGGCGCACCGTACGGTCGCCGGGGACTCGCTCGCCTCGCTGGCCTGGCGGGAGTACGGCGACGCGACGCGCTGGCGGGTCATCGCCGAGGCGAACGGCATCGACGATCCGATGCGGCTGCGCCCGGGCACGGAACTGCTGCTCCCGTCCACCACCGACATGCCGGAGACCGAGGGCGCCTCATGAGCGAGAAGACCTTCACCACCGTCCTCCACGTGCAGCTCGACGGCACGCCGCTCCCCGACCCGCTGGCGGTCCGGCTCACGGAGGGCTGGGTGGACGCGAGTGTCAACGTCCCGTCCGCGTTCCAGCTGACGTTCAGCGACAAGGACGGGACGCTCACCGAGAAGTTCCCCTTTCTGAAGGTGGGGGCCATGGCGGTGCTGTCCCCGTTCACGGACGGGCGTCTCGGCGAGCCCATGCTGACCGGTGAGGTCACCGCCGTGGAGGTGGACGCGACGCCCGGGCACGGGCGGTACCTGATCGTGCGGGGCTACGACCCGGGGCACCGGCTGCTGCGCAACCGGCGGGTCGAGGGCTACCCGAACATGACCGCCTCCGACATCGTCCGGAAGCTCGCCGCGCTCAACCGCATCCCGCTCGGCAAGGTGGAAGCCACGCCCACCGTCTACGAGTTGGCGACCCAGCCCAACATCACGGACTGGGACTTCCTGTCGCGCCTTGCCCGGGAGAACGACGTCCGGCTCTCGGTCGACGCGGCGGGCCGCCTCGTCTTCGCCGCTCTGCCGCCGGCCTCCTCCGCCCCCGCCGACACCACGCCGGCCGCGGCCAGCCCGTACGTCCTGGACTTCGGCGCGAACACGCTGCACAGCCGGGTGTCGGTGACGGCCGCCGGGCAGGTGGGGAGGGTGGACGTGCGGGGCTGGGATCCCCGTACGAAGCAGGCCCTGTCCTCGCCGACGCCCGCCGTCGCGAGCCGGGACATCGTCTCGGACATCACCCCGGCACAGCTGTCGGCGCCCTTCGGCGCGGCCGAACTCGCCGCGACCGGCACGCCGTTCACGACGCAGTCGGAGGTGACGCACGCGGCGGCCGCGCTCGCCGACGACGTCACCGGGTCGTTCGCGGAGGTGGAGGTCGCCGTCACCGGCAATCCGTCGCTGAAGCCGGGGCAGCCGGTGGCCGTGAAGGGTGCCGGGTTCCCGTTCGAGGGGCGCTACACCGCGACCGGGGTGCGCCATGTCTTCGCGTCGGGGCGGCAGTTCACCACCTGGCTGACGGTGTCGGGCCGGCAGTTCCGTTCGCTGTACGGGACGGCCTCGGGCGGCGGGGAGCCGGCGCCGCCCATGCCGGGCGTCGCGGTCGCGCTGGTCACCAACACCAAGGATCCGCTGTCGCTCGGCCGGGTCAGACTGCGGTTCCCGTGGCTTTCCGCGACGTACGAGAGCGGCTGGTGCCGGGTCGCCCAGCTCGGCGGGCGCGGCGGCGGTGGTCTCGTACTGCCCGAGGTGGACGACGAGGTGCTGTGCGCCTTCGACCGGGGCTCTCTTGAACACCCGTATGTTCTCGCGGGGTTGTACAACGGCGTCGACCGGCACACTCCGGCCACGGACCGGGTCGCGCCCGTCGATCCGACGAGCGGCCGGGTGCAGTGGCGTGCGCTGACCTCGCGCACCGGGCACACCGTGGAGCTGCGCGAGGAGGGCGGCCGGACGCGTGCCTCGCACGGCATCCGGCTGCGGACGTCGAAGGGCGGGCTGAGCGTCGAGCTGAACGAGGCGCGCACGACGCTGACCATCGACAGCGACGGCACGGTCACGATCAGCGGGGCCCGGGGGGTCACGGTCGAGTCGGGGATGGATCTGACGCTCTCCGCCGCCGGGAAGATCCGGCTGAACGCGGGTCTCGGCGTGGACATCAAGGCCGGGGCGAAGTTCAAGGTGTCGGCGCTGACCCAGGCCGTCGTGAACGCGCCGATGTTCGTCACCTCGACCGTCCCGATGCCCAACCCCGTCGCGGCGAACCTGCCGTTCTGAGCAGAAGGAGGACGCCATGAGTGAGCACTTCGTCGGTGCCGGTTGGGGCTTTCCCCTGCGCACCGGGCCGAGCGGCTCGATCGCCCTGGTCCGGCGCGACCGCGAGATCGAGGAGTCGATGCGCCTGGTGCTCGCGACGGCGCCGGGCGAGCGGCCGATGCGGCCCGAATTCGGCTGCGCGGTGCACGAGTTGGTGTTCGCTCCGGTCAACGACGCGACCATGGGCCGGGTCCGGTACGAGGTGATGTCCTCGCTCGACCGCTGGGAGCCGCGGATCGAGGTGGAGGACGTCACGGTCGCCCCCGCGCCCGGGCAGCCGACCACCCTGTACATCGACATCCGCTACCGGGTGCGCGGCGCGAACAATCCGCGCAACCTCGTCTTCCCCTTCTACGTCATCCCCTCCGAGGACTGAAAGAGCCGCCATGGCCCTGCCCGCACCCCATCTCGACGACCGCCGCTTCCAGCAGTTCGTCGACGACGCCAAGCGCTACATCCAGCAGGCGTGCCCCGAGTGGACCGACCACAACGTGTCCGATCCGGGCGTCACCCTGGTCGAGGCCGTCGCGCACATGGCGGACCAGCTCGTCTACCGGCTCAACCGGGTCCCGGAGAAGAACCACCTGGCCTTTCTCGACCTGCTCGGTGTGACGCTCTTCCCGCCCGCCGCGGCCCGCGCCGACATCACCTTCCGGCTCTCCGCGCCGCAGCCCGAGCCGGTGCTGCTGCCCGTCGGCACGGAGGTGTCCACGGGGCGCACGGAGACGGAGGAGGCGGTCGTCTTCGCGACGACGGCCGATCTGACCGTCGTGCCCTGCGCGTTGACCCGTCTGCTGCGGCAGGAGGCCGGGGGGACGCCGGAGGACCGGTCGCAGGACATCGTGGGCGGCGATGACGTCCCCGCCTTCTCCGCTCTGCCGCGCGTCGGGGACGCGTTGCTGCTCGGGCTCTCGGCCGCCGTGCCGGACTGTGTGCTCGTCCTCGACCTGGACAGCCGGGTGGACGGCGTCGGCGTGGACCCGCGCCGCCCGCCGCTGGTGTGGGAGGCCTGGTCGGCGGCGGAGGGCTGGGTCGCGTGCGAGGTCGACGAGGACTCCACGGGCGGGCTCAACCGGCCGGGCGAGGTGGTGCTGCACGTGCCGTCCGGGCACGCGGTCTCGCGGCTCGGCGGGCACGAGGCGGGCTGGGTGCGCTGCCGGGTCGTGGACCCGGTCGAGGGTCTGCCGTCGTACAGCGAGTCGCCGACCGTACGGGCGGCGGCCGCGTTCACCATCGGCGGCACGGTGCGGGCGGCGCACGCGGAGGCCGTGCGGGACGAGCGTCTGGGCGAGTCCGAGGGCGTCCCGGGCCAGCGGGTACGGCTCGCGCACGCTCCGGTCGTGGACCGGCCGCCGCTACTGCTCCAGGTCGCCGAGCGGGCGGACGGCGGCGGGGACGAGGAGGACCCGGAGGCCGGCTGGCAGGAGTGGTCCGCCGTCCGCGACTTCGCCTCCTCGCGCCCCGGTGACCGGCACTACACCCTGGACGCGACGACCGGCGAGATCGCCTTCGGCCCTTCCGTACGCCAACCGGACGGCACCCTGCGGCAGTTCGGTGCCGTGCCGCCGAAGGGCGCGGCGATCCGCGCGGTCCGTTACGGCACCGGCGGCGGCCGCGCGGGGAACGTGGCCCGCTCCACGATCACCGTCCTGCGCAGCTCCATCCCGTACATCGCGCGCGTCGAGAACCGCGAGGCGGCGCGGGGCGGGGTGGACGGGGAGACCGTCGAGGAGGCCAAGTCCCGCGCGCCCGTCACCCTGCGGGCGCAGGAACGGGCCGTCACCGCGCGCGACTACGAGGAGCTGGCCCGGCGGGCCGCTCCCGAGGCCGCGCGGATCTCCTGCCTGGCGGCGGACGCGGCCGAGGCGGGCGACAACGCGGTCCGGGTCCTGGTGGTACCGCAGGCGGTGCCGGACCGGGGCGGGCGGCTGCGCTTCGAGCAGCTCGTCCCGGGCGACGAACTCCTGTCCCGGGTCACGGGCTTCCTCGACGAGCGGCGCCCCCTGGGCACCCGGCTCGCCGTCGGCCCGCCGTTCTACCAGGGGGTGACGGTGGTCGCGACGCTGCACTCGTTCCGGGCGGCCGAGGCGGAGCGGGTGCGCGCCGAGGCGCTGGACACGCTGTACGCGTACCTGGACCCGCTGACCGGCGGCGCGCACGGCGAGGGCTGGCCGTTCGGGCGCCCGCTGCGCGCCGGGGAGGTCTTCGCGGCGCTCCAGCGGGTGCCGGGCGTGGAGCTGGTGGACGAGGTGCAGCTGCACCCGGCGGATCCGCTGACCGGCCGGCGGGGTGAGGCGACGGACCGCATCGAGCTGGCGCCGTCCGCGCTGCTGTTCCCGTTCGACCACCGCGTCCGTGTGATCGAGGCGCGGTGACCGGCTCCGCGCGCGGTACGGTCCCGGGCCTCGCGACCCCGTACCCGCTGGGGGCGGCGCTGCCCGCCGTCTACGCGGAGGACGACTTCGGGCAGCGGTTCGTCTCCGGCCTCGACGTCGTCCTCGCTCCCCTGTTCAACGTCCTCGACTCACTGGAGGCGTACTTCACGCCCGCTCTGGCCCCCGCCGACTTCGTGGACTACCTGGCGACCTGGGTGGGTGCGGAGCTGGACGGCAGCGAGCCGCTGCCGCTGCGCCGCCACGCGGTCGCCTCGGCCGTGGCGCTGCACCGGGTCCGCGGCACCCGGCGGGGACTCGCGGCGGCGGTGCGGCTGGCCTTCGGCGTCGCCCCGGAGATCACCGAGAGCGGCGGCGCGAGCTGGTCCGCCCGCCCGCTCGGCCCGTTCCCCGGGGCACCCGTGGCCGGGCTGCACGTCCTCCTGCGGGTGGCCGACCCCGCCTCGGTCGATCCGCACCGGCTGCGGGCGGTCGTGGCCGCGGCCCGCCCGGCGCACCTGCCGTTCACCGTCGCGGTGACCACTTCCCGTACAGCAGAAGGAGCATGACCCCCATGAGTGACGCGCCCCAGTCCCGCCCCTGCCCGGACTGCGCGAGCCCGGTGCGGACGTCGGACCAGTCGTTCTGCGACGGTTGCGGAGCGTTCCTGCGCTGGGACACCCCGGCCGGTGAGGCACCGGAGACCTCCGTCGGGCCTGCCGGTTCCGCACCGGAGGCCGGGTCCGCACGGGAGGCCGGGTCCACTGCCGGATCGGAGGAGGTCACCGCCCCGCTGCCCGCCGTACCCTCGTCCACCGAGGCGGCCATGCCCGTACCCGTACCGGAGGCGAGGACGGGGTCCGAGGGACCCGACTCCGTGAGGCCGACGCCCGAAGAGCCGGTGCCCGGACGCCCGACGGCACCGGCAGCGTCGACGGCACCGGACGAACCCACCGCTCCGGCCGCCGACCCGCCCTCGGACACCGTCGCGCGCTCCCTGCTCGTCCCGGTCCCCGAGTCCCGGCCCGCGGAGCCGGCCGTCGCCGCTCCCGTGCTGCCCGCGCGTCCGGAGGCGGCGCGTCCGGCGGTACGGGCCGCCGCGGCGCCCGCCCCGGTCGAGGGCGGCACCCCGTGCCCGGCCTGCTCGCTGGCCAACACCCCGGGCCGTCACTTCTGCCGTTTCTGCGCGACCCCGATGGTCCCGGAGCGGCTCTCCACGGCCGAGGGCCCGTACGCCGGCCGGCGGCCCGGTCTCGCCCGCGACCGGAGCCGCGTCCTCGTCCGGGCCCTGATCGCCGCGGCGGTCGTGGCCGTGGTGGTCGGCGGTGTCTTCGGCGGCCCGCCGGCCGCCCGCGCGGTGCAGGACCACTTCGCCACGCGCGTCCCGGTACACCCGGTCGCCTGGCTGGCCTCGCACTCCGCGCCGAAGCAGGACCCGAGGCTGGCGGGCGACGGCTACTCGAACACCTGGTGGGGGACGGGGTACGCGGGGGACTCGGCGGGCCAGTACCTGGAGGCGCGTTTCGCCGAGCCGACCGATCTGCTCAGCGTGCTCATCACCCCCGGCAGTGCGAAGAACACGACCCAGGCGGACGGGCAGGCCACCCCGCAGACCTTCGATCTCGTGGTGAAGGACGCCGCGGGCGAACTCCACGTCTCGCACCACCGCATCGACGACGGCGGGACCCAGCGTGTCGACGTGCGCGTCCGGGACGCCCTGTCGGTCCAGCTGGTGCTGCGCACGGCCTGGCGCGCCGACCCGCGCAAGCAGGTGGCCGTCGCGGAGCTGGAGTTCTTCGGCAGGTCCGTCTCCTGAGCCCCACCCCGTACGGACGCGGGAGTGGGGGGGGGGGGGGGGGGGGGGGGGGGGGGGGGGGGGGGGGGGGGGGGGGGGGGGGGGGGGGGGGGGGGGGGGGGGGGGGGGGGGGGGGGGGG